>JAJDNO010000050.1 GCA_022340615.1 Gallionella sp. | reverse complement strand
TTGGATCGCGGCGCGGCGCAAGCCACGCTGTGGACTTGCGATTTCTCGTATGACTACGTAAAGATCAACGCCAGCTACCGAAGCTGAAATTCCTGCTGCGCGATCAATCTGCAGTGTTGCAGTGTCGCGCGCATCCTTGCCTACCCTGTAGGTTTGTCTTAGTCGCGCGCTACACTGCGCCTTGCATATTGGTCTGCTCGCGACGGGTTTTAGAGTGGAGCATTGAATGGATAAACTTGACCGACTACTCGACCACGCCGAACGGTTGATGGAAAAACTTGAGCGCATCCTGCCCAGGACCACATCGGGAAGCGCGCCTGACTGGGATGCCGCGCATGCATTCCGCTGGGAGCAGGGCCGGCTGGCTCCAGTTTCCCATCCGCACCGCATCGGCCTGACCGACCTGCTCGGCATCGATAACCAGAAGCAGCTGATCGCGCAGAACACCCGGCAGTTCGTGCAGGGCAAGCCGGCGAACAACGTGCTGCTCACCGGATCGCGCGGCACCGGAAAATCCTCGCTGGTCAAGGCACTGCTCAACGAATATGCGGCGGATGGCTTGCGCCTGATCGAAGTCGGCAAGCCGGCACTCTCCGACCTGCCGCACATCATCCCGCTGGTTGCCGGCAGGCCGGAAAAGTTCATTCTGTATTGCGACGACCTGTCGTTCAACTCCGAGGAGCCCGGCTACCAGGCGCTGAAGGCTGCGCTCGACGGATCGCTGGTCGCGTTCTCCGACAACCTGCTGATTTACGCGACATCGAACCGCCGCCACCTGATGCCGGAATCGATGCAGGACAATCTTGCGACAAAATATGTCGGCGACGAAATTCATCCGGGCGAGAGCGTCGAAGAGAAAGTTTCTCTATCGGAACGTTTCGGGCTGTGGGTGTCGTTCTATCCGTTCTCGCAGGACGAGTATCTGGACATCGTTGCGCACTGGCTCAAGCATTTCGGTGTGACTGCCGAATTTGACGAAGCCGCGCGACAGGAGGCTTTGCAATGGAGCATCCAGCGGGGTTCCAGGAGCGGGCGGGTGGGGTGGCAGTTTGCGAGGGATTGGGCAGGGCGGCAGTAGTTTGGGTTAGCGGTTTTATCGCGTAACCTAACATCAAAGTCGCGGGGTGTGGCCCGCACGCCAGTTACCTTTCTTGTCTTGCCAAGAAAAAAAGTGACTAGCTGCCGGGCTACCCCCGGCGGTTTTGTTTTTGTCATTCTTGGTCCGACAAGTTCACCACGAACGGATATGCAAGTATGAGGTTTCTTTGAACACATCAACCGAAAAAACAAAAATCGTCGAAGTCGCCGCCGCCGTATTACAACGCCCAGACGGGACATTCCTGTTAGCCCAACGTCCCCCCGACAAAATCTGGGCCGGCTACTGGGAATTCCCAGGCGGCAAGATCGAATCCGGCGAAACGCCGCATCATGCGCTGGTGCGCGAGTTGCGCGAGGAACTGGGAATAGAAGTTCAAACTTCCTATCCGTGGCTGACCCGCGTGTACACCTACCCGCATGCGACAGTGCGGCTGCATTTTTTTCGCGTGACGGCCTGGAGCGGCGAGCTGCATCCGCACGAGGGGCAGCAGTTCTCATGGCAGCATGTGCATGATGTCTCGGTCGAGCCGGTGCTGCCGGCCAACGGGCCGATCATGCGCTCGCTGTCGTTGCCTGACCTGTATGCGATCAGCAATGTGGCCGAGCTGGGCGAGCAGGAATTCATGCTGCGGCTGGAAGCAGCGCTGAAAAATGGCTTGCGGCTGGTGCAATTGCGCGAGAAGGATTATTCGCGCGACGCATTGCGCGCGCTGGCGCTGAAGATGCTGCCGCTGCTGCGCCAGCATGAAGCGCGGCTGATCATCAATGCCGACATCGAGTTATGCAGGGAAATCGGCGCGGACGGGGTGCAGCTGACCGGTGTGCAACTGGCCGGATTGAGCGAGCGGCCCGATGTGGAATGGTGCGCGGCTTCCTGTCACACCGCGGAAGAGCTGCGCCGCGCCGAGGCGCTGGGCTGCGATTTCGCGCTGCTGAGCCCGGTGCTGGCGACGCAGTCGCATCCGGGCGCGCCGCATCTGGGCTGGGACAACTTCGCGGCGATCGCGGCGGGTGCGATTATTCCGGTGTATGCGCTGGGGGGTTTGACAACTGCCGACATGCAGACCGCATGGCAGCATGGCGCACACGGAATCAGTTTGCTGCGTCAGGCCTGGTGAGGCGGTTCGGTGTATTCCTGCTCGTCCTGGTCCGCCGGCTGGGCGACGCGATATTCCTCGTTGGCCCATTTTCCCAGGTCGATCATCTTGCAGCGCTCGCTGCAGAACGGGCGGAAGCGGTTGCTGGTGTCCCAGCGGTGTTCCTTGCCACAGCTGGGGCAGGTAACGATGGGCGGATTCTCTTTCATGGTCACGAGGACAGATTGCAGAAGGTCAGATCGAAAGGCACGTCCTGTTCGAACAGCGTGGATTTCGCAGCGAAATTCGCCGAGATGAAGCGGATGTTGATCGCGTATTTGTTCGCGCCGACCTCGGGTATGCATGCCAGTTCCTTGCTGATGCGCACGCGCAGCAATTGTGAAACACGCCCTCCCTGCATTTGCTGGAAGGTGCCCTGTTGCGCGGTGAAGTGGAAGGTCTTGCCGTTTTCGCGCAGCAGCTGCAGGATGATTTTCAGGCCGGTATGCAGCGGCAGCAGCGGTGCCAGCCAGGTGCGCAGGTCATCGCGTCTTGTCGCTACATCCTGTTCCTGCCAGTAGTGATAGGAAGGCAGGTCGAATTCGCAGGTGCCGCCCGGCATCACTGCGCGCTGCCTGATGCTCATCAGCCACTCATTGTCGCGCAGATGCTGGCCGATCTTCCCGCTCATTGCGTGCAGCAAGCCGTAGGCCTGCTCGATTTCGCCCAGGATCGCATCCAGTGCGTCTTCGGAAATTTCGGGATTGTCGCGCAAACCGGCCAGCACGCGCTTCTGCCGTTCCAGCTCCTTCAGCAAATCCGATTTCAGGTCGGCGCGGCTGACCACGTCGAGAATCTCGAACAGCGTGATCATCGCCATATGGTGGTCCATGCAATGATCGTGTTCGGTGAAGAGTGTCATGCGCGCGAACAGATCCTCGAGCCGCAGCAGGGTGCGTACCTTTTCGTTGAGCGGGAATTCGTAGCTGATCACGCGGTTATTGCCCGATGTGCTGTTGAAGAATCAGTTGCAACAATATATTGAATGTCCCGCCATCGTCAAATGCTGCTTTGCATGCTCGAGTAGTTGCGGTGCAGCGCGGCAACCCGTTCTGCCAGGCTGTCCAGACCTGCGTCATTGTGGATTACATCATCGGCAATGCGCAGACGCTGGTCGCGCGGCGTCTGTTGCGCGATGATCGCGCGAACTTCCGCCTCGCTCATCCGGTTGCGTCTGCTCACGCGCGCAATCTGGGTGTTTTCGCCGCAATCCACTACCAGGATGCGCTGGCTCAGTTTTTGGAACGCCGGGCTTTCCGGCAGCAGCGGCACGACGATGATCACGTAGGGCCTGTCCTGCAGCCGGTCCAGTTGCAGTCTGGCCTGTTCCAATATCAGCGGGTGCAGAATTTGCTCCAGACACCGTTTTGCGTCTGCATCCGCAAAGATCAGTTTGCGCATCCTGATACGATCCAGAGACCCTTCTGCAGTGATGTAGTCATTGCCAAATTCCGCGCGGATAGCTGCGATCGCTTGCCCGCCGGAATTGGTCAGTTGCCGTGAAATCGCGTCGGTGTCGATGATGCCCGCGCCATGCCCGGCGAACAGCTCCGCCACCGTGCTTTTGCCGCAGCCTATCCCGCCCGTAAGGCCGACACAGAACACCATGGCTAGCCCAGCAGCCGCAGATAGCCTTGCGTCAGCAGCGGTCCCCAGAACAGCGCGATCAGGCCGCCGCCCGCCAGATAGGGGCCAAACGGGATCGGTATGTTGCGGCCGTGTTTGAACGCCACGATCAGTGCGATGCCGACTACGGCGCCGACCAGAGACGAAAGCAATATGATCAGCGGCAACATCTGCCAGCCCAGCCAGGCGCCCAGCGCCGCAAGCAGTTTGAAATCCCCGTAGCCCATGCCTTCCTTGCCGGTCACCAGCTTGAACAGCCAGTACACACTCCACAGCGCGAGGTAGCCGATCACTGCGCCAAGCACCGCGCCGGTCAGGCTGGTATAGCCCAGGCCGAAACAATTGAACAGCAAGCCTGCCCAGAGCAGCGGCAGCGTGATGTCGTCCGGCAACAGTTGCGTGTCGATGTCGATTGCGGTCAGCGCAAGCAGCGCCCAGACCAGCAGCAGTGCGCCGGCGGCGTGCCAGCCGAAGCCGAAATGCCAGGCCGCATACGCGCACAGGACGCCGCTGATCGCCTCGACGGCGGGATAGCGCGGCGAAATGGCCGCGCCGCAGCCCCTGCATTTTCCGCGCAGCATCGCGTAACTGAGAATGGGGATGTTTTCCCATGCGCTGATATGGTGATTGCAGTGCGGGCAGGCCGAGCCCGGAACGACCAGATTGTATGGCGGAGCCGATTCAGGCTGAACTTCACCGCTGTTTGACAGCTCGGCGCATTGTTGCCGCCAGTCCCGTTCCATCATGATCGGCAGCCGGTGTATCACCACATTGAGAAAACTGCCGACCATCAGGCCCAGCACGCCTGCCATGATGGTGAACGCAAGCGGTGAAGTATCGAGAAGATGGGGTAATGTGTACATATTGGCTGATTCAGTGGAGGCGGACATGCATGCCATCGATCCGGAAATCAGGCACGCAGCAACAAATGCGGCGGGGGGCCGCCAATATTCGCCCGGTGAGTCTCATTTTGTCGGATCGGGGATCAATGGTTGCAGCCCGCAGCGCGGACTTTTGCGATGCGTCTGCTCGTTCATCAAATGACTTCACCCATCTTGAAGATCGGCAGGTACATCGCGATCACCATGCCGCCGATCAGTGTACCGAGCACCACCATGATCAGCGGTTCCATCAGGCTGGAGATCGCGGTTACCGCGTCATCCACTTCGGCCTCGTAGAAATCGGCCACCTTGCTGAGCATGGAGTCCAGCGAACCGGCTTCCTCGCCGATGGCACACATCTGCAATACCATGCTCGGGAAGATCTCGGAGTTCTGCATTGCGACCGTCAAGCCGCTGCCGGTGCTGACTTCCTGTTGAATGACTTTGGTCGCGTTGTAGTAGACCGCGTTGCCCGCCGCTCCGGCAACCGAATCAAGTGATTCGACCAGTGGCACGCCTGCCGCAAACATGGTTGCCAGCGTGCGCGTCCAGCGGGCGATCGTGGCCTTGCGGATCAATTCCCCGAAGATGGGCAGTTTGAGAAACCATTTGTCCAGGAAATCCTGCATTTTCTTGCTGCGCTTCCAGAAATAGAAGAACGCGTAGCCGCCGCCGCCGATGCCGCCGAATATGGCCCACCAGTATTGTACGAAGAAATCGGAAATGCCCATTAGCACCAGGGTCGGCGCCGGCAACCTTGCGCCGAATCCTTCGAACAGTTCCTTGAATGCCGGGATCACGAAAATCATGATAATGGCGGTGATCAGGAACGCCACCACGATGATGGAGAGCGGGTAGACCAATGCTGATTTGATCTTGCCCTTGAGCGCCTGTGTTTTTTCCATGTAGGTTGCCAGGCGTTCCAGCAGTGCGTCGAGGATACCCGCCGCTTCGCCGGCACCGATCAGGTTGCAGTACAGCGCGTCGAAATAAAGAGGATATTTAAGGAATGCCTGCTGCAGGCTGCTGCCGGTTTCCACGTCGGTCTTGATGTCGAGCAGCAGCCGGGCCACCGACGGGTTGCTGTGCCCCTTGCCGACGATGTCGAAAGCCTGAAGCAACGGGACGCCCGATTTCATCATCACGGCAAGCTGGCGGGTAAACAGCGTGATGTCCTTCGCATTGATCGCCTTGCCGCTGCGTTTCAGCTTCTTGATTTTCGTTACATTGACACCCTGGCGGCGCAGATAGGCGGACGCACTGGCTTCGCCGGGCGCGCGCATTTCGCCCTTGACCGTCTTTCCGGTCTTGTCCCTTCCTTCCCATGCGAAGGAAAAATCTTTTGCTTTCTGGTTTCTTTGTGCTACAGCCATCGTGTCTCCCTTGGGGCACTCGTCAAATTGTTTGAAAAAGACAGGTTGCGGGCATCATGCCGAGCTTTGCGCTTCTTGTAAAGGCACGCGCCTATTGCCTCTGATCCGGCCGGGCCGGGAATACGCGCGCAACTTTCACGATGCGATCCTGTGTCTGGATGATCTCGATCGGATAGCCCGCGATTTTCAGACTGGTGCCGGTTTCAGGAATATCCTCGAGATGATCGAGTATCAGTCCGTTCAGTGTTTTCGGTCCGTCCAGGGGCAAATGCAGCCCCAGCTTGCGATTCAACTCGCGCAGGCTGCTGCTGCCCTCGAGCAGGAAGCTGCCGTCATCCTGGCGCAGGAATTTCCCGGATTGCGCAGGCGATTGCGTCGTGAATTCGCCGACAATCTCTTCAAGTATGTTTTCCAGTGTGACCAGCCCGAGCAGTTCGCCATATTCGTCCACCACCATGCCGAGACGCGCATGGCGCTCCTGGAATTGCTGCAGCTGTTTGAGCAGCGGTGTGTCGGACGGAATGAAATAGGGATCGTTCAGGATTTCACGCAGCCTTGTCAGATCCAGCGTCGTTTCCTGGAGCAGCGCCGGGACCCGCTTGATGTGCAGTATGCCGATGATGTTGCTGTGCGTGTCGGCGTAAACCGGCAGCAGGGTGTGGTGGCAGGTGATGATCTGCTCGCGCAGTTCGTTTTCGTCGGCATTGATATCCAGCGCCTCGATCTGGTTGCGCGGCACCATCACGTCGTTCACCGTGATGCGCTCAAGATCGACCAGGTTGAGCAGCATTTTCTGATGCTTGCGCGGCAGGAAATGCTCCGCATCCAGAACCAGTCCGCGCAGTTCCTCTATGGTCATTTTCTGCGTGCTCTGGTCGGTTTCGATCTTGATGCGCAGCAGCCACAGCACGCCCTTGACCATTCCGCCCGCGATCGAGACCACCGGCTGGAATAGAGTGATCAGCGGCGTGAGCAGGTAGCTGGCAGGCAGCGCGACGCGTTCGGGGTAGCTTGCCGCGATGATCTTGGGCATGATTTCGCTGAACACCAGCAACACAAAGGTGAGTGTCAGCGTGCCAAGCAGCAGCGCCAGATCGTTCTGGCCGAACAGGCGGAAGATGATCACGTTGGTGACTGCCGCGGCGAAAACGTTGAGCAGTGTGTTGCCGAGCAGGATGGAGCCGAGCAGTTTGTCCACCTTGCCGAGCAGGCGGCTGACCAGTTTTGCGCTGCGATTGCCGCGGCGTATCAGGCTGTTCAAGCGATAGCGGTTGATTGCCATCATGCTTGTTTCCGACCCGGAAAAGAATGCGCTGCACAGCAGCAGCAACAGCAAGATACCAAATAGTGCGGCTAGTGAAAGTTCGTCCAAAGTGATGCCCTGGTTATGGTAATGGCGGTCATTTCGACGATGAGATAGTGTGCGAGCGCTGGGCGGGTGTCAAGTGGCGCGGCGGTAGCTGATGGTCATCAGCGCGACGCCGGCGATGATCATCGGGATGCTCAGCCATTGTCCCATGCTCATGCCCAGCGACAGCAGGCCGAGAAAATCGTCCGGCTCGCGGGTAAATTCCACGAGAAAGCGCAGGCTGCCGTAACCGATCAGGAACAGGCCCGAAATCGCTCCGACAGGACGCGGCTTGCGCGCAAACAGCCAGAGTAGCGTGAACAGCACCACGCCTTCCAGAAAAAATTCGTACAGTTCGGAGGGATGGCGCGGCAGGTTGTCCACTTTGGGGAAGACCATTGCCCACGGGACATTCGTGGGACGCCCCCACAGTTCGCCATTGATGAAATTGCCGAGGCGCCCGAATGCCAGGCCGGGAGGTACCAGCGGCGCAATGAAGTCGGTAATCGCCAGCCAGCGCAGATGATACTTGTGCGCGAACCATGCCATCGCCACCAGCACGCCGAGAAAACCGCCGTGGAAGGACATGCCACCCTGCCAGACGGCAAAAATCTCCAGTGGATGCGCGGCGTAATAGCCCGGCTTGTAAAACAGCACATAGCCCAGGCGTCCGCCCAGAATCACGCCGAGCACGCCATAGAACAGCAGATCGTCGAGCAGTTTGACGGTGATCTGCGGATTGTTCAGGGTTGCGATGCGTTTGCGCCCCAGCCACAGGAAGGTCATGAATCCGGCGAGATACATCAGGCCGTACCAGTGGACGGCGAGCGGACCAAGGTGGATCGCGACAGGATCGATTTGCGGATGAACGAACATGAATGAATCGGGTAAAATCGAAAAACGAATTATACGGGCATCTCAAAAAACAGTCGCGGCTAATAACCTTGCGGGCAGTCGCGATACATAACCGGCGAAAACAAGGAATATTATGAGCACAGCACAGCAACTGAACACCCGGTTCGGCATCGACGGGCACCTGAGTTTCGCCGAGGATGCTGGCGGACTGGTCGTCGCAAAAATCAGCAATGCACAGGCAACGGCGTCCCTCTGCATGCAGGGTGCGCACCTGATGACCTGGCAGCCGAGAAGCCAGCCGCTGCCGGTCGTGTGGCTGTCGCGCGACGCAAAACTTGCGGCGGGGAAATCGATACGCGGCGGTGCGCCGGTGTGCTGGCCCTGGTTCGGCGCGCATCCATCCGAGCCTGGTTTCCCCGGGCACGGCTATGCGCGCACGGTGCAATGGCGCATGGTGGAGTCCGGCAAGGAACCGGACGGCGCTACGCGTCTGTTGCTGCGACTGCAGCAAAGCGAAAAGACGCGCGTGCAGTGGCCGCATGATTGTACGTTGGAACTGACCGTGATCGTTGGTGAAACACTGCGCATGGAACTGTCCACTGAAAACACCGGTGCAGGCGATTTCACCATAGGAGAAGCATTGCACACCTATTTCCGGATCGGCGACATCGGCGCGGTGCGCGTGACCGGTCTGGAGAACTGCGATTACTGGGACAAGGTCGGCGGATCCGTGCTGAAAAGGCAGTCAGGCCAGATCACGTTCAGCGGCGAGACCGATCGTGTGTATGTCAACACGGCTGCCGAATGCGTGATCGAAGATGACCAGCTCGGGCGCCGCATTCATGTCGCCAAATCCGGAAGTCTCTCGACGGTGGTGTGGACACCCTGGACGGAAAAGGCAGCGAAGATGGGTGACATGGGCCAACCCGACGGCTGGCGGGAAATGGTATGTATCGAATCGGTGAATGCGATGGAAAACGTCGTGAAAGTCGCAGCGGGGACCCGGCACACGATGATCGTCGAATATCGTGCCGAACCGGTTTAGCCGCGCAATCGTCAGGGTTTGATTTTTCCTGCATGTTGTTGTCAGCACATAAATGTCTGTGCTGTATTGTTCTGCAAGCTTGTTGATCCGTATCGGGTTTGTGGTGCAGATGGAGCATTGGTGTCAACCTTGACGCGGCTCACGGCGTTGTCTGTTTACCGTTGGTAACAATTTGCCGGCTTACTTTCATTGGCAATTCAGGCGCACTTGTCTAGAATCGAATTCGGAGGAGGGACCTTCACATCGTTTCGGACGCTTTCAAATAATAATGGGGAGAATCGAATATGAAGACAATTATCGTAAGCATGATCGCAGCAGCAGGCTTGGTGATGGCGTGCAGCGTGATGGCTGAAGACATGCCGGTGCTGGCGAGGAAGAACGGCTGCACCGCGTGCCACACGATCGAAAAGAAACTGGTTGGCCCGGCATGGAGAGACGTTTCCAAGGCCTACAACAAGGTTGGCGCTACCGGTACCGCAGTTGATCCGAAGGTTTACCAGGTAAGTCAGAAAGTGTCCGCGATCCTGAAAGAACACGGCAAAGCGACCCCTGAAGCATGGCTGATCGAGAAAGTATCCAAGGGCGGCACCGGAGACTGGTTCAAGCATACTGCCATGATTCCTAATGCACCTCGTGTCAAAGAAGCCGACATCAAGGCTCTGGTCGAATTCATACTGGGTCTGGAAAAGAAATAAGCCTGAACTCTGTCCTTCGGCCTTGCTCGCAAAGCATGGTGGCGGGACAGCAGCAATCCGAAAAGCCGGCGAAAGCCGGCTTTTTGCTGCCTGAAGCAATGGCATTCCGGCGTCGGCAAAAGGTGCTGCTGCGGATTACTATGCAAAGCAGATCGAGTTGTTTAGAATCCTCCGCAAGGTTAGAGTCTTTGCAGGTCGATATACTTGAACATAATAATGGAGAAGTGAATGAAAACAATTGTCGGGGGTATGGTTGCAGCGGCAGGTTTGATGATTGGCAGTGTAATGGCAGTAGAAATGCCCCCGCTTGCCCACAAGTTCAGTTGCACCGCTTGTCACGATATTGATAAAAAAAAGGTCGGCCCGCCTTGGAGAGCCGTAGCCCAGAGATATACCGGCAGCGGGATTACCACGTACACCTACGAAGGCAAGACATATCCATTGATCGAGGGACTGGTGATGAAGGTATCCCATGGCGGATCCGGGAACTGGGGCACCATGCCGATGCCGGCCAACGACCCGACCGGGGCCAATAAGGCTGAAATCACCGAACTGGTCAAATTCGAGCAGAGCCTGGCCAAAACCAAATAGCACGAACCATAAATCAGACCGAGCCGGCGCGAGCCGGCTTTTTGTTGCCCTTTAAAATTGACAAGCGCAGCGTCTGCTCCGCATAATCGGGCCTCGTACATCAAAGGGGATCAACATGTCACGTCATACGCATCGTTCGTTAATCTACAGTGCAGTTGTACCGGTGCTGCTTTCCATGGCGTTGTACGGCTGCGAAAAATCGCCGACGGCAAGCCAGGATGCATCCGGTGATCTGGTCGTGCGCATCGGCGCGTCAGCTCCCCTGACCGGTCCGCAGGCCCACCTGGGCAAGGACAACGAGAATGGCACGCGCATGGCAATCGACGATGCGAATGCGAAGGGCATCATGATCGGCGGGCGCAAGGCACATTTCGAACTGATCAGCGAAGACGACCAGGCCGATCCCAAGACGGCGACCATCGTCGCGCAGAAACTGGTCGACGACAAGGTCAACGGCGTCATCGGCCACCTGAATTCCGGCACTACCATTCCCGCAGCAAAAATCTACAGCGATAACGGCATACCGCAGATATCGCCTTCTGCAACCGCGGTCGCATACACAGCACAGGGTTTCAAGACCGCGTTCCGGGTGATGGCCAATGATGCGCAGCAGGGGCACGTGCTGGGCGAGTATGCGACGAAGAATCTGGGCGCGAAGCGGATCGCGGTGATCGATGACCGTACCGCATACGGCCAGGGTCTGGCGGACCAGTTCATCAAATCTGCGGAAGCCAACGGCGCGAAGATCGTCGCGCATGAATATACCACCGACAAGGCAATGGACTTTACTGCAGTTCTGACCGCGGTCAAGGGCAAGAAACCCGACCTGCTGTTCTATGGTGGGATGGACGCACAGAGCGGTCCGATGGTGAAGCAGCTCAAGGCACTTGCGCTGAAAACGAAGTTCATGACGGGTGACGGCGGTTATACGCCGGAATTCATCAGGCTGGCCGGCGATGCAGCCGAGGGATCGTATGCCTCATTGCCCGGCGTGCCGCTGGACAAGATGCCTGGCGGCAAGGCATTCGCCGAACGCTTCTCTGCGAAGTACGGTCCGATACAGTTGTATGCTCCTTACTGCTACGACGCGGTTAATGTGATGATCGCAGCGATGCAGAAGGCCGGATCGGCGGATCCCGCGAAATACCTCCCATCGCTTGCCGACATCACTTACGACGGCGTCACGGCGAAGATCCAGTTCGATGCAAAGGGTGACCTGAAGGGCGGCGCCGTCACCCTGTACCAGGTGCAGCATGGCAAGTGGCAACCGCTTGAGACGCTCGGTGTAGCCAAGGCAGCCAACTGATGCGGCAACGGTAAAACACAAAGCGACACGGAACACGTGTCGCTTTTGTTTGAGCGTTCATGGATATCTTCCTGCAACAAATCATCAACGGCCTTGTGCAAGGCAGCGTGTATGCGCTGGTTGCGCTTGGCTATACCATGGTGTACGGAATACTCGGGCTGATCAATTTCGCGCATGGCGAAGTGGTGATGATCGGCGCGATGCTGGCGCTTTCCTCGCTGAAGGTGCTGCTCGG
>JAJDNO010000042.1 GCA_022340615.1 Gallionella sp. | reverse complement strand
AAAAGCCTGGCATTGGGGGGATGAAACACTATCGGGTTACAAGAAGCCGGCTGGATGATTGGGTACGGCCATCAGGCCGCTTGCGGCAGAAGCTGCCTCGGGGTTGTTGCGTTAGTTCAGCGCTTTATGCCGGTTCGGCAGGCTTGGCGCGCATCTTGGCGGCGATGTAGTCGTCATGCGGAATGTAGAGCAGGGCAGCCACCTTGCGCATCAAATGGTTTTCATGCGCGCTGATTTTCTTGTCGGCATAGGCAACCTGCCACATGTATTCGATGATGCGGACCTTTTCGTATCGTCCCAGTTCCCGGTTGATCAGGGAAGTAAACTGGTGAAAATCATTGGCGGCCTTTGCCGTTTGTAGTCCCCGTTTGGATAGTTGTGCCACTTCCGCATCGGACAGGCGGAACCGTTCCTTCAGGATTCTCAGGATCGTGGCCTGTTCTTCGTCCGTGCTTTCGGCATCCGAGCGCATGACTTCGATCAGCAGCACGGCCGTAGCCAGTTGCAGCGAGCGTTCCGGGTGGCTGTCGACTTCGGCGTGCGGGATGAATTCGGATAAGAAAATATTCAGTTTGCTCAGCATCTGGTGTTGTTCAATCCGTAAATTTAAATGCGTAGGTCGGGACGTAGCCGCGATATTCAATAGTGCGGCGGCCGTTCGTTCGCGGGCATTCCCTCGTTCCTCGCTTCGGACAGCGACACGATTTGTCCTGCGAGCGCTTCGCAAAACGCTTCGAGCCGTTCCAGCCTTTGCTGCTGCTGGTAGATGGTCTTGTTCAGTTCCTCGATCAGGTCTTCCTGGAAGGCGATTTTTGATTCGATGTCGACAAAGCGTTCTTCGTTCATGCGGTGGGCCCGTTAATTCTGGATTGGGAAAATCCGGCATCAGGCCGGGATGACGGTCATTTTAACGCGAGATCGGGCTTCATACTCCGGGAGCGTGACAACCATGCAATCAAGGAGTTCAGGCTCAACGGGCGGCATCACAATAAAATTGACTTATACTTGACCGCGCAAGCAACAAGAAAATCCCAATATAGAGAAAGAAATGCCATGCAAATCGACCCAGACCAGCATTCCGCCCCCGACAACTACAAGCTGCTGACCAACCTGGTGGTGCCGCGCCCGATCGCGTGGGTCACCACCCAGAATGCCGACGGCGTGATCAATCTCGCGCCGTTCAGCTTTTTCAATGCGGTCAGCGGCAACCCGATCTACCTGATCGTCAGCGTCGGCGTGAACGATGCCGGCGAGATGAAAGACACCGCGAAGAATATCCTGGACAGCGGCGAGTTCGTCGTGAACATGGTGACCGAGGAACTGTTCGACGCGATGAATGTGTCTGCGGCGGACTTTCCATTCGGGGAGAGCGAGATGGCCGCGACCAATCTGCATCCTGCGCCATCGGTCAAGGTCAAGCCGCCGCGGGTCGCAGAGTCGCAGGCCAGCATGGAATGCAAGCTGCACAGCACGCAGCAGCTCAACAAGAACACGCTGATCGTCGGCGAGGTGGTGATGTTCCATGTGGCCGACAAGCTGATGGGCCCGCGCATGTACGTCAAGAATTTTGAGCCGATCGGCCGGATGGGTTCGCCTTCGGTCTATTGCCGCACCACCGACCGCTTCGATGTGCCGCGCATCAGCTATGCGGAGTGGCTCGGGAAAAAAGTTTGAAGATGGCCCTGACGCACGACCAGGCCCGGGCCTTCTACGACCGCTTCGGAAAAAAGCAGGATGCGCAGTCATTCTATGAAGATGCGGCGCTGGACGACCTGATCGCCCATGCGTCATTTGGGCAGGCGAATGCGGTTTTCGAACTGGGTTGCGGCACCGGCCGCTTTGCGCTCCGGCTGCTGGAGAAGCACCTCCCTGCATCCGCGACGTATCTGGGTATCGACCTGAGCCAGACCATGATCGATCTTGCGCAGCAGCGGCTTGCGCCATACCGCGACCGGGCAAAGGCGGTTCTGTCGGATGGCGCGTTGCATTTTGATGTGCCCGACCACAGCGTCGACCGCGTCGTATCGACCTATGTGATGGACCTGCTGTCCGAGAATGATATCCGCGAGGCAATCGCCGAGGCGCACCGGATATTGATGCCGGGCGGCAAGCTCTGCCTGGTGGGCCTTGCCCCGGGCCTGACATTTTCATCGCATATCGTTTCGGCGCTCTGGTCGGGAATCTATTCCATGAATGCAAATCTGGTCGGGGGATGCCGTCCTGTCCAGCTCGATCCGTTCTTTGATTACAAAAAATGGACGATCGATTATCGCCATGTCGTTACCCAGTTCGGTGTTCCTTCTGCGGTGCACATTGCCACCCCGAAACCTGACCAGAAATCCTGATGCCCTAAATCTTAATGAAGGACGATTGCTGACATGTGCGGACGTTTTGTGCTGGCAGGGACCTACCGGGCGCTTGCGGAGCACTTCGATTTGTCCGGCGATATCGAGTTTTCGCCATCCTGGAACATCGCACCCTCCACGCGCATCTGTTCCATCACGGCGGACAAGGAAGGGCATCGGCACCCTGGCCTGATGAAGTGGGGGCTGATCCCGTCGTGGGCGAAGGAGGCTTCCATCGGCCACAAGCTCGCCAATGCGCGCGGCGAGACGGTCGCGGAAAAGCCGTCGTTCCGGTCTGCGTTCAGGCAGCGCCGCTGCATCATTCCCGCAACCGGGTTCTACGAATGGAAATCGGAGCAGGGCGTGAAGCAGCCGTGGTATGTCAGCCTGAAGTCCGGCAAGCCGATGGCGTTTGCCGGGCTGTGGGAGACCTGGCACGGGGAAGGCGAGGGCATCACCACCTGCTGCATCATCACCACCGCGGCGAACGCGTTGATGGAAACGATCCACGACCGCATGCCGGTGATACTGGGCCGGGATCAATGGAGCGCCTGGCTATCCCCGCAACTGCATGACGCCGACACGCTGCTGCCGCTGATCCGTCCGCATGACCCGGCATCGATGCAGGCCTGGCCGGTCAGCCGCGAAGTGAACCGGGTCGGGCTGCGCGACGATGCGGGGCTGGTCGATCCGGCTAAGTGAAGACATTCGCTCTTGCTCATACTATTATGCATTTCTGCGGGCCGGTGTTTTAACGCCAGCCCTTTACTCCAGGGAGAACCATGGTGAGTGATATCAAGTGGACAAAAACGTACGAGGTCAAAGTCGATACGCGCGTGTTTCGGATTTTCATCACGCAGCATGAAGGCCATGGCTTCCAGGCAAGCTGTCTGTGGTACGAAAAGCCGCGCGTGCTCAAGACGCCGGGGCAGTCGGGCGTGACGCAGTTTCACCTCGAACAGCGGCATGCGCTTACCGAGGACGCCGCACTTTCCGACCTGATGCTGTGGGTCAACTCGAAATTCGAACACGACGCCGAGCTGAAACCGGTGCAGGCCTGACCGGCCGGATCGGACTTATCCCTCCAGCTACCCCGATAAAGCACGCTTGTCTGCTGCAATGCATCCTTCGTCGGCTGCGACCCCCAGTTTTACGGCACAAGGTTACAATCCGCCCCGCACCTAATCGGGTGTATCCGTCAGGAACCAGGAATGAAGTCTTTCAAGTACGCGCTGCTCGGTTTGTATGGCGTGATCGGCATGCTGGTGGGGGCTTTGGGGCTGTTCAAGCTGCCGTTTGCCGAGTCGCTCGCGAAGCAGCATTACCGCTATGCGATCGCAGCGCTGCTGGCCGTGCTGATGATCGTTCCGGCGATCGTCGTGGTGTTCATCCTGTCGTTCAACGCGAACAGTTTCAAGACGCAGATCGTCCAGTACGTGAAGAACCACACCCAGCGCGAGCTGGTGCTGCAGGGCGACATCAAGGTCACGTTTTTCCCCAAGCTGGGCCTGGATACCGGCAAGATGCTGCTGAGCCAGCGCAACAGCGCGCGCGAATTCGCGTCGGTGAACGATGCCCGGCTGTATGTCGCGTGGCTGCCGCTGCTGAAGAAGCAGCTGGTGTTCGACCATGTCGAGGTCGACGGCGCGAAGGTGAACCTGATCCGCTACAAGAACGGCACGACCAATTACGACGACCTGCAGATCCGCGATGAAAAACTGGCGCCGTTCACGTTCGACATCGACGGCATCCGCGTGACCCATTCCGCGCTGAACTGGCAGGACGAGATGCGCTGGCAGCGGGTCGCGCTGCAGGATGTGCAGATCGAAACCGGACGGCTGGCCGACTCGGTGCCGGGCAAGCTGCAGGCGAGCTTCCACCTCAATTCCGAAGTCGCGCGCAGCGACTCGGTGATCGACCTGAAGAGCCGCTTCTATTACGACCGCAAGGCGGGACGCTACGAGTTTGCCGACATCGAGGGGACGCTGGGCGGCACCGCGGTCGGCTTCAGCAACATCGACATGAGTTTCAAGGGCGGAATCAACCTGTATCCCGCGCAGCAATCGATGCAGGCCGAGAACATTGCCGTCTCGGCAACCGGCAATTACGGGCAGCGCAGCATAGACGCGAAGCTGGATCTGCCCAAGCTGCAATCCGCGAAGGGGGTACTGAGCGGCAGCGATCTCGCGCTCGACGCGACGGTGTCGCAGTTCGACGAGCAGTGGACCACCGCGCTGCAGGTTCCGGCATTCGCTTCCGCCAGCGGCGTGTCAAGCACGGCGCAAGCCAGGGCCGATTTCGCGTTCAAGGGCGACGGGCGCACGCTGCAGGGCAAGATAACCAGCCCGGCCAGTCTCGATTATTCATCCGGGACCAGGCTGAAGCTCAATGCGATCGCGCTGAACCTGTCGGCCACCGATCCGATGCTGGCGGCAGGGCTCGCCGCGTCCGCAACCGGCAGCCTGCAGGCCGATCTTGCCGAAGGCAATGCGAACCTCGACTTCAACGGAAAGATCGACGACAGCGCGATCAGCGGCAAGGTCGCGCTGCAGGATTTCAAGGAACCCGCGTACACGTTTGATGTGGCGGTCGACCGTGTTCCGCTGGAACGCTATATCTCGTCTGACTGGAACAAGCGCTTCCAGAACGATGCGACGCCGGTCGACCTGGGCTTCATCAAGGACGCCAAGCTGCACGGCACGCTGCATGCCGGCGAGATCAGCACCGCGAAGTTCCGCGCAACCGGGGTGGCGGCTAACATCAAGATCGAGCAGTCCGCGCTGACGATTTCTCCGCTGACTGCGAGGATGTACGGCGGCACGCTGAGCGGCAGCATCAGCGCGACCGCGCAGGGCAAACCGCAATTCGCGCTCAAACAGAATCTGAGCGGCTTCCAGATGAAGGCGCTGCTCGCGAATACCGCGAACGCCGGCAAGCTGGAGGGCAGGGGCAACCTGGTCGCGGACCTCGGCGCGGAAGGCGGCAGCATCGGCGCGCTGCGCAGGTCGCTGAACGGCACGGTGTCGCTCGCGCTGTCGCGCGGTTCGCTGGAAGGCATCGACCTGCGCAGCGCGCTGGTCAGCGGCAACGACGATCTGGGCACCACCAATCAGCCGCGCATGCATGAAACCCGGCTCAGCGAGAGCACCGATTTCTCGAACCTGGATGCGGTGTTCAACATCGCGGACGGCAGCGCGCGCGGCAACAGTTTCGACATGCGCTCGCCGCTGTTCCGTCTCGCGGGCGACGGCGATTATGCGCCCGACACCGGCCGCATCGATTACCGGCTCGCCGCGACGGTCAGTTCGGTGCTGAAGCGGCGCAGCGCCGGCGAGCTTTACGAACTGCGCGGCGTGACTGTTCCGGTGCGGGTCAGCGGACCGTGGGCCTCGCCCGGCATCGTGCTGAACTTTGCGGCGGCTAGCGGCGAGATCGTGACCAAACGGATCGAGGCCAGGGTCGCGGCGGCCGAGAAGGCGGCCAAGGCTGCCGAGCTTGCAAAAGCGGAGAAAGCTGCAGCGGTCGACAGGAAGCCGGCAAAAAAACGGCCGGTCAAGAAGAAACCGGCCAGGACAATCAAGACCATAAAGAAAAAGGCGACGGCACCGGCCTGATCGTTTCGCCTTAACCGGGGCCGGTACGCCCGGCTATTCGACGCTGCCGAACGACGGGTCGCTGGAATGGGGCGGCACAGGCAGGCCGGCGATGCGGCTGGCCTGGCTGACCGGGCCGCCGGGGAACAGTTCGTACAGCATGCCGCGCCCGCGCCCATCGGTGAAATTCAATTCCAGCTCGTTCAGTATCTCGCGCGCGTTTTTTGCGTCGCCGTGCTGGCGGTAGCGATCGCGCAGGTAGTTGATGATCGCCCAGTGTTCCTCGGAAAGATCTATCCCCTCGGCTTCCGCCTTGTGCTTTGCGACCAGCGGCGACCAGTGTTCCAGGCCGAACATGTGGCCTTCGGGATCGTTGGGGGAAGTGGTGGCTTTGTTGACATCAAGCATGACGTTATCCTCCTTTCCTTTCGTGGTTATTCCCTTGTTCGGGACGTAACTTTGATTCGCGGCAGCCGGAAAAGTTTAGCGATCACTGCGAATCCGGGCCGCGGTTGATGCCAAATCTGCAATAAACAGGAGGAAGCTCGCGCGGTTACAAATTGCTACTTCAACCTAGTGGAAACTTGAGCAAATCTCTGGGAGAATAATCGCCCGCACGAGGTTTGTGGTCCGGTACGAGGAGGGATGCATGGATAGCGTTGATCTTTCTGTACTGAAAACCCTGCATGAATGGCAGGCAACCGGCCAGTCTCTGTGGCTGGTCACGGTGGTGGAGACCTTCGGCTCCAGCCCGCGTCCCCCCGGCGCGATGCTCGCGCTGCGCGGCGACGGCCAGGCAGTCGGCTCGGTATCCGGCGGCTGCATAGAGGATGACCTGGTGCTGCGCGCAAAGCGCGGCGAATTGCCGAACGATCGCTGCGAGGTGCTGACCTTCGGCGTTACCAAGGAAGAAGCGAGACGATTCAGGCTGCCGTGCGGCGGCGTGATCCGCGTGGTCGTTGAACCTGTTCAGAACCGCGACTGGGTCGCGCAGCTGCTGCAGCTGGTCCAGGCGCACCGGCTGGTCAGGCGGACATTGCACTTCGCTACGCGGCAGGTCGAACTCGACGATGCCGGCCGCACCGACAACATTTCCTTCGACGGATCGACTTTGGTCACGGTGCACGGCCCGCGCTGGCGCATGCTGATCATCGGCGCCGGCCAGTCTTCCGCCTATCTTGCACGCATGGCACAGGCGCTGGACTACGAGGTGCATGTCTGCGATCCGCGCGCCGAAATGCGCGCAACCTGGGATGTGCCCGACACCCTGCTCAGCGGCGAAATGCCGGACGACGCGGTGATCGCGCTGCAGCCGGACCGCGCGACCGCGATCATCGCGCTGACCCACGACCCCAAGCTGGACGACATGGCGCTGCTGGAGGCGCTGAAGTCGCCGGCGTTCTATGTCGGCGCGCTCGGTTCAAAAGCCAACAACGAAAAACGCCGCGAGCGGCTCGCGCTGTTCGACCTGACTTCGCAGGAGATCGACCGGCTGCACGGCCCGGTGGGGCTGCGCATCGGCAGCCGCACACCGCCGGAAATTGCGGTGTCCATACTCGCGCATCTGATTTCGATTCGTAACCAGCCGGAGCTATCGGCCGGATCCATCCGGAACAACAAACAAAGACAAACCAACAGGCAGGAGGTGTGCTCATGATCACTTTATATATCAACGGAACCAAAACCAAAGTGGACGCCGACCCCGGCACGCCGTTGCTGTGGGTGCTGCGCGACAACCTTAAATTGACCGGCACCAAGTACGGTTGCGGCATCGCGCAGTGCGGCGCGTGCACCGTGCATCTGGACGGACGCGCGGTGCGCTCGTGCGTGACGCCGGTGTCGATGGCCAGCGGCAAGCAGGTCACCACGATCGAAGGCCTGGCCGAATCCGCGCTCGGCAAGACGGTGCAATCCGCGTGGCAGGAGGTGGACGTGCCGCAATGCGGATACTGCCAGTCCGGCCAGATCATGTCGGCCGCCGCGCTGCTCAAGGAGAATCCGCATCCGAGCGAAGCGCAGATCAGCGATGCGATGGACGGCATCCTGTGCCGCTGCGGTACCTACAACCGCATCCGCGCGGCGATTCAGAAAGCAGCAGGCATGAAGGGAGGTGCCGCATGAAAACCGAAATCGAAACCCGCAAAACCAATCCGGCTGTCCAAAATCCGGATGTTCGGAATCCGG
>JAJDNO010000028.1 GCA_022340615.1 Gallionella sp. | reverse complement strand
ACACCGTCACCGGCGGTGCGCGGCAATATGTGGACAAGATGCTGCGCGCGATCCCGGACCCGCGCCTGGGCGAGCCGGTGCGCGCTGTCTGGCGCACCAACTCGGGCGGCACCGTGAGGATCCGCATCGACAGTTCGCAGGGGAGCGAACTGTTCGATCATGTGGTGCTGGCCGGTCACAGCGACCAGTCGCTGGGCTTGCTGAAGGACATCTCCCCGGCCGAGAAGCGAATTCTCGGCGCGATCGGATACCAGCCCAACCGGGCAGTGCTGCACACCGACGCTTCCTGCCTGCCGCGCAACAAGCGCACCTGGTCGGCGTGGAACTACCAGAGCCGGGGCGGCGGCGAGCCGCAAGTCTGCGTGCATTACCTGATCAACAAGTTGCAGCCTCTGCCATTCGACACGCCGGTGATCGTCTCGCTGAACCCGATCGACGAACCCGATCCATCCAGCGTGATTGCGAGCTACGACTATGCGCATCCGGTATTCGACCGTGCCGCCATCGCGGCGCAAAAGCAACTGCAGCAGATCCAGGGCAAGTACAAAACCTGGTTCGCCGGCGCGTGGACCGGCTACGGTTTCCACGAGGACGGCTTGAAGTCCGGCCTTGCCGTCGCCCAGGCAATCGAAACACGTGCAATCCAGACACAGGCGATCGAAACCGAACATGCGGTGGTGCGCCATGGCTGACGCGCAACTGTGTATCGGCAATGTCCACCACACCCGTCTGCGCCCGGCGCGCAACCGCTTCAATTACGGGGTGTATTTCCTGCGCCTGCCGCTGCGCAGCATCGCGAAAGGCAAGTGGCCCACCCGGCTGTTGTCGCACAACCGTTTCAACCTGCTGTCATTCCACGACAAGGACCACGGCGACGGCAAGACCCCGTTGCTTGAATGGATAGACGCGCTGCTCGAACGGGAAGGTATAAAGGATGCCGACGGCGAAGTGTGGCTGCAGACTTTTCCGCGCGTGCTCGGCTATGTGTTCAACCCGGTGTCGTTCTGGTTCTGCCACCGCCGCGACGGCGTACTGCGCGCCGTACTGTGCGATGTCAGCAATACTTTCGGCGAGCGCCATCTGTATCTGTTGAATCACGGTTTGCCCATCGCAAACAACAGTGAATTGACTGCTGCCAAGGTGTTCCATGTTTCGCCATTCTGCCGTGTCGAGGGCAAGTACCGCTTCAGGTTCATGCGCACCGGACAGCAAATCGGCCCGACATTTTCCGAGCGCACCGTGGCGTGCATCGATTACGACGACGCCGAAGGCCCGATCCTGCTGACCAGCATCGCCGGCACTGCACACCCGCTGAACGACCGCAACATCCTGCATGCGCTGCTGCGCTTCCCGCTGATGACGTTCGCGGTCATCGCTCGCATCCACTGGCAGGCGCTCAAGCTGTGGATCAAGCACGTGCCGTTTTTCCACAAACCCACCCCACCGCAACAGGAGTTAAGCAAATGAACACCCAAACCATGAATTCGCCAGCGACCGGATACCAGGCCGGTGAAGAAAGGCTGTCCATCGATCGCTATCCGGCAAGGGCGCGCCTCATATTGAAAATGCTCGCCGGCCTGCAGCATGGCGCATTGCATCTGGAGCTGCCGGATGGACAGTCTTTCCGCTTTGGTGACCATTCCAGTCCGGTCACGCTGCGCCTGAAAAATTGGGCGATGTTCGATGCGGTGCTCAAATCAGGCGATATCGGCTTTGCCGAAACCTACATCGACGGCGGCTGGTCGACCGACGACCTGACCGGGCTGATCGCGCTTTTCATCCGCAACCGCCAGTCTATCGAGTCGCTGTTTCACGGCAAATGGTGGGGGCGCCTGCTGTACCGATTCCGCCATCTGCTCAACCGCAACAGCCGCAGCGGAAGCCGCAAGAACATCCACGCCCACTACGATATCGGCAACGATTTCTACCGCCTGTGGCTGGATCCGTCGATGACCTATTCGAGCGCGCTGTTCGGCAACGGTAATGACGCCACACTGCAGCAAGGGCAGGATGCGAAGTACCGGCGCATCCTCAATCAGCTCGCCGTCAACCCGGGCGAGCATATCCTCGAAATCGGCTGCGGCTGGGGCGGTTTCGCCGAGATTGCGGCCCGCGAGCGCGGCGCCATGGTGCGTGGTCTGACGCTGTCGGACGCGCAATTGCAATACGCCAGGCAACGGCTGGCCGACGCGGGCCTGGCCGACCGCACCGAACTGCTTCTGATGGACTACCGGGACAGCAACGGTCGATACGACGCGATCGCGTCGATCGAGATGTTCGAAGCGGTCGGCGAAGAATACTGGCCGGCCTACTTCGAGTGCATCGCGCGCAACCTGAAGAATGGCGGACGCGCCTGCATCCAGACCATCGTGATCGCGGACGAGCTGTTCGAGAACTATCGCAACAGCACCGACTTCATCCAGCAATACATCTTCCCGGGCGGCATGCTGCCCTCGCCTTCCGTGTTCCGCGCCGAGGCCCGGAAGCACGGGCTGTGCATCATCGACGAGTTTTCCTTCGGCCAGGATTACGCGCGTACCCTGGCCGAATGGCGCGATGTGTTCAAGCAGGAACTGGACCGGGTGCGCGAACAGGGGTTTGACGAACGCTTCGTGCGCACTTGGGAATTCTATTTCGGCTACTGCGAGGCCGGCTTCCGCGCCGGGAGCATCAGCGTGATGCAATTCACGCTGAAAAAGATATGGTCATGACACGTACGTTTGCAATATTGTTCTTGTTGCTGTGTGCTGTTCCTGCACGGGCCGAGAGCATACCCGAGCCGGTCAAAAGCGAGATCGGCAATGCGCGCCTCTCCGGACAGGGCAGCTACCGCTGGTTCGGATTCAAAATATACGACGCGAAACTATGGGTGGGTGATCAGGGCTACCGGCCGGATGACCCGGAGTCAACCAGGTTTGCGCTCAGTCTCACCTATGCGCGTGATTTGTACGGCAGGCACATCGCACGGACCAGCATCGACGAGATCAGGAAGCTCGGCTTCGGCAGCAGCGAGCAGCATGAAGTCTGGCTCAACCGCATGGAATCGCTGTTCCCCGATGTGCATGCAGGCACGCGCATCAGCGGTATTCATGTTCCCGGCCACGGAGCGCGCTTCTACCTGAACGGCAAGCCGCTCGGCGAGATCACCGACAGCGAATTCGCCCGCGCGTTCTTCGCGATCTGGCTCGATCCGCGCACCAGCGCGCCGTCGTTGCGCAACAGCCTGCTCTCCGCCCCATCATGAAGACGCTGACTTTTCCGGCACTGCTTGGCTATGGCCTGTTCGGCTTGCCGCTGGCGCTGGTGGCGCTGCCGATTTATGTCTACGTGCCGCAGTTCTACGCGGAACGGTTCAGCCTGTCGCTGGCACTGATCGGCGGCGTGCTGCTGCTCTCGCGCATACTCGATGCCTTTGTCGACCCGGCCATCGGCCAGTGGATAGACCGGCGCCGCAGCGGCACCGGCTTCCGGCGCTTCGTCGCGTTGTCATTGCCGCTGCTGATCGGCGGCTTCGTCGCGCTGTTTCATCCGCCGGGCTTCGCCGACACCCAGCCATTCGCGGGGTTGCCTTATGCATGGATGATGGGCAGCCTGGTGGTGGTCTACCTCGGTTTCAGCATCGCCACCATTGCCTACCAGAGCTGGGGGGCCGCGCTCACGCAGGAACGCGCGCAACGCGCGCAGCTGTCCGCGATCCGCGAAACCTTCGGCCTGGCCGGCGTCATCATCGCGGCGGCCCTGCCCGGCGTCGCCGGCACAGGCTGGCTGTCGACGGCGTTCATCGTGACGCTGCTTGCCGGCGCGATCGTGCTGCTGAATTACTCGCCGCAGCCGCAACGCGCGGCGCACCGTATCGCCCCGCAAAGTATCGCCAGGGTCGCCGACCTGTTCGCGCCATTCCGCATAATGGGTTTCCGCTGGCTGTTTTCGGTGTTCACGGTAAACGGCATCGCCGCGGCGATTCCCGCGACGCTGTTTTTGTTCTTCGCCAACGACAGGCTGGCACTGCCGCAATATGCCGGCCTGTTCCTGGTGCTGTATTTCATCGCGGGCGCTGTCTCGATGCCGCTGTGGGTGGCGGCCGCCAGGCGTTACGGCGAGCGGCGCGCCTGGCTGGCCGGCATGGCGCTGGCAATCGTTACCTTCGTCTGGGCTTACACGCTGACCGCGGGCGCGGCGACGGCCTATGCGGTGATCTGCATCCTGTCCGGTTTCGCGCTCGGTGCCGACCTGGCGTTGCCGCCCGCGCTGCTCGCCGCGGTGATCGGCCACGCCGGCGATATCGGCAAGCGGGAAGGGGCCTACTTCGGCATCTGGAACTGGGCGACCAAGATCAACTTGGCACTGGCTGCCGGGATTTCGCTGCCGCTGCTGCAACTGCTCGGGTACCAAAACGGCAGCACCGATCCGCAAGGGCTGCACGCACTCGCGCTCGGCTATGCACTGCTGCCCTGCGCACTGAAGTCCGTCGCCGCCATGTTGCTGTGGCGCGCGCCGCTCGAGAACGTTTGACGATCAACCTTGAATCAACCGGGAGAACCGACATGAACTGGCACACCTACCTCTTACCCCTGATCGGCATCGGCATGCTTGCCGGCTGCAGCACGGTCGATGTCTCGCAGTATGCAAAGGAAAAACCCGCGCTCGACATGCAGCAATATTTCAACGGCACCATCGATGCCTGGGGCATGTTCCAGGATCGCTCGGGAAAGGTCGTCAAGCGCTTTACCGTGGTCATCCAGTGCAGCTGGAAGGATGACGTCGGCACGCTGGACGAAGACTTCAGCTATTCGGACGGCACCAGGCAACGGCGCGTGTGGACGCTGAAGAAGGCCGCGAACGGACAATACGTCGGCACCGCGGCGGATGTGGTCGGCAGCGCGGTCGGCAACGTCGCCGGCAATGCGCTGCACTGGAATTATGTGCTGGCCCTGCCGGTCGGCGACAAGGTCTATAACGTCAGCTTCAACGACTGGATGTTCCTGATGGACGACAAGGTGATGCTGAACCGCGCGGTGATGAGCAAGTTCGGCTTCCGGCTCGGCGAAGTGACTTTGTCTTTCAGAAAACGGACATGAAGCCGCTGTATGAACCCATGGCAATGAACCCGAAAATCACCGACTGGCGCGGGCAGCGCGTATGGATTATCGGTGCCTCCAGCGGCATCGGCGCCGAGACCGCGCGCGCACTGCTGGCGCGCGGCACAAGGCTGGCCGTGTCGGCGCGCAATCGTGAAGGCCTGCAAACCATCGCGGACCATCATCCCGACACCCTGGTGTTGCCGCTCGATATCACCAACCACGCCGCGGTGATCGCCGCGCGCGACCGGATAATCGGGAACTGGGGCGGCATCGATCTGGTACTGGTGGTGGCCGGCACCTACAACAGGATGCGCGCGGACAAGTTCGATCTGGCCGTCGCCGAAAGCATGCTGGATACCAATTTGCGCGGCCCGCTCAACTGCCTTGATGCGGTGCTGCCGACCCTGCTGTCGCAAGGCCGCGGCGGCATCGCGATCGTCGCGTCGATCGCCGGACTGAGCGGCCTGCCGCAGGCGCTGATCTACGGTCCTACCAAGGCGGCGCTGATCAACCTGTGCGAGTCGCTGTATCTCGATCTGCGCCCGCGCGGCATCGGCGTGTATCTGGTCAATCCCGGTTTCGTCGAGACGCCGCTCACCGCAGGCAACGAATTCAAGATGCCCGCGCTGATCCCCGCGACAGCGGCCGCCGCAGAATTGCTGCGCGGAATCGAGCGCGGCGAATTCCACATCCACTTCCCGAAGCGCTTCACCAACTGGCTGCGCGTGCTCAGGCTGCTGCCCTACCGCTGGTATTTCTGGCTGGTCCACAAGGCGACCGGACTATGAATCATCGTCATGCACTCGATCATCTGATCCGGTCGTTCGAGAACCTGTCACGGGATCAGGTCGGTGCACTCGCCGATCTTTACAGTCCGGATGCATATTTCAAGGACCCATTCAACGAAGTGCATGGAAATGCCGCGATCATTGCCATCTACAAACACATGTACCGGCAGGTTGACGACCCGAGATTCAGGATTAGCCATCGCGTTCTGGAGGGCGACGACGCTTTCGTCGTGTGGGCGTTCCACTTCCGGATGAACAACAAGGCCGGCCAGGACCAGTGCATCCGCGGCTCATCGCACCTGCGCTTCTCGTCCGAACACAAGGTTACCTACCACCGCGATTACTGGGATGCTGCCGAGGAGTTGTACGAGAAGCTGCCCGGGCTGGGCTGGCTGATGCGCCTGCTCAGGCGCAGGTTGCAGCTACGCGAGCGTGTTTCATAACGGCCAATCCGATCATCCATGTTTAACCAGTCAAACCCGAAGGAGCTCAAATGTACAAAATTGTCCTGTTCTCGATATTTCTGCTTTCATGCCCGGCATACGCGGCGGATTGCCCGCAGCTGCTTGACCGCACGCTGCACACCCTGCAGGGCGGCACGATCAATATGTGTCAATTTGCCGGCAAGCCCATCCTAGTCGTCAACACCGCCAGCAAGTGCGGATACACATCGCAATTTGAAAAACTTGAAGGGATGTATGGCAAATACAAAAACCGGGGTCTGCTGGTGCTCGGGTTTCCATCCGACGATTTTCACCAGGAGCTTTCCGGAAACAACGAAATCGCTCAATTTTGCATACTGACCTACAACGTCAAATTTCCGATGATGGAACCGAGCCACGTAACAGGGCCGCAGGCCAATGCGTTTTTCAAGGAACTAAGCAAGGCCACCGGATCCGAACCGGGATGGAATTTTCACAAGTACCTGATCGCTCCGGATGGTAAGACGATCTACAGTTTCGATACGCCTGTCGAACCGGACAGCCCTGAAATTCTCGGGAAGATCATGGCAATGCTGAAAACGGCCGGCCGCGACTGAGGCGGGATTACCGTATTTCGCAAACCGCTGCGATAAAATCTACTGGTGCTAGCTGGTTAACTTCTGGTGGCCAAAGATAAAAAAAACCAGAATGATCAGCGTAACGATCCAACCCAGGATGTAGATCCCCATCGCGCGCTTGGCCTTCTTTTTTTCCCACCAGGTGCGCGGTCGGATGCCCTTCAGGAAGAACACCACCTTGATCGCCAGATTGACACACACGATGTTGATGGCCAGCAGCAAACCCGCCCCCAGCGCGAGGTCGACATGCTTCAGGCCGAGCATCAGGCCAAGCGTCACCGCCGGGGGCAGCAAGGCCACCGCAACCATCACCCCCACCAGCACGCTAGACAAACCGGTCGTCATGGAGAGCGCTGCCGCCGCACCCGATGCCAGCGCCAGCGCGACCGAATCCAGACCCACCTGTGAGCGCGCGGCAAGCTCCCGGCTCGCAATGTCGAATGGCCAGATGAAGCCGATTGCAATCGACAGAGCGATTGCGATCACGATCCCGACCACGGTGGTCAGCGCCGATTTGCGCATCAGGGAAATATCGCCCAGGGCGGTGCCGAGACCAAACGCCAGGTTGGGGCCGAGCAACGGCGCGATCACCATCGCGCCGATCACCACCGCCACGTTGTCTTCGATGAGCCCGATCGCGGCGACGATGGTCGACAACACGACCAGTACCGCAAAGTTGCGGTCGAGCCGCGCATTCTTCTCGACTTCTTCATAGAGCGCTTCCCGGGCTTCGACCGCGGCATCTTCTTCCTTTCGTTCCGCTTCGCTCGGCTTGGGCAGCGCGATTTCGACCGGCAGGACCACGATCCTGGCGTTGGCCTGCGCGTGCAGCATCTTTTGCAATGCGTCCAGCACGGACTGCAGCTTGTCGTCGGCCACCAGCAACCGCGAAGCCTGCATGCCGTCGCTTCCGACCGCGCTGTGGCGCATATCGGCCACCTCGTGTTTCTCGGCGATCGCGGCTATCGTGTCGGCACTCCCCTTTTCGGCGACGATCTCAACGTATTTCATGTTCAGTCTGCTCCTTCCCGGATATCAGGATGGGTGTCGATCATAGAGGCGAGATCAGCACGCTCTCGCGCAGCTTCTTCAGCTGGTCGCGGTATTCGGTCGCTTTTTCGAACTCGAGATTCTTCGCGGCCTTCAGCATCTCCTTTTCCAGCCGGGCGATTTCCTTCGCGATTTCCTTTTCGCTCATCGCGAGATATTTCACCTGCTCCTGCGCGGCCCTGAGTTGCGCGTGGGCGGCATCCGGCTCGTAGGCGCCCTCGATGATGTCCTTGATGCGCTTCTGCACGCCGACCGGCGTGATGTTGTGCGCGAAGTTGTACGCGACCTGCTTGGTGCGGCGGCGCTCGGTCTCGTCGATCGCGCGCTTCATCGAGTCGGTGATGCGGTCCGCATACAGGATCGCCTTGCCGTTCAGGTGGCGCGCGGCGCGGCCGATGGTCTGGATCAGCGAGCGTTCGGAGCGCAGAAAGCCTTCCTTGTCGGCATCGAGTATCGCGACCAGCGACACCTCGGGAATATCCAGCCCCTCGCGCAGCAGGTTGATGCCGACCAGCACGTCGAACATGCCGAGACGCAGGTCGCGGATGATCTCGACGCGCTCGACGGTTTCGATGTCGGAATGCAGGTAGCGCACCTTGATGCCGTGCTCGGTAAAGTATTCGGTGAGCTGCTCGGACATGCGCTTGGTCAGCGTGGTGACCAGCACGCGTTCGCCCTGCTCCGTGCGCAGCGTGACCTCGGACATCAGGTCGTCGACCTGGTGCTGCGCCGGGCGCACTTCGATCTGCGGATCGATCAGACCGGTCGGGCGCACCAGCTGCTCGACCACCTGGCCGGCATGCTCGGCCTCGTAGTTCGCGGGCGTCGCGGAGACGAACACGGTCTGGCGCATGATTTTCTCGAATTCGTCGAAGCGCAGCGGGCGGTTGTCCAGCGCGGACGGCAGCCGGAAACCGTAGTTGACCAGGTTTTCCTTGCGCGCGCGGTCGCCCTTGTACATGCCGCCGACCTGCGAAACCATCACATGGCTTTCGTCGAGGAACATCAGCGCGTTCGGCGGCAGGTAGTCGAGCAGCGTAGGCGGCGGCTCGCCAGGCTTGCGCCCGGACAGGTGGCGGGAATAGTTCTCGATGCCCTTGGTGAAGCCGATCTCGTTGAGCATCTCCAGGTCGTGGCGGGTGCGCTGCTCGATGCGCTGCGCCTCGACCAGCTTGTGCTCGCGCTGGAAGAACGCGATGCGCTCGGCCAGCTCGACCTTGATGGTTTCGATCGCGGACACCACGGTGCTGCGCGGCGTCACGTAATGGCTGGACGGATACACGGTGTAGCGCGGCACCTTCTGCAGGATGTGGCCGGTGAGCGGATCGAACAGCGACAGGGTTTCGACCTCGTCGTCGAACAGCGTCAGGCGCAGCGCATTCTCGCTGCTCTCGGCCGGGAAGATGTCGATCACGTCGCCGCGCACGCGGAAGGTGCCGCGCGCGAAGTCGATCTCGTTGCGCTCGTACTGCATTTCGACCAGGCGCTTGATCACGTCGCGCTGGTGCATTTTCTCGTTTTGGCGAAGATGGAGAATCATGCCGTGGTAATCGACCGGGTCGCCGATGCCGTAGATTGCCGACACGGTCGCGACGATCACCGCATCCTCGCGCTCCAGCAGTGCCTTGGTCGCGGACAGGCGCATCTGCTCGATCTGCTCGTTGATGCTGGAGTCCTTCTCGATGAACACGTCGCGCGACGGCACGTAGGCCTCGGGCTGGTAGTAGTCGTAGTAGGAGACGAAATACTCGACCGCGTTTTCGGGGAAGAACTCGCGAAACTCGGAATACAGCTGCGCGGCCAGCGTCTTGTTCGGCGCCATCACCATTGCCGGGCGGCCGAGCTGCGCGATCACGTTGGCCATCGTGAAGGTCTTGCCCGAGCCGGTCACGCCGAGCAGGGTCTGGAACGACAGGCCGTCGCGTATGCCCTCGACCAGCTGCGCGATCGCCGCGGGCTGATCGCCTGCAGGCTCGAACGGCTGGTGCAGGCGGTAGGGACTGTTCGGGAAGGTTTTGATGGCCATGGTCAGCCGCGTATTGTAAGGGCAAAGATTGATTTGCCAAAAAACAAAGTTCGCGGCACGATGCCGTACCAGAAATTCATTCCGCCGCCCCGTCATGCCATTTTTTTCAGCTGATGAAGTTGAACCCGATCATTCGGTGAATATGCACGCCTTGCTGCTCGACTCGCTTGAAGATCAGATCGCCGTGATCGACAGCTCCGGCACCATCGTGTATGTCAACCGGGCGTGGAGTGCATTCGGGACCGAAAACGGGCTTGCTTCCGGAGCATTCGGCGCCGGAACCAATTATCTGGATGTGTGCAACTTCTCGAGCAATCGGGGGGACAGGCTCGCAAATGTTGCGATGGATGGCTTGAAGGAAGTGCTGGAAGGCAGGCGCGCTACCTACTACTTCGAATATCCCTGCCACAGCCCCACGGAAAAACGCTGGTTCATGATGCGCGTGACGGCGCTGCAGGATCCCGCGAAAAACCTGTTCGTGATTTCGCACCACAACATCACGCAGCGCAAGCTGGCGGAAGAAACCGCGGAGCACCTGTCGCTGCACGATCCGCTCACCGGGCTGGCCAACCGCAGGTACCTGGACCAGTTATTGGGCAATGAATGGCGGCGCAATTCCCGCAGCCGTATGCCGGTCAGCTTCATCATGTTCGATCTCGATCATTTCAAGGATTACAACGATGATCTCGGGCATCCCGCCGGCGACCAATGCCTGGTCAAGGTGGCCCGGTTTCTGAATACCTTTTCCCGCCGGCCCGGCGATCTTGCCTTGCGCTATGGCGGGGAAGAATTCGGATTGTTTCTCGTGAATACCGGCCTTGAGCAGGCGCATGCGATTGCCGAAAGCGTGCGCATGGGAATTCACGATCTGAGCATCTTGTATTCCGGCACAAAACGGATGACCGTGAGTGCGGGCGTGGCTTCTGTCGTTCCGGACAATGACCATGAATACGGGTTGCTGATCAAGGAAGCAGACAGCGCGCTGTACCGCTCAAAGCAGGCGGGGCGCAACCAGACCATCAGCGCGACCCCGGCTGCGGAATAGCGTCACGCCCGGCCGATCACAGCCATGCGGCGCCGCGCACGCCGCTGGAGTCGCCATGAAGATTCTTCACCAGCCGGGTATCGACCCGGTCCGAAAACACCCAGTCTCCCCATAGCGCCGGCACGCTGGTGTACAGCCTTTCGATGTTGGACATGCCGCCGCCCAGCACGATCACGTCCGGATCGAGGATGTTGATCACGTGCGCGAGGGAACGGGCAAGGCGCTGCTCGTAGGCTTGCATGCTGCGCTCGCAAGCCGGATCGCCCTGCTGCGCGCGCTGCACGACCTCTGCTGAACCAAGCGATGCGCCGGTATCGAGCTGATGCTGCCGCATCATGCCGGGGCCGGACAGATAGGTTTCGATGCAGCCGTGCTTGCCGCAATAGCACTCGGGGCCGGGCAATTCGCGCGCTTCCGGCCAGGGCAGCGGGTTGTGGCCCCATTCGCCGGCGATCGCGTTCGGCCCGGTCAGGATGTGCCCGTTGACCACGATGCCGCCGCCGACGCCGGTGCCCAGGATCACGCCGAACACCACCGCTGCGCCCGATGCCGCGCCATCGGTGGCTTCGGACAGCGCAAAGCAGTTCGCGTCGTTGCTGATCCTGATCTCGCGCTGCAGCAGCGCTTCGAGGTCCTGCAGGATAGGCTGTCCGTTGAGTGCCAGCGAGTTGGAATTCTTCAGGCGGCCGGTCGCGCGGGACAGCGCGCCGGGCGTGCCTATGCCTATCGATCCGCGCTGCCCGAGTTCGGCTTCTGCGTCGCGCACCAGTACGTTAATTGCCTGCAGCGTCTCGAGGTAATCGTTCTTTGGCGTCGCGACGCGGCGGCGCAGCAATTCCGAGCCATCGTCGGCCAGCGCGATGATTTCGATTTTGGTGCCGCCCAGGTCTATTCCGAATTTCATGGCCACATCGCTAAACCTGCTACGCAGCACGATTGCGGCGTTGCGCGGTACTCGCTTCCTCGCCTATCCAGACGATATGTCTCGTCACTCCGTTCCGTGCGCCTTGCACTCAAGCTGCTCGCGACGGTTTTTCGATGTGTCCACATAGAAATATTCCTATTTAGTTAATTCACACCTGCAGCCAGAACGTGACCGGTCCGTCATTGACAAGGCTTACTTGCATGTCGGCGCCGAACACGCCGGTCGCTACGATCGCATGTTTCTCGCGCGCGATCTGGACGAAATATTCGAACAGTTCCGCGCCGAGTTCCGGCGATGCGGCCGACGAGAAGCTGGGGCGCGTGCCCCTGCGCGTGTCGGCGGCAAGCGTGAATTGCGGAACCAGCAGCAGGCCGCCGCCGATGTCCGCGAGCGACAGGTTCATCCTGCCGGTGTCGTCGGGAAACACGCGGTAACCCAGCAGGCGTTCGAGCAGGCGCTGCGCGTTCCTGTGGTTGTCGTGCTTCTCGACGCCGAGCAGCACCAGCAGCCCGCGGCCGATCCGGCCGGCGACGCTGCCCTCCCCGGTTTCGCCTGGCACGGTTACGCTTGCTTCGCTGACGCGCTGTATCAATCCGATCATTGCTGTTCGATCATGCTTGGCCGATCATGTCTGTACGATCATGCATGGACTCCTGTTGGTGAATTTCGGTGGCCGGATTCCGGTTGCCTGCTTGTTTGTTCCGGATTCTACCGCGGCGGCGGCAAGCGTAAACAGCATTGCCAACAATGTCCTGATAACCCGCAAGCCGCGGCTTGCGTTTCGCCAATCCACACTATTTCCGCGCAAGAGTATAATTCTCGCCATCCCATAATAACCAAGGAACAATTGTGACACTCTCCACTCGCGTACAGGCCATCAAGCCTTCCCCCACCCTTGCCGTCACCGCGCGCGCGGCGAAGCTGAAGGCAGAAGGCAAGGACATCATCGGACTGGGCGCGGGCGAGCCGGATTTCGATACGCCGCAGCATATCAAGGACGCGGCGATCGCCGCGATCAACCGTGGCTTCACCAAGTACACCCCGGTCAGCGGCACCCCGTCGCTGAAGGCTGCAGTGATCGCGAAGTTCAAGCGCGACAACGGGCTGGACTACACCGCGAAGCAGATCCTGGTTTCGTGCGGCGGCAAACAGAGTTTCTTCAATCTCGCGCTGGCGGTGGTCAATCCCGGCGACGAGGTGGTCATACCCGCGCCTTACTGGGTGTCGTATCCCGATATCGTGCTGATCGCGGAAGGCAAGCCGGTGATCGTGCAGGCAGGCATAGACCAGGGTTTCAAGATGACGGCGGCGCAGCTGGAAGCCGCGATCACGCCGAAGACCCGGATGCTGGTGATCAACAGCCCGAGCAACCCGTCCGGCGCGGTTTACACGCTGGCCGAATTGCAGGCGCTCGGCGCGGTGCTGCGCAAGCATCCGAACGTGCTGATCGCGACCGACGACATGTACGAGCATATCGCGCTGACCGACGCGAAGTTCGTGAACATCCTGAATGCGTGCCCCGACCTGTATCCGCGCACGATGGTGCTGAACGGCGTATCGAAGGCCTATTCGATGACCGGCTGGCGCATCGGCTATGCGGCGGGTCCGGAAGCGATCATCACCGCGATGGAAAACGTGCAGTCGCAAAGCACGTCGAATCCGACCTCGATTTCGCAGGTGGCCGCGGAGGCCGCGCTGAACGGCGATCAGAACTGCATCACACCGATGGTGGAAGCATTCCGCGAGCGGCATGCGTTCGTGGTGGATGCGCTGAACCGGATACCCGGCGTGAAGTGCCTGATGGCAGGCGGCGCGTTCTATGCGTTCCCGGATTTCAGCGGCGCGATCGCCGCGCTGCACAAGAAGGGTGTGTTGAAGGAAGCCACCGATCTTGCACTGTCGGAATATCTGCTGGTGGAAGCCGGCGTCGCAGTGGTGCCCGGTTCGGCGTTCGGCAGCGAAGGCTATCTGCGCCTGTCGTTCGCCACGTCGATGGATAATCTCAAGAAGGCGCTGGAGCGGATCGCGAAGGCGCTGTCCTGACTCGCTAAACCCGAAAGATACGGCCGTTTATCCGGACCTGGCTCAGGGCGAATAAACCAGCGTCGGGTCGTCGATCGCACCGCCCAGTTTCAGTTCGGTGCTGGCCAGTCCATGCATGTCCAGTTTGACCTTCATATTCCCGCTCAGTTGCTGGTTGCTGATGTCAAACGAGGCAAGCGTATCCATCACGCCGCCGTCGACTTTGACCTGGGTGAAATGCAAGGCATCCTTGCTGTAGCTGAAGTTGCCCTGGAGATGATCGTAATGGGTCCTGCCTCCCGGCAGGTTGGTCGTGCTGCGCGTACGCGCCGTTTCGACGATATCCAGCCCGCCGATCAGCCCGTCGCTGGAAACGAACTTGCCATCCAGCACCGCGGAGTCGGTCAGTCCGCCCAGATCATGCGAACTCATCCTGAAGTGCGCCGAGCCATCGACGTTGCCATCAAGCAATTTGCTGAAGTCCTTCATCACGATCTTGCTCGCCGTGATCGAACCGTCCGCATGCCAGCCTGAATGCCAGTCAAGGTGCGCATTCCCCTTCAGCGTGCCGTCGAGTATCCGCGCATCGAATTTGCTGATCAGCAGTTCGTCGCCGGATATTTCTCCGCTCGCGTTCAGTTCGTCAAAATTCCAGCTCGGCAGCAGGGGCAGCGCGCTTGCATGCACCGTTATGTTTGTCTTGAATTTGCCGCCCCTGAGCGGATCGATGCCCACGCTGTATTTTCCGGAGTCGGAACTGAATCGTGCATGGGTGAATTTTCCTGCCGGACTGAAATTCAGTTCGCCTTCCACGCCGGTCAGCTGAAATACATCGGCATCCAGCGTGCCCTCGCTGATCGTCATGCGGCTCACCGGATACTTGCTGTTGCCGGCCAGTATTTGCAGCCATGCACCCGAGTCGCGCAATGCGATGCCCCTGACGGTGACCTTCTGGAAATCGACACTGTCGATCGGCTTGCTGTCGCCGAACACTCCGAAAATATCAAAATTGATTTGTGCGGTTGCGGCCTGGAACTGCTTTGCATCGCCGATATATATCTCGCCCAGATCCAGGCGCGGCGTCGGAAGGAAACGGCCGGACAGGTAGCCCAGATGCACCGGCTGATGCAATTCGTCGGAAAGCATCTTCTGGACCTTGGGCATGTAATCGCGCGTCGGCAAGAAGTAAGGAGCGACAAACAGCCCGCCGATCAGCAGCACCACCAGGAATATCCCGAGCATGACAATACTTCCGAACAGCTTGCCCCATGCAAAGGGTTTGCGCGGTGCGCGTGCGGGTCGTTTGGCCTTTTCTTTGCGTGCAGCTTTGGGGGGGCTTTTGGCAAGTTGCGCCGCTCGTTCGGCGTTGACCCGGGCGGATTCCATCGCGCGCTGCTCGGCCTCTGCCCATACCTTGGCCTCGGCTTCAGCGAGTTCCTTGATGCGCGCTTCTTCAGCGGCGCGTGCCTGGGCTTCGCGCTTTGCCTGCTCCTTCTCCGCTTTTTCCTTTTCGGCTTTTTCCCTGGCGGCTTTTTCCCTTGCAGCCGCTTCGTCCGTCACCGGGGGCGTAACCGCGCGGGCCGGTGCTGCTTCAGCAGCAGGCTGGGCAGGGGCTTGCCGTTCCTTGGGCGGCTCAACAGGACGCTGTTCTTCCACATTGAACGAGTCGAACGAGAATGCATCCTGATTTTTGGCTGCGGATGCAGTTTCTCCGGATCCGGGTTTCTGCACGGGCTCCGGTTTTTTCTGCGGTGCGGCAGGCTGAATTTCATCGATTTTGAAATCGTCAAATGCAAACGATCCGGTCACGCCCAGGTCCGTTCCAGCTGATTTTTTTTGCGCTTCGGCCGCTTTACGCGCCAGTTCGGCTTCATGTTCTGCCTGCTTGAGGGCAGCCTCTCCTTCCAGCTCGGCTTTGCGCCTGGCGCGTTCCTCATCGGCTTGCCGCTGCAGGGCCTCCTGCTCCGCCCTGATGCGTGCCGCTTCCTGTTCCGCCTTGATACGCGAAGCTTCCTGCTCCGCCTTGATGCGCGCCGCTTCGGCTTCCTTGCGCTCGCGCTCCGCGGCCTCGAGCCGCAGCCTGGCTTCCTGTTCGGCTTTCAGCTTGGCGGCTTCCAGTTCCTCGCGCACACGCCTGGCTTCCTGCTCGGCTTTCAGCTTGGCGGCTTCCAGTTCCTCGCGCACACGCCTGGCTTCCTGCTCGGCCTTGATGCGCGCAGCATCAGCTTCTTGCTGCTCCCTGGCCGCGGCCTCGAGACGCTGCCTGGCCTGCTGTTCTGCTGAGTCATTCACATCCTTGCTGCCACCTGCCGTGTCTGCACGCGCTGGCGCCTGATAGCCGGACAAGAAGTCCAGTTCGTCCGAAACCGCTTCTGGCTCCGGTTTGCGCGGCGTTGCAATTTTGACCGGCATGGCCATCTTGGGAGGCATGGCTGATTTTGCAATCTTGCCGGCCAGGCCTTTTTCCCGGATCAGTCCGGACTTTTCCAGTTCTTCAAACATGTCGGCAAGATTGGCCCGCATGCTGGGCGCGGCGCGCTTGCTGATTTCACCGAATGTGGAAACTCCGTCCACCATCGACAAAGCACGCTTGACGTCTCCGGATAGCGGAGATGTCCGACTTTGCACCTGCTCTTCGCCGGTGCTGGTTCTGACAAAAACCGATTTATTGTCCATGCTTCATTCTATCTGATCGCGTCATATTATTAAGATATTAAATCATTTTGTTACGCCTGATTCGTGATGAAGCAACCGGCTATTTCCCGGCACGGGCCAGGAGTATGCAAAATAACAATTTCGTACTTTCTTTGTTTGCATTTTCACTCCCTTGCCTGTCCCGTGTCCATGCCGCGCATTGCCGAGTTGATCGCGATACGCTGCAAATGTCCGGGGATTGATTAAGCCCTGGCCGTCAGAACCCTGAGTTCAACGCATAAAGTCTGATTGAGGTTGACCGGACAAGGCAAAATCACTATCATGCGCACCTCTTAATTCCCTGATAGCTCAGTTGGTAGAGCGACGGACTGTTAATCCGCAGGTCCCTGGTTCGAGTCCAGGTCGGGGAGCCAGATCACCACGCCAAAACGCAATTTCGTTCTATTGGATTGCGATCATTCCAGCAACATGGTTACGCGAATATCGATAATTTTTCGCGGTGGGTCCAAAACCACACCAAACCACCCCCAACTCGTTTATCATAGCAACGCCCCGATAGTTTTAATAGATCGTTAATATAATCAAATGGGTCGGCATTGAATATAATTCGAATTCGATCGTGCGACGCCGCAACTTTATTAACTGGCCGGTTGAAACATGACGATTAAAAAAAATACGCTTTGGCGATCCTTCCTGGTCATACTGGAAATTCTCATTATCACCTATCTGGATTACAAAGAGTCCGGGACATACTTTTCCCTGGACGTGCTGTATTGTCTGCCGGTCATCCAGGCTGCCCAGATTGGCGCAATCAGGGCGATGCGCCGCTCCGATACCCAGATGTCAACGATCATCGGCGTTCTGGTTGCGGTCGCATGGAGCAGTGCGGAAGCGGCAGTTATCTGGCCCAGCTTTCCGATTTCCGCGCTCGTTATGAATATTTTTACACGCAGCATCACGTTCACCGTGCTGGGCCGGGTGGTGACGAAGCTGTGGCGTGAAAGGGAATATTCCCGCAAGGACACGCTGACCGAACTGGCCAATCGCCTGGAATTCAATGAGCGCTTCGAAGCGGAACAGTTCCGCAGCGAACGGTCCGGAAATCCCTATTCCCTGCTGTATATCGACATAGACCAGTTCAAGCAACTGAACGACCAACATGGCCATGACATCGGCGACAAGGCCCTCAAGACCGTCGCGCACATTCTGCGGGAAAACTCCAGAAGTGTGGATACTGCGGCGCGCATCGGCGGCGACGAGTTCGTGCTGCTGTTCACCGAAACGGATGAGTATGTTTGCGACATACTGGTCAAGCGAATCAGGGCGGCATCTGAAAAGGTCTTCAAGGAGCAGGGCTGGGAGATATCGTTGTCCATCGGACATACAACCGCTACCGGAAAATCGAGAACCACGGATGAAATCATGCAAGATGCCGATGCCAACATGTACGCGATAAAGAAGCAAAAGCAATAAGCCGCACGACCAGCCGGCGCAACCGCCGCGTTATACCCTCTTCCGCAACAATAAATATCTGCCCTGCGCTATCGCATATGCTGCCCGTATTGCCGATGCATTTTCCCCGGCTCAAACAGAAACGGCACCGGGACTCCCGACCCGATGCCGCTGTTGCTGCGTAGCGCCGATTACGGCATCACGCTGTTGATCACGATGTCCAGGCCTTTGGTGCCCGGCTTGATGGTTGAAGTAATGCCCTGCAGATCGCCGGTCTGCGCCATCGGCGAACCGGACTTCGACACACGCGCCACCACCACAACCTTGGAATAGCCGGACAGCTTCAGTTGCGGCTGCATCGCCATGCTGTCGTCCAGCGTGAATTTCAGCGGCAGATCCTTGACCTTTTTGCGCATCACCGCGAGAGGCATTACCGGACCCTGGGCGGCGCGTGCGAGTATGAACACGGTATCGTCGGGTGAAACCTTGCCCGCCAGCGCCTTGCTCAGCGTAACCTTGCCGGTAATGGCGGATGCCGTCAGCGCCGATTTTGCAGATGCCCTGCCCGCCGCGAGTTGCTGAAGCAATTTTTTGCCGCCGGGCTGCTTGACGAGCAGTTCGGCCGCGCGCTTGAGGCCGAGGATGTATGGCTTTGCATCCTGAGAACCGGGGCCGAGCTGGTCAATCAGGGTTTGCCAGTGTTTCATCGCGGTAACGTAATCACCCCGCTCCATCCCGGCCGAACCGGCCAGCGCGAGCGCGGTATTGTTGTTGGGGTCCAGTTCCAGAGATTTGCTGATCATCTTGGACACTTCGTCATTCTGCAGCGTCTGCCCGTTCGCCATCGCATAGACGTCGGCATAATTTGCCCACAACTGCGCCTCGTTCGGAACCAGCACCACCAGATGCGCGTAGGCATTGGACGCATCCGAGAAGCGCTTCTGTTCGGTGTAGGTGCGCGCCAGCATCCACCAGTCGCTCGGATCCTTGGAACCGCGTTTTACCTTGTCTTCGAGTTTGTGCAGCGCTTTCGGGGAATGAATCACACCTTCGGCGTCGGCCACAATCATGTCCTGCGGCGTCACCGCATCGGGATCGCCCAGGGTCAGATACAGCGACACGCTGACCACCGGCAGCAACACCGCCAGCGCGACAGCAAGCACCTTGGAAGGGTTGCGCTGCGGTTTTGCGACAGGCTGTTCGGTGACCTTGACCTCTTCCAGCAGACGGGACTCCAATTCGGTCCGGCCCTGGTCGTATGCTTCCTGTGTCAGCAGGCCATTGTTCAGATCAACTTCGAGCTCCGAAGCCTGGTCGCGCAGAATCTCCAGGTTCGCCGCATCCCGCAACACTTCATCAGGCGACGAAGACTTGCGCCACAACGGCAACGCAATAAAAAGTACTGCGACCAGCAACAGCGCCGCGCAGAGTATCCAGAATAAAATCATTTTTGTGGTTCTTTCGGTTCGTTTAGCAAAGCGGCTGCGCGTTGCGCTTCTTCGTCGGACAGGTGAACTTCGGGGACTGCTTTCCTGCGTTTGCGCAGCTGGTAAACCAGACCGGCCAGGCCGATCAGCAGCAACGCAAACGGGCCGTACCAGAGCAGTATGGTATTGCGCTGCATCGGCGGGTCGAACAGCACGAAGTCGCCATACTTCGAAACCAGGAAATCGATGATCTGCTGGTCGGTCATGCCCTGTTTCATTTTTTCGCGCACTTCCTGGCGCAGATCCTTGGCCAGGTCGGCGCGCGAACTGGCCAGCGATTCGTTCTGGCAAACCAGGCAACGCAGGTTTTTCGCCAGGTGGACCATGCGCTGTTCAAGTACCGGGTCTTCTGCCAGGTCTTTCGCCTGTCCGGCATAGGCCAGTGTCGGCAACAGGGCGATCAGTATTATGAATAGATATTTCATTTCGACTGCAGCTCCGCAATCAATGGAAGGATTTTTTGTTGCAGGTTTTCATGGGTGATCGCGCCGATCTGCTTGTAGCGAATCACGCCCTGCTTGTCGATCACGTAGGATTCGGGCACGCCATACACGCCAAAATCGATCCCGACGCGCCCGTTGGCATCGGTGACAACCAGGGTGTAAGGATCGCCGCCTTCGCGCAGCCACGCCTCGCCGTCCGGGTTCTTGTCCTTGTAGTCCAGGCCGTAGATCGGCACGATGTGCTGCTGCGACAATTCCATCAGCACCGGATGTTCCTCGCGGCACGAAACGCACCAGGAAGCCCACACGTTGAGCAGCCAGACCTTGCCCTTCATATCCTCAGACGAGAACTGTTTGGCAGGGTTGTACAGCTGCGGCAGCGTGAATGCCGGCGCAGGCTTGTTGATCAGCGGCGAGGGAATTTCGTGCGGATCCAGCCCCAGTCCGATGTACAGGAAAATCACCAGCACCACAAAGGCAAGGAATGGCCAGAAGCGCGTCATGATGCGCCGCCTGTTACGATGCTGCCGCCGACAGGCAGGCTGCCTGCGCTGATGCGCGCAGCCTTCCTGCTGTGGATACGGTAGCGGCGGTCACTGATCGCCAGCGCGCCGCCCATTGCCATCAACAGGCAGCCGCCCCAGATCCAGACCACAAACGGCTTGTAGTAGACACGCATTGACCAGGCGCCCTGCGAATCCGGAATCGGTTCGCCCATAGAGACATAAAGGTCGCGGAAGATGCCGGTGTCGATCGCCGCTTCCGTCATTGGCATGCCGGATGCGTTGTAGTGGCGTTTCTGCGGCCGCATCACGGTGACCAGGCTGCCATCCTTGGTGACGGTGAAGTGCGCCTGCTCGGCGGTGTAGTTCGGGCCGTTAACGTGGTTCACGCCGTCGAACCGGAATATGTAGCCCCCGGAATCGACCGTGTCGCCGACGTTCATGCGCACGTCGCGCTCGGTTTCATAACCCTTCACCACGGTCACGCCGATGATGAACACCGCCACGCCAAGATGCGCGAGCTGCATGCCGTAGTAGCTCAGACTCTGGCTGCGCACGCGCTGCATGAACGGGCCCGGCCCGCCCCAGCGCTGCTGCAGGCTCACCAGCAGCGATGCGACCACCCAGAAAGACAGCAGCAAACCCAGTGCAATCATGGGCGTCCAGTGCCTGAAAATCAGCGGCACCGTTATGGCCAGCACCGCCGCCGCAACGAATCCCCAGCGCACGCGCCGGAACAGTTCGGGAACGCTGGACTGTTTCCAGCGCGCCAATGCGCCGAGGCCCATGATCAGGATGGTCAGCGTCATCAACGGAACAAACACGGCCTCGAAATAGGGTGGCCCAACCGACAGCTTGCCCAGACCCAGCGCATCCATGAACAGCGGATAGAGGGTGCCGATGAACACCGAAGCGGAGGCGACCGACAGCAGCACGTTGTTCGCGAGCAGCATCGATTCGCGCGAAACGATATCGAACTTTCCGCCCAGCCCGATCTTCGGCGCGCGCCACGCGAACAGCAGCAGCGATGAACCGATCACGATCACCAGGAAGGCCAGGATGAACACGCCGCGCTTGGGATCGGTCGCAAAAGAGTGCACCGATGTCAGCACGCCGGAACGCACCAGGAAGGTACCGAGCAGGCTGAGCGAGAATGCGGCGATCGCGAGCAGCACCGTCCAGCTCTTGAACGCGCCGCGCTTTTCGGTGACGGCCAGCGAATGGATCAGCGCCGTGCCGACCAGCCACGGCATGAACGAAGCGTTTTCGACCGGATCCCAGAACCACCAGCCGCCCCAGCCGAGTTCATAGTATGCCCACCAGCTGCCCAGCATCACGCCGCAGGTCAGGAATACCCAGGCAACGGTGGTCCAGGGACGCGACCAGCGCGCCCAGGTGGCATCCAGCTTGCCGCCCAGCAATGCTGCAATCGCGAACGAGAACGCGACCGAGAATCCCACATAGCCCATGTACAGCATCGGCGGATGGATCACCAGCCCGGGATCCTGCAGCAACGGATTAAGCTCCTGTCCATCTGTCGCAGCAGGGAACAGGCGCGCGAACGGATTCGAGGTGAGCAGCATGAAAAGAAGGAAGCCGACCGCAATCAATCCCATCACGCCCAGCACGCGCGCGACCATTTCCTCCGGGAGGTGCCTGCTGAATGTTGCTACCACGACCCCCCAGATCGACAGCATGGTCACCCACAGCAGCAGCGAACCTTCATGGCCGCCCCAGATCGCGGCAAATCGGTAGTGCAGCGGCAATTGCGAATTGGAATGCTCAGCGACATACAGCACCGAGAAATCATTGTGCAGGAAGGAATAGGCAAGGGCCGCAAAAGCCAGCACGATGAACACGAATTGCCCTGTCGCCAGCGGGCGCGCCAGGCTCATCAATGCCCTGTTGTTGCGCGCGGCACCCAGTATCGGAAGCACGCCAAGCGCCATTGCCAGGAACAATGCGATGATTAACGAAAAATGGCCAAGTTCTGGAATCATGTCTAACCCCTCAGGTAATTATTGAGCAACAGGAGCGTTGTTCGGAATGGCAACTGTCTCGGCCGTATTGGCGGCCCCGCCCTTTTTCAGCGCATCGGCCGCCTCCATTGCCTTGGCCTTTTTCAGCGCATCGGCCGCTTCGGGCGGCATATAGTTTTCATCATGTTTGGCGAGCACCTGTTCCGCAACCATCACGCCGCCCGCCCCCATCTTGCCCTCGGCAACCACACCCTTGCCTTCCTTGAACAGGTCCGGAAGGATGCCTTTGTACACGACGGGGATTTCCTTATACATGTCGGTAATAACGAAATTTGTCGTCAATCCGTCCGACTCGCGTTTGACGCTGCCCTTTTCGACCAGCCCGCCGATACGGAAGCTGCGGCCCTTCGGAACCTGTTTGTCGAACACCTGGGTGGGGGTGAAATACAGATTCACATTACCCCTCAGCGCATAAAGCACCAGGCCCACCGCCAGCCCGACTGCAGCAAGGGCAACGGCGATAAATGCAAATCTTTTGTGGCGCGGTTTCATTTATTCTTCATCTCCTGCATCACGCATCAGGCGAACCTGGTGCAAAGTTGTTTTCCGCTTGCGTACGACCAGCACGATTTCGATCGCAAAAACAATCAACGCGAACATGTACGAGCCTATCCAGACATAGGTAAGCGGGTTCGCCTTCATCCATACCAGAATGTTCATGACCGCATCTCCGGCAATTCGCTTATCCAGTCGGTCTTGCGTTCGCGCTCAAGGATGATGCTGCGCACCCGGGACAATACGACCGCGATCGCATAGAACCAGCAGGCAATCGTCATCGTGAGCAGGGTATGCTGCATGGTGATCTGCATGCTGGTGCCGCTGAATTTGATCGTCGATCCCTGATGCAGGGTATTCCACCATTTCACCGAGAAATAGATGATCGGCACGTTTACCGACCCGACGATAGCCAGCAATGCCGCGGCGCGGTCCGCGCGGCGCGGTTCGTCGATCGAGGCGTGCAGTGCGATAAAGCCCAGGTACAGGAACAGCAGGATGAGCTGCGACGTCATGCGCGCATCCCAGATCCACCAGGTGCCCCACATCGGCTTGCCCCACAGAGCGCCGGTCCATAGCGAAATCAGCGTAAACAGCGCTCCGGTCGGCGCGATCGCGCTGGCCATCATCGCAGACAGGCGGGTGTTGAAGATCAGGCCGAGCGCGGCATAGCCCGCCATGACCAGGTAGAAGAACATCGACAGGATGGCGGTCGGCACATGGATGAACATGATGCGATAGAACTCGCCCTGCTGTGCGTCAACAGGCGCGACGAAGAAACCCATGTACATTCCGACCACGAACAGGATCGCGGACGGTATCGCAAACCACGGAATCATCTTACCGGCCAAGCCGTAAAAGCTTGTGGGTGAGGCATATTTGAACCAGTTGATCGTCAAATCATCACTCCATCGAAATACGCAATGCCTGTGCGGTCACCCACGGCGTAAATACCACGGCCAGTATCAGCACCGCGCCCAGCAACGACAAATGGGGCGCAAAACTCAGCCCGGCTGTTACGGCCCCGACTGCGCCGGTGCCGAATATCAGCACCGGAATACACAGCGGCAGCACCAGCAGCGACAACAAAACACCTCCGCCGCGCAGACCCAGGGTCAGCGCAGCGCCGATTGCCCCGATCATGCTCAGCACCGGCGTTCCCAGCAGCAGGGTGACCATCAGTACGCCCAATGCCTTAATCGACATATCGAACTGCAAACCCAGCACCGGCGCCATCAGCACCAGCGGCAGCCCCGAGGACATCCAGTGCGCCACCATCTTGCCCAGCACCAGCACGGACAACGACTGCGGTGCCAGCATCATCTGTTCCAGCGTTCCGTCCAGATAGTCTGCAGAAAACAGGCGCCCCAGCGACAGCATAGAGGCCAGCAACGCCGCCACCCACAACACCCCCGCCGCCATCTTGCGCAACATGTCCATTTCCGGGCCAACACCCATTGGAAACAGACTGACCACCATCACGAAAAAAATCAGCGTTGTCAGTACATCCGCGCGGCGACGCATCGCCAGCACCAGATCGCGCCTGATCACCAGCAGCAGCAGGTCGAGCAGGCCGGATTTTTTCATGACAGGGATAAAATCCGCATTTCCATCGCCTCAACATGCAGCGGCTGATGGGTGGTAAAAATCACCATCCCCTGGCGAGCCAGATGTTCTGCAATCAGTTCCTGTATCAACGCCACGGCTCCGACATCAAGTGCGGTCAAAGGTTCGTCGAGTATCCACAATATGGCATCGCTGACCAGCAATCTCGCCAGCGCGACTCGCCGCCGCTGGCCTTGCGACAGAACTTTGGTCGGCAGCATCTCCCGTCCGCGCAGGCCCAAACGCCGCAAAGCGGCCAACGCTTCTTTTTCTTCTAATTCAACCCCCGATAATCCTGCCGAGATGCGCAAATTTTCCAGCGCGCTCAGTTCATCTTTTATCGCATTCAGATGGCCGAGGTACAGTATCTCGCCGTGGTAATCTTCCGCCAGGTCGCGTATCTTCTGCCCGCGCCAGGCAATCTCACCCTCGTCCTGCATCAGGAAACCGCACAAGGTCCGCAACAGACTGGTTTTCCCGCTGCCGTTGGCGCCTTGAACTTGCATGATCTGCCCGAGATGCAGCTGAAAATTCAACCCGGAAAACAAACGATGATCGCCTCGACTACAAGCAAGATTGCTGACTTCCAGCATGAAGGGGAAATCCAGAGTTTGACAGCCCTGAATTATATACGATCGCGTTTGGCAGTGACAACGAAATTGCCGGCCCTGCTGCCATAACCCTGCGGGTAAAAGTGCCAATCAGGACCGCAATCCGGACAACTGACACACCAAACCGTCGGCCCAGTTTGCGCGCATTGGCCGGTCAGCACAATCCGCAGTGGCACCATTGCGCGATTGACCGGTTAAAACGCGGTAGTCGGCAACAACCGGCACAATATAGCTAGCCGGGTTTCAAATAAAAAAAACGCCACTCGTAAAGTGGCGTTTTCAATCTCAACAATGCTGCAAGATCAGGGCTGGGCCGTCTTGGTATCCGGCAAGTTGATCTTGATGGTCGCGTTCTTTTCGGCATAAGCCATGTATGCACGCAACAATTCCTCTCCGGTCAATCTCTGCAACTGCTGAACGTAACGTGCGCGTTTCGCGTTATCGATTGCGCCGCCGTTCTTGACCGAGTCGATCCTGACCAGCATGTAACCGCCTCCCGGCAACTCCGCGCCGACATACTGCGGAAAATGTGCAGTGCCGGCCTGGAATATCTGTCTCACCAGACCCATATCCAGGGAGCCATGTTTCCCCATGGTGATGCTCTGCGAAGCTTCCCAGTTCAACTTCGCGCCGGCTCCGCCTTTGAGTTTCTCCAGCAGCGATTGTCCCTGTTTGACCGCAAGTTCCTGCGCCTGCTGGCTCAGCAATTTTTCACGAATCTGTTCGCGCACCTCGCTGAACGGACGCAATGCGGCCGGCTTGTAATCGAGAATGCGGGCGGCAACCAGCGTATTCGGCACCACCTCGATCGCGTCCGTGTTGCGCTTGTTCTTGATGGCATCGTCGGAAAAAATCGCATGCAGCATTTTTGCAGTCCATGGGTCGCCGGTGGCAACGCCTTTTACCAACCATCCGCTTTGCTCCACTTTCGCGCCTACCAGTTCTGCAGCAGGCTTCAGGGTGTCGCTCTGCTCATAAACAGTGTTGCTGAACTTATCGGCCAGCTCGGCAAACTTATCGTCCGCCTTCTGCGTCCGCATTTTGTTCAGAATGCTCTGGCGTGCCTGATCGAACGGGACAAACCGGGACGGCTTGATTGCCAGAAGCTTGATGATGTGAAACCCGTAATCCGTTTTGACCAGACCGCTGATCTCCCCGACCTTCAGGGCAAAAGCGGCATCGTCAAATGGTTTGAGCATCGCGCCGCGGCCAAAATAGCCAAGGTCCCCGCCTTTCGCGGCAGAGCCTGGATCCTGCGAATATTTTTTCGCCAGTTCGGCGAAATCGCCCGGATTTTTCCTGGCTTGCTGCAGCAACTGTTCTGCTTTGGCCCTGGCCGCATCCTGTTCTGCTTGCGGCGCGGAAGCTTTAACTGCAATCAGGATGTGGGCGGCGCGGCGTTCCTCCGGGGTGCCGAATTCGGTTTTGTGACTGTCGTAATAATTGCGCACATCCGCATCGTTGATCTTGATCTTCTTTACCAGATCAGCTGCAGAAAATCTGACATAGGCAACCCTTGCCTGCTCATTGACCTGGAACTCGCTCGAGTTCTGGTCGTAATATTTCTTTACCTCGGCGTCATCCACTTTGGCCTGTGACTTGAATGACCGGGGCTTCAATGTCAGCACGTTCACAGTACGCTGCTGCTCATTGAGCCGGATAATATTGTCCGCAACGGTCGTGGAGGCAAATCCGTTCTGCTGATAGGAATCCTGCATTTCCTGGCCGAGCAGTTCGTCACGCACGCGCGCTTCAAAGGCAATGGGCGACAGCCTCTCGTTTGCCAGCACGGACTCGTAACGCTTCTTGTTGAATTTGCCGTCGACCTGGAATGCGTCGATGCCGGCAATCACTTGCACGATCTGCTCATCCGGCACGGCCAGCCTTGCCGATCTGGCGCGCTCGACAAACAATTTCTGTATGACCAGCTTGTCCAGAACCGCCTGCTTTACCCGTGGATTTTCGAAAATTGACGGATCGTAGTTTGCACCGAGCTGCTCTCGCATCTTGTCCTGCTGCCGGTGAAGAGCATCGTCCAGTTCTTTCTGGGTAATTTTCGAGCCGTTTACCGTGGCAGCCACATCTGCGGCATTTCCGGATCTGTCATATGAGCTCACTCCCCATAATGCAAACGGCAAAATAATTACTGCCAGGACGATCTGTACCAGCTTTTTGTTTTCATGCACGAAATCAAACATAGTGATGCCATCCAACTCTATTGATTCAAATGAAACAGATGCGAAAAAGGCGAACTTTCGTTCGCCTCAAAATGGCGGAGTGGACGGGACTCGAACCCGCGACCCCCGGCGTGACAGGCCGGTATTCTAACCAACTGAACTACCACTCCAGAATCTTTTTTGGTGGGTGCTGACGGGGTCGAACCGCCGACATTCGCCTTGTAAGGGCGACGCTCTACCAACTGAGCTAAGCACCCGGAAAAGTCGGCTAGTTTACAGCATCTTTCAGGCCCTTGCCAGCACTAAACTTGGGAACCTTTGCTGCCTTGATTTTGATCGTCGCACCGGTGCGAGGATTACGGCCGTTGCGAGCAGCGCGCTTGCCCACCTTGAAAGTTCCAAAGCCAACCAAGCTTACTGTATCGCCTTTTTTCAGTGCTTTTTTGATGGAGTCGACAGTCGCATCCAGCGCACGGGCTGCGGATGCTTTAGAAAGATCAGCGGATTTTGCAATTGCATCAACCAAGTCAGATTTGTTCACGTATGTCCCCTTCGCGAGTGATTAATAAAACAGGAAATCCCTGCGAAGCCTTTATATCAAGGCTTCGCGGCTTTGGTCAAGCGAATACTGGAAATATTTTCACGATGCATTGACGCAGCAATTTTGTTACAAATTTTCTGCTCAATGCTTGGTTACAACGGACGAATCTGACCCTTTTTTATCACCCGCCAAAGGAACTACTGCAACCTTTTCATCAACTTCGGCAAGTGTCTCGGGCTTGCGTTCGAGTGCCATTTCCAGAACCTGATCGATCCACTTGACCGGATGAATGTCGAGTTTATTTTTGATGTTGTCGGGTATCTCCGCCAGGTCCTTGGTGTTTTCCTCGGGTATCAGCACGATTTTTATTCCGCCGCGTTGCGCCGCCAGCAGTTTTTCCTTCAATCCTCCGATAGGCAGCACCTCCCCGCGCAGGGTGATTTCGCCTGTCATCGCGACATCGGCACGCACCGGGATACCTGTCAGGACCGAAACCATCGCCGTGCACATGCCCACCCCCGCACTCGGCCCGTCCTTCGGGATAGCGCCTTCGGGCAGGTGGATATGCAGATCGGTTTTCTGGTAGAACTCTTCGTCGATACCTAGCCGTTTGGCACGGCTGCGCACCACGCTCAAGGCGGCCTGTATCGATTCCTGCATCACCTCGCCGAGCTTGCCGGTTGTGGTGGTTTTGCCCTTGCCGGGCAGCACTGCAGCCTCGATGGTGAGCAGTTCGCCCCCGACTTCCGTCCACGCCAGGCCCGTTACCTGCCCGATCTGGTTGTTCTTCTCCGCCACACCGTAGGAGTAGCGGCGCACACCGAGATATTTGTCGAGATTGCGCGAGTTGATGGTGACCCTGGTGTTGCGGTCTTTCAAAAGGAGCGCTTTCACGACCTTGCGGCATATCTTGGAGATTTCCCGCTCCAGCCCGCGCACGCCTGCTTCGCGCACGTAATAGCGCACGATGTCGCGCAATGCGCTTTCTGAAATATTTATTTCCTCAGGTTTCAGGCCATTGTTCTTGACCACTTTTGGAACCAGATAGCGTGTGGCGATGTTGATCTTCTCGTCTTCCATATAGCTGGAAACGTGGATGATTTCCATGCGGTCCATCAGCGCTTCGGGAATATTCAGCGTATTCGCGGTTGCGACAAACATCACTTCAGACAGGTCGTATTCGACCTCGACATAATGGTCGACAAACGTGCTGTTCTGTTCGGGATCGAGCACCTCCAGCAGCGCCGATGACGGATCGCCGCGCATATCCATGCCCATCTTGTCGACTTCATCGAGCAGGAACAGCGGGTTCTTTACCGCGACCTTGCTCATGTTCTGCAGGATCTTGCCGGGCATCGAACCGATATAGGTGCGGCGATGGCCGCGAATCTCGGATTCATCGCGTACCCCGCCCAGCGACATGCGCACGAATTTTCGGTTTGTTGCACGCGCTATGGATTGGCCCAGCGAAGTTTTTCCGACGCCCGGCGGACCCACCAGACACAGGATGGGCGCCTTCATCCTGTCCATGCGCTGTTGCACGGCCAGGTATTCCAGGATGCGTTCCTTGACCTTGTCCAGGCCATAGTGGTCTTCTTCCAGCACCACTTCGGCCTTTTTCAGGTCGGCACTGATCTTGGTCTTCTTCTTCCACGGCAAACCGACCAGCACGTCGATGTAGTTGCGCACCACGGTTGCTTCAGCCGACATCGGCGACATCAAACGCAGCTTTTTCAGTTCCGACTCTGCCTTGGTGCGCGCTTCCTTGGGCATATGGGCAGACTTGATCTTCTTTTCCAGTTCATCGAAGTCGGTTCCCTCTTCGCCGTCGCCCAATTCCTTCTGGATCGCCTTGACCTGTTCGTTCAGATAATATTCGCGCTGGCTCTTTTCCATCTGGCGCCTTACCCGGCCGCGAATGCGCTTCTCGACCTGCAGGATGTCAATCTCGCCTTCCAGCAGCCCGAGCAAATGTTCCAGGCGCTTGCGCACCCCGAAGATCTCGAGCACTTCCTGCTTCTGCTCGAGCTTCAGCGGCAGATGGGCGGCAATGGTATCGGCCAGGCGGCCGGCATCATCGATCCCTGCCAGCGAGGTCAGGATTTCCGGGGGTATCTTTTTGTTTAGTTTGACGTACTGGTCGAATTGCGCGATCAGCACGCGGCGCATCGCCTCGGATTCGCTGTCCGTGCCATCCTCGGCCGGCACGATCTGCACCTCGGCATCGAAATGCGATTTGACGTCATACACATGCAGCACAGTGGCGCGCTGGGTGCCCTCGACCAGCACCTTGACGGTGCCATCGGGTAATTTAAGCATTTGCAGGATGTTGGCCATGCTGCCAATGGAGTAAAGATCTTCGGTACCCGGATCATCCTTGGTCGCTGATTTCTGCGCGACCAGCGCAATGCTCTTGCCAGCCTCCATCGCAGTTTCAAGCGCCTTGATGGACTTGGAGCGGCCGACGAACAGCGGGATAACCATATGGGGGAATACCACGACATCGCGCAAAGGCAACAGCGGGTACGTGTTGTTTGAAATCAGACTGGTGCCTGTAATATCTTGTTCTGACATGACGAACCTTTTAGTTGAATTGTAAGGTTAGATGGGGTTGGCCGGCTAGAATTCAAGCCGCCCCATCGGGACAAGATACTTAAAGAACAATCAGCGACTTATCAAGCCGCCATATGGCTATCGGCATAAATGATGATGGGTTTTATTTCCCCGGATGCACCATCATCCAGGACCACCTTGCTGACATTATCCATCGATGGCAGGTCGAACATCACATCCAGCAACGCATGCTCGAGTATCGAGCGCAATCCGCGTGCGCCAGCCTTGCGCGCCAGCGCCTTGCGGGCGATCGCCAGCAATACGCCTTCGTGAAATTCCAGAGCGACATTCTCCATCGAAAACAGCTTCTGGTATTGTTTGGTCAGCGCATTCTTCGGCTCGGTCAGGATTTTCACCAGCGCGGTCTCGTCCAGTTCTTCAAGGGTGGCAACCACCGGTAAGCGCCCGACAAACTCCGGAATCAGTCCGAATTTGATCAGGTCTTGAGGTTCGACCTCGCGCAGGGTTTCTCCGGTCTTGCGCTGATCCTTGCTGGCAATGCTAGCGCCGAAGCCGATGCCCGCCTTGGCGGTACGGCTGCGTATGACTTTATCCAGCCCATCGAATGCGCCCCCGCAAATGAACAGTATGTTGGTGGTGTCCACCTGAAGGAATTCCGTATTCGGGTGTTTGCGCCCGCCCTGCGGCGGAATCGATGCCTTGGTGCCTTCGATCAGCTTGAGCAATGCCTGCTGCACGCCTTCGCCGGACACATCCCGGGTAATCGACGGATTGTCTGATTTGCGCGAGATCTTGTCGATCTCGTCGACATAAACGATGCCGCGCTGGGCCCTTTCCACGTCGTAATCGCAGGCCTGCAGCAGTTTCTGGATGATGTTCTCTACATCCTCGCCGACGTAGCCCGCCTCGGTCAGGGTGGTCGCGTCCGCCATCACGAACGGAACATCCAGCAAGCGCGCCAGGGTTTGCGCCAGCAGCGTCTTGCCGGAACCGGTCGGTCCGACAAGCAGGATGTTGCTCTTGGACAGTTCCACGCCGTCGCTGTCCGTGCCTCTGAGACGTTTGTAATGGTTGTATACCGCAACCGACAGTATCTTCTTGGCATGCTCCTGGCCGATCACATATTCGTCCAGTGCAGCGCAAATGTCCTTGGGAACCGGCAGGTCGGATTTGCCCGACAGGGCCTGGTCATTAAGAATCTCCTCTCGCATGATGTCGTTGCACAGCGTGATGCATTCGTCGCAGACGAACACCGACGGGCCCGCAATCAGCTTGCGCACTTCATGCTGACTCTTGCCGCAGAACGAGCAATAAAGAAGCTTTTCGCCTGATTTAATATCGTCAACCATCGCTATCAACCTTCCTTCGAGATTATCAGAATTCCTGATTGCCTAGATGCGTTTTTCCAGAACCTGGTCTACCAGGCCATATTTGACCGCTTCATCCGAACTCAGGAAATTGTCGCGGTCGGTGTCGCGCTCGATCGTTTCCACTGACTGGCCGGTATGCTGGGCCAGCATCTGGTTGAGCCGCTGTTTAAGATACAGGATTTCGCGCGCGTGTATCTCGACATCCGATGCCTGACCGCGGAAACCGCCCATAGGCTGATGGATCATCACACGCGAATTGGGCAGGCAGAAGCGCTTGCCCTTTTCGCCCGCGGCGAGCAGGAACGAACCCATGCTGGCGGCCTGGCCGATGCACAGCGTGCTGATGTGCGGCTTGATGAATTGCATGGTGTCATAGATCGCCATGCCTGCAGTCACCGAGCCGCCCGGCGAATTGATATAAAAATTGATGTCCTTGTCCGGATTTTCCGATTCCAGAAACAGCATCTGCGCGACGATCAGATTTGCGCTGTGGTCATTGACTTCACCGACCAGGAACACCACGCGCTCCTTGAGCAGGCGCGAATAGATATCGTATGCCCTTTCACCGCGCCCGCTGGTTTCCACGACCATCGGGATCATGCCGATATTCTGCGGCGCCTCGTATTCGGCACCGTTATCCTGCAGCTTTTGAAAATGCGTCATGTCAGCTATTTCCCATCAGTTCGTTGAATACTGCCTGCTTGTCTACCGGCTTGGCCTGACCCATCGTCCAGTTCACAACATTATCTTCCAGCACCATATTTTCGACTTCCTTGATGCGGTTGGGTTCTGCCGCATACCATCGGATCACCTGTTCGGTATCGTCAAAGCCCTGCGCATATTCCTCTATCATCGCCTTGACCTGTTCGGGCTCGGCCTTGATACCTTGCTGCTTGACCAGTTCGGCAAGTATCAGACCCAGCTTGACGCGCTTCTCGGCACGCTCCTTGAACAGCTCCGGATGCAGCGGCATCCCCTTCATGTTGATTCCGCGCGACTCCATATCTGAAACGGTCTGCTCCATCAGCGCCTGCATTTCCCACTCCAGCAAGGCCCTGGGTACTTCGAAGTCGGTCACTTTCAGCAGCGCATCCATCGCGGCATCCTTGTTGCGCACTTTCAAGCGCCGGGAAACCTCGCGCTCCAGATTGCTGCGGATCTCGCCATCCAGCTTGCTCACATCGCCGTCCGCAATACCGATTGACTTTACGAATTCCGCATCGATTTCGGGCAGGCGCGGAGCCTCGACCGCATTCACGGTGGCCGTAAAATTTACCGCCTTGCCCGCAACTTCCTTGCCATGGTAATCCTCCGGAAAGGTCATATCAAAGGACTTGGTCTCGCCCGCGCTCATGCCGACAAGTGCCGCCTCGAAATCGGGCAGCATTCCGCCCTCACCGAGCACCACGGATACATCCTTGCCTTCGCCGCCCTGAAAAGCCTCGCCGTCGATCTTGCCGGTGAAATCGGCAACTATCCGATCCCCAGTTTGTGCGGGGCGGTCAACTTTTTCGAACACAGTGCGCTGCTTGCGCAATGAAGCGATGGTTGCATCCACGTCGTCCTGGGTCAGTTCGTAAACCAGTCGCTCGACCGTTACGCCCGACAGATCTCCGACCACGATTTCCGGATAAACCTCGAAGGTCGCGCTGTATTCGATCTGTTCGGCATTCCGGTCCTGGGTCTTTACTTCAAATTGGGGGTAACCCGCCACTTTCAAGTTGTTGGTTTGCGACGCTTCCGAAAACGAATGCTGCAACGCATCGTTCAACGCATCCTGCCAGGCCTGCGCGCCGTAATATTGCTCGACGATTTTAGTGGGCACCTTGCCGGGACGGAATCCGGCAATTTTGGCGGTGCGGCCGATATTTTTCAGGCGGTCGGTAACCTGGCTGCTGACAAGCTGCCGGGGAATGGATGCGTTAAGACGGCGTTCTAACGCGCTTACGGTTTCTACGCTGGACATGCTGTATTTCCTTGAATTTAAGTTGATTGGCGGCTGGCGCGAAAGGAGAGACTCGAACGATCCTGTTACATATTGATTACATTCGAATATTATCGGCAACAATGGCATTTGTTACCGTCCCTGTTACCATCCAGCCTTTAATAATAATTAATTATATCATGCGTATTGGATTGATACACCGAAGCTGAGACCAGCCTAAGGGCTATCTTGCCGCGCCAATATGAGCGAGATTAGAGAATTTTTTAGAGAATTATGAGCACGATGATAGTTGCAAAAAACTTGCTTCCAAACCCTTGGCTTAGTTGCGTATGTTCTGCAAACCAGGAGTAGATGCCATTAAGCGAAATACGTACAGTATTGGGGACCAATACTACGGGCCAGATTCCTTGGCAAAATAGGCCGCAGTCTTTCTTCGAATGCCGCGCTCCATCTTGAGTTGGCGACGCCACCCTTAACCGTGCGATTTCGGCGTGCTCCAGCATCATCTGACCTTGCCAGGGAATACGCATGCTGCGCATCTTAGGGTCCAGCGTGCACCTATTTTAAAAATCGTTTGGCGTATATCCGATCAAGCAAACAATGTCTGACTAAGGAGTCATACTTCCAACTGCTCATAAGTTGCTGCCAGTCACGTTAGATCGACCTTTGCTTGGGTTGAACAAGAGCTACATTCAATGTAATGAGTTTTCAAAATTAATGCCGCTTCTAATATCTGCCGACATGAATAGCGCCAGATTAAGCCGATCAGTGACACCTAGTTTCTGAAAAACTTCTGTCAGGTGTGCCTTCACCGTTCGTTCTGTAATAGAACATTCTTGGGCAATCTGCTTATTGCTTTCACCTTTGCTTACACGCAGGGCAATATCAAATTCGCGCTGAGTGAGGTGGTTAAGCAATCCGAATTGGGAACGATAGGCTTTATTTTTTGATGTTGTTTTGCCCAATTCATCTACTAGCCGGCTAGTAAGCCTTCTTCGTATCCACAGTTCACCCTGCTGAACAGTCAAAACAACTTGTTTGAGATCTTGTGGCTTCAAATCGTTTGGGCAACAGCCTCGCACACCTGCTTT
>JAJDNO010000017.1 GCA_022340615.1 Gallionella sp. | reverse complement strand
GGCCAGCCGTCGAGCTGGTCGAGGTCGGCGAGCAATTCCTCGGCATACTGGGTGATGCGGAAAAAATACATCGGGATGTCGCGCTTTTCGACCAGCGCGCCGGAACGCCAGCCGCGCCCGTCGATGACCTGTTCGTTGGCCAGCACCGTCTGGTCTTCCGGATCCCAGTTCACCGACGCTGTCTTCTTGTAAATGATTCCCTTCCTGAACAATCGGGTAAACAGCCATTGTTCCCAGCGGTAATACTCGGGGCGGCAAGTGGTCACTTCGCGCGACCAGTCCAGCCCGAGCCCCAGGCTTTTCAGCTGTCCGCGCATGTAATCGATATTGTCGTAGGTCCACGCTGCCGGCGGCCGGCCGTTCGCCATCGCGGCATTCTCGGCAGGCAAACCGAATGCGTCCCAGCCCATCGGCTGCATCACGTTGTAGCCCTTCATGCGGTGATAGCGCGAAAGCACATCGCCGATCGTGTAGTTGCGCACATGGCCCATATGCAGCTTGCCGGACGGATACGGGAACATCGACAGGCAGTAATACTTGGGCTTGCCGGACTGTTCGTCGGCACGGAATGCATGTTGCTTGTCCCAGTGCTGATGTGCCTGATGTTCGATGCTTTCGGGATGATAATTGGCTTGCATGTGTGCAGATTCTGGTGTGCGATTTGACGATCTGCCATTATAGCGGTATCGCCGGTTCGCAGCGACTCCGGGCAATTGTACGACCCGTCATCGCAGGTGTGACGCAGGCGTCCGGAAAACCCTGCCGCGCAATTCCCGGCTAATGTCGTTTGCATTTCCGATCAAAGGGGCATTCTGCTAGAATTACCGGCCAAAATTTTTATTAAAGCCCTCAGGAGAGTTCAACATGTCGAGCAAACATCCCGTGATTGCGGTCACCGGTTCGTCCGGTGCGGGCACCACTACGGTAAAGCGTGCCTTTGAAAACATTTTCCGCCGAGAACATATCACCGCCGCGGTCATCGAAGGCGACAGCCTGCACAGCCTCGATCGCATGGCGTTCCGGACTGCTGCTGCCGAAGCAGCCAAGGCCGGCAACAACACGTTCAGCCACTTCGGCCCTGAAGCCAACCACTTCGACAAGATCGAAGGTATGTTCAAGGCTTACGGCGAAACCGGCATGTGCAAGCGGCGCTATTACGTGCATAGCGAAGAAGAGGCCGTGCTGCACAACAAGCATTTCAAGACCAGCGATCTTAAACCCGGCGTATTCACACCATGGGAAGATATCGAGTCGAATTCCGACCTGCTGTTTTACGAAGGCTTGCACGGGCTGGCGGCGGACGAAGCCAGGGGTATCGATGCGGGCAGATATGTCGATCTGGGGATCGGCGTGGTGCCGGTGGTGAATCTGGAGTGGATCCAGAAGATACACAGAGACGGGAAGGAGCGGGGCTACTCGGCCGAGGCGACGGTGGATACCATCATGCGCCGCATGCCGGATTACATCAAGTACATCACCCCGCAGTTTTCGCACACCCACATCAATTTCCAGCGCGTCGCCACGGTGGACACTTCCAATCCGTTTATCGCGCGGGAAATCCCGACGCCGGACGAGAGTTTTGTGGTGGTTCGTTTCCGCGAAGCGAAGGGAGTAGACTTTCCCTATATGCTGGCGATGATCCCGAATGCATACATGTCGCGCGCCAACACGCTGGTCGTGCCGGGCGGTAAGATGAGCCATGCGATGGAAATCATCCTCACGCCGATCATGCACGAAATGATTCTGAACAAGAAGAAGTGACCATTTAGAAAAGGACTGCGGGGAAGCAGACGGCAAGTTTGCTTCCCCGTTTTATTTGCAATGAACATTCTCAACGGACTGAATCCGGAACAGCGCCAGGCTGTCACACTGCCGCACCAGTCTGCGCTGATACTGGCCGGGGCGGGAAGCGGCAAGACGCGCGTGCTGACCACGCGCATTGCCTGGCTGATCAGCACCGGGCAGGCCAGTCCGCACGCAATACTCGCGGTCACGTTCACCAACAAGGCTGCGAAGGAAATGCTCACGCGCCTGTCGGCTATGCTGCCGATCAGCACGCGCGGCCTGTGGATAGGCACTTTTCACGGCTTGTGCAACCGCATGCTGCGCGCGCATCACCGCGAAGCAAATCTTCCGCAAACCTTCCAGATACTCGACAGCGGCGACCAGCTGTCCGCGATCAAGCGGCTGATGAAGGCGATGAACGTCGACGATGAAAAATACCCGCCGCGCGAAATGCAGAACTTCATCAGCGGCAGCAAGGAACAGGGCCTGCGCGCGCACGAGGTGGAAGCCTACGACCCCTACACGCGGCGCAAGGTCGAAGTGTTTGCCGAGTACGACGCCCAGTGCCAGCGCGAAGGCGTGGTGGATTTTTCCGAGTTGCTGTTGCGCAGCTATGAACTGCTGTCGCGCAACGCGTCGATACGCGAGCACTACCAGGAACGCTTCAGGCACATCCTGGTCGACGAGTTTCAGGATACCAATCCGCTGCAGTACCGCTGGCTGAAGCTGCTGGCGGCGAAGCACAACGCGCTGTTCGCAGTCGGAGACGACGACCAGTCCATCTATGCGTTCCGCGGCGCGAACGTCGGCAACATGCAGGAGCTGTTGCGCGACTTTCATGTCGAGAACGTGATCAAGCTCGAACAGAACTACCGCTCGCACGCCAACATTCTCGATGCGGCGAACGCGCTGATCAGCCGCAACCGCAACCGGCTAGGCAAAAATCTGTGGACCTCGGAAAGCGGCGGCGAACCGCTGCGGGTGTACGAAGCGCCTACCGATGTGGAAGAAGCCAATTTCATCGTCGGCGAGATCCAGCATTTGAAAAGCGAAGGCGTCTATCTCAGGGAGATCGCATTGCTGTACCGCTCCAACGCGCAGTCGCGGGTGCTCGAGCATGCGCTGGTTTCGGCCGGATTGTCATACCGCGTCTACGGCGGTCTGCGCTTTTTCGAGCGTCAGGAGATCAAGCATGCGCTGGCCTATCTGCGCCTGATGGAAAACACCGACGACGACAATGCGCTGCTGCGCATCATCAATTTTCCGACGCGCGGGATCGGCGCGCGCAGCATCGAGCAGTTGCAGGAAGCGGCAAAGATGAACTCGACGACTTTGTGGGATGCAGCAGCTCGTGCCGGCGGCAAGGCGTCTGCGTTTGTCGCGATGATCGAAGCCATGCGCAGCGGGACGCGCGAACTGCCGCTCCACCCGCAAGGGGCAGGCCGGGGTGTGCCCGGAGCCACAGGCTCCACCCTCCCGCTCCCCGAGATCATCGACCATGTGCTGGAGCAAAGCGGCCTGATCGCGCATTACCGGAACGAGACCGGCGCGAAGAAACGCGAGGCCGAGGAGCGCCTCGAAAACCTGAATGAGCTGGTCAACGCGGCGACGCTGTTCGTGCATGAAAACGAGGACGACAGCCTGACCGCCTTTCTGGCTCATGCGTCGCTGGAAGCGGGCGAACACCAGGCCGGCGACCAGGACGATGCCCTGCATCTGATGACCGTGCATGCCGCGAAGGGGCTGGAGTTTCATACCGTGTTCATCACCGGGCTGGAGGAAGGCCTGTTCCCGCACCAGAACAGCCAGAATGTGGACGGAGGGCTGGATGAAGAGCGCCGGCTGATGTATGTCGCGATCACCCGCGCGCGCCGCCGACTTTACCTTACCTTTGCGCAACGGCGGATGCTGCATGGCCAGGCAAGTTACAGCATGGCATCGAGTTTCCTGCGCGAGTTGCCGGACAACCTGCTGCACTGGATTACCCCGGCGATTCCCCAGCGCGATGCTTTCCCGCAGCGTTTTTTACCGCCGCGCGACGAGCAGTTCGCCGGCGCAGCGCAGTCTTACGCCACCGCTTCCGGCTGGCGCAGCGGCCAGGCGGTGGTCCATCCCAAATTCGGTGAAGGCATGATCGTGAACCTGGAAGGCAGCGGCGCGGACGCGCGCGTGCAGGTGAATTTCCGCAATTCGGGTGTTAAGTGGCTGGCACTGGAGTATGCGAAACTGACTGCCGTCTGAATTTCAGCCGGCCGCTCCGCTCGGCCTAACTGAACGTCGAATCGTCTCTTTTGAAGATATTGTCCTGCGGCGGGGTGTCCACGGCATCCTGCAGCGGGGGAAATATGTCGTTATAGCTGGCATAGAGCGTGGTAAATACCATCGGCAGCAATATCAGCCAGCCCAGCATCATCGGAATGCTGGCAAGCATTGCCAGCAGCATGAAGGTAATCCCGTACAGCAGCATCGGCAAAGCGTTGGACAGAAAAGCGCGCAGGCTGAGTTTCATCGCGTGGAGCGGCGGCACATTGCGGAAATACACCAGCATTGGCGCGAATTGCATCGCCATGATCAGCAGGCTGAACAGCGCGATCCCGACCACCACTGCCAGGCCGGCACCCGCAAGAGCATGCATCATCACGGTGGGATCAGTCTCGGGCCGGTCGCTCATCAGCATGCCAACCAGCGCGCTGCCGCCAACCGCCATCATCAATCCGAGTATCAGGTATTGGCTGGCCAGCGAAATGCCGCCCAGCGTTACCAGTTGCGATGTGTGCCGTCTGAACCCGCTGAGCAGGTGCGTCAGTTCCAGCTCATCACCCTGGCTGAGCGAACGGCAGCCGGACATCAGGCCGACCATGATTGCCGGCACCAGCAGGCTCATCAATGGCTGGCCGACAATCGGCACGCTGGAGATAACCACTGCCGCGACCATGCAGATAAACAGCAGCACGATCCAGAGCAGCGGCGCCTTCATGAACAGCGCAAAGCCCTGCTTGATCCATATCCAGCCTTGCCGGGCCGGTAAACGTTGCGGTTCCATCATGATTCAGTATGCCTCCGTGTTACAGCCATATCGGCTGCGATGAGTCGATATGGAATTTCAGGATGCGCTCGAAGCGGCGCGGGTCGTGCGCATTGATCAGTTCGCCGTCGCGGGGCAGGTGTATGTCGAACAGGCGCGACAGCCAGAACCGCAGCGCGGCAGCTCGCAACAGCAGCGGCCATGCGCCAAGTTCGATGTCGAGCAGCGGGCGCACGGCATGGTAGGCGCGCAGCAGCGACTGAGCCTTTGCGGGATTAATCATGCCGTCTGCATTGGTGCACCAGTCGTTCACGGTAATCGCAACATCGTAGAGCAACGCATCGCTGCATGCGAAATAGAAATCGATCAGGCCGCCGATGCGATCATCTTCAAGCAGGACGTTATCACGGAACAGGTCGGCATGAATCACGCCTTGCGGCAGCGTTGTCCAGTCCTGTTGAGCCTGCAGCGCGACTTCGCTGTCCAGCAGCTCGGCCTGATTAGCATCCAGGAAAGCACGCACACTGGGCGCGGTAGCAGCGCGCCATGCGGCTCCGCGCGGATTAGGCATGTTCTGCAGGAAACTCTGGCCTGCGATATGCATCTGCCCGAGCATCGCGCCGATAGCGGCGCACTGAGCGTTGCTCGGATCTGTGACAGACTTGCCATTCAGGCGGCTGACGATGCAGGCGGGTTTACCCTTGAGCGTGCCCAGGAACTGATTCGAGCGGTTTGCGACCGGATTGGGGCAGGGAATGCCGTGACGTGCCAGATGCGCCATCAGATTCAGATAGAACGGCAATTCGTCCGCGCCGAGTATCTCGAACAATGTCAGCACAAAGCGGCCATTGCTGGTGGTGACAAAATAATTGGTGTTCTCGATGCCGGAGGCGATGCCCTGCAGTTCCAGCAATTCGCCCAGAGAATAGTCGGCCAGCCACGCGGTCAGATCCGCTTCGGATACGTTGGTGAAAACCGCCATCTGCTAGAAGTGATGTATGACCCACTGCGGCGGGCGAACGCCGGAATCGAGACTATCCTGGCGCGAAAACTTTCCGTCTCCCCGGTCATCGACCAGGTAATAGGGCTTGCCCACCTTGGGAACGATCTTGATCATGTACAGCCTGCCGCCAACGCGATATTCCTCGACGGTTACCGCCTTCTCCTTGGTGATGGTCACCTCGGGTTCGCCTTCGGCAGAATTGCCGATTACGGGAGGCGGCGGCAAAGGCTCGAGTTTTCGGGGCGTTGCCTGTTCGGCAAACGCGGCAACAGAACAAATGCTCAGGAGCAACAGGAATAGTAGGCGCATTGGGGTGGTCATCATGTTATGGAATGTCCGCATTTTAGCCGATGCATGCAGAGTATGTGCGTCTCCGCATGATACTCTCCTGTTCAGCCGATATTACAGTCCAGCGGTTCGATCGAATAACCCTCTTCGTCTTGCTGAGGCAGCAGCACCATATCCACGGCCGTCCCGGATGGTTCATAAATATTACAAGTACAGCTGCTTTTCCCGTTCCGCCTCGGAAGGCTGGAAACCGCGCGTTTCGTAATGCTTGAAAATCGCGTCGACGACGGCCTGTGGCTCGTCGATAAGCTGGATCAGGTCCATATCCTCGGGGCTGATCATCTTTTCATCCAGCAAGGTGGCGCGGAACCAGTCCAGCATGCCGCCCCAGAATTGTGTGCCCACCAGAATGATCGGAATGCGCCGTGTCTTGCCGGTCTGCACCAATGTCAGCGCCTCCATCAACTCGTCCAGCGTGCCGAAGCCGCCCGGCATTACGACATAGGCGCTCGCGAATTTCACGAACATCACCTTGCGCGCGAAAAAATGCTGGAAGGTCTGGCTGATGTTCTGGTAGAGGTTGCCAACCTGTTCGTGCGGCAGCTGGATGTTCAGCCCGATGCTGGGCGATTTGCCGTAGAACGCCCCCTTGTTGGCCGCCTCCATGATGCCGGGGCCGCCGCCGGAAATGACCGAGAATCCCGCATCCGAAAGCAGGCGCGCGATTTCCTCGGTCAGCAGGTAATTGGACTGATCCGGCCTGGTGCGGGCGCTGCCGAAGATGCTCACGGCGGGATGAATCTGGCTAAGCCGTTCGGTCGCGGAAACAAACTCTGACATAATGCCGAACACACGCCAGGCCTCTTTGGAATTCCACGCCTCTGGTATCACGGATTTGGGCAATTTCGACGGTATGCTCATGGAATTCTCCCGGAGAAAATTACAAGATGAAAATAACAGGCTGAAAATTGCAAGCTAATGAAAGTATACAGGTGAGTTTCGATAAAACATTGCTGCTGGTCGACGGTTCGTCGTTCCTGTACCGCGCCTTCCATGCCATGCCCGACCTGCGCAGCCCGCATGGCGAGCCGACCGGCGCGATCCACGGCGTGCTCAACATGCTGCGCAAGCTGCGCCACGATTACCCGGCCGATTATAGCGCTTGCGTATTCGACGCAAAAGGCAAAACCTTCCGCGACGACTGGTATCCGGAATACAAGGCGCACCGACCCTCGATGCCGGAAGACCTTGCCGCGCAGATCGAACCGCTGCACCAGGCGATCGCCGCCTCAGGCTGGAACATCCTGATGGTCGACGGCGTCGAGGCGGACGACGTGATCGGCACGCTGGCGCAGCAGGCGCAGGACGGCATCCGCTGCGTGATCGCGACCGGCGACAAGGACCTCGCTCAGCTGGTGAACGAGCGCGTGATTCTGGTCAACACGATGAGCAACGAGACGCTGGATATCGCCGGTGTCAGCGCCAAGTTCGGCGTGCCGCCGGAACGCATCGTCGACTACCTCGCGCTGGTCGGGGACACGGTGGACAACGTGCCCGGCGTGGCCAAGTGCGGCCCGAAGACCGCGGTGAAATGGCTGGCCGAATATGGCACGCTGGAAAACCTGATCGCCCATGCCGGCGAGATCAAGGGCGTGGTCGGCGATAACCTGCGCGCCGCGCTGGACTGGCTCCCGCAGGCACGCCGGCTGGTTACGGTGAAATGCGATGTGTCACTGCCAGTGCGCTACGACGGGCTGATTGCACCGCCTCAGGACGATGCGCAGCTGCGCAGACTGTATGAACACTTCGGATTCAGGTCTCTGCTGCGCGACCTGAACAGCACGCAACAGCAGGAAAGCACGGCCGGACCGTCAGCCGGAAAAGGCGGAAGCGTACAGCCGCAACGGCCTGTTGCAGAGCCGGCGCACGGCGGCGACCTGTTCGATTCCAGCGGCGAATACGAAACCATACTTACCGATGCCCAGCTTGATGCGTGGCTGGAAAAAATAACCCGCGCCGGGCTGACCAGCATCGACACCGAAACCACCGGACTGGACAGCATGACGGCGCAACTGGTCGGTATCTCGTTTTCGGTCGAGCCGCATCATGCCGCCTACCTGCCGCTCGCGCACCATTACCCCGGCGCGCCGGATCACCTGTCGCGGGAACACGCGCTGCAAAAACTGAAACACTGGCTGGAAAGCGAACAGCATAAAAAGCTCGGGCAGAACCTCAAGTACGACCAGCACATCTTCGCGAACCACGGCATCGCGCTTGCGGGCATTGTCGAAGATACCCTGCTGGAATCCTACGTGCTGGAGTCGCACAAGCCACACGACCTTGAGAATATGGTGATGCGGCACCTCGGCCTGAAGACCATTCCCTATACGGACGTGGTCGGCAAAGGCGCGAAGCAGATCGGATTCGACCAGGTAGATCTCGACACCGCGACCCGGTATGCGGCGGAGGATGCCGACATCACGCTGCTGCTGCACCAGTTTTTCGAGCCGCAGTTGCAGGGCAGACTGGCCGCGGTCTATCGCGAAATCGAGATGCCGGTACGCGAGGTGCTGTTCAGGATGGAACGCAACGGCGTGCTGATCGACAGCGCGATGCTGGCGGCACAGAGCCGCGAGCTGGGCGGGAAGATGCTCGCGATCGAGGCGCAAGCGCACGAGGCGGCCGGCCAGCCGTTCAACCTGAATTCGCCGAAGCAGATACAGGAGATCCTGTTCGACAAGCTCGGTCTGCCGGTGAAGAAGAAAACGCCGAGCGGCACGCCTTCGACCGACGAGGAAGTGCTGCAGGAACTCGCGCTGGATTACCCGCTGCCTAAGATACTGCTGGAATACCGCGGCATGTCCAAGCTGAAGTCGACCTATACCGACAAGCTGCCTCTGATGGTCAATGCCCAGACCGGGCGCGTGCACACCAGCTATTCGCAGGCCGTCGCGGTGACAGGGCGGCTGGCCTCCAGCGACCCCAACCTGCAGAATATCCCGATCCGCACTGCGGAGGGACGGCGCATCCGTGAAGCGTTCATTGCACCGCAGGGCTCGCGCATCGTGTCCGCCGATTATTCGCAGATCGAGTTGCGCATCATGGCGCACCTGTCGGGAGATGAAGGACTGCTGCGCGCGTTTGCCAACGGCGAGGATATCCACCGTGCGACTGCCGCCGAGGTGTTCGGCGTCGCGCTCGATGCCGTGAGCAGCGAACAGCGCCGCTATGCCAAGGTGATCAACTTCGGCCTGATCTACGGCATGTCTGCCTTCGGGCTCGCCTCGCAACTCAACATCGAACGCAGCGCCGCGCAAACATACATCGACCTGTACTTCGCGCGTTATCCCGGCGTGAAGCAATACATGGACAACACGCGCCTGCAAGCCAAGGAGCAGGGCTATGTCGAGACCGTGTTCGGCCGCCGCTTATGGCTCCCCGAGATCAACGGGGCAAATGGAATGAGAAGGCAGGGTGCGGAACGCGCCGCGATCAACGCGCCGATGCAGGGCACCGCGGCGGACCTGATCAAGCTGGCGATGATCGCGGTGCAGGGCTGGCTGGAACGTGAAAAGCTGCAAACCCGGCTGATCATGCAGGTACACGACGAACTGGTGCTAGAAGTGCCTGAACAGGAATTGCCGCATGTGAAGGAAAAGCTGCGCGAGCTGATGTGCAATGTCGCCGAACTGAAAGTGCCATTAGAGGTCGGTTTGGGTGAGGGCGGCAACTGGGACGATGCTCACTAGAAATATGGCATGAGGCGCCTTTCGTGAAAGCACGCCTGACGGCAGTTTGAATTACAATCTCTCCCATAACCCAAGCCGGAACACAACGTGCAACAGATCACCCTGACCCGACCCGACGACTGGCACCTGCATCTGCGCGACGGCGCGCTGATGCAATCGGTGCTGCCGGATACCGCGCGGCAGTTCGCGCGCGCGATCGTGATGCCCAACCTCAGGCCGCCGGTCACCACCACCGAACAGGCGCTATCCTATCGCGCGCGCATACTCGCGGCTTTGCCCGCCGGCGCGCAATTCGAACCGCTGATGACGCTGTACCTGACCGACAACACCGGCGCCGAAGAAATCAAAAATGCCAGGGACAGCGGTTATGTTCACGCAGTGAAGCTGTATCCGGCGGGCGCGACCACCAACTCCGATGCCGGCGTGACCGACCTGCGCAAGACTTATCCTGCACTGGAAGAAATGCAAAAAGGTGGCATGCCGCTGCTGGTGCACGGCGAGGTGACCGACCCGGCAGTGGACGTGTTCGACCGCGAGGCGGTGTTCATCGAGCGCGTGCTGCAGCCGCTGCTGATGGACCTGCCAGGGCTGCGTGTGGTGTTCGAGCACATCACCACCAAAGATGCCGCACAGTTCGTCGCGAACGCGCCGGACAACATCGCCGCAACCCTGACTGCGCATCACCTGCTGTACAACCGCAACGCGATGTTCAGGGGCGGCATCCGACCGCATTACTTCTGCCTGCCGGTGCTCAAGCGCGAGACGCATCGCGAGGCATTGGTAAAGGCCGCCACCGGCGGCAGCAATAAATTCTTTCTCGGCACCGACAGCGCACCGCACGCGCAGCACACCAAGGAAAACGACTGCGGTTGCGCCGGCTGCTATACCGCCCACGCGGCGCTGGAAATGTATGCCGAAGTGTTCGAACAGGCAGGTGCGCTGGACAGGCTGGAAGGGTTCGCGAGTTTTCATGGCGCGGATTTCTACGGGTTGCCGCGCAATACGCAGCAAATCACGCTGCGCCGGGAAGAATGGCAGGTGCCCGCATCCATCGAATTCGGCGAACATCGCCTTGTGCCATTGCGGGCCGGTGAAACCATCAAGTGGAAATTTGCGGGGTAAACAAGATGCCAATCTCAAATTTTATGGGTACGGATCCAGCTCTCGGCGAGCGGGTATTTCTTCATTCTTCGTGCCAGGTCATCGGCGACGTGACGCTGGGCGACGACAGTTCGGTCTGGTGCAACACCGTGCTGCGCGGTGACGTGAACCGCATCGTGGTCGGGCGCGGCAGCAACGTGCAGGATCTGACCATGGGACACGTTTCGCACAGAACGCCGGAACAACCCGAAGGTTCACCGCTGATCATCGGCGAATACGTGACGGTCGGCCATGCGGTGATCCTGCATGGCTGCACCATAGGCGACGAGTGCCTGATCGGCATGGGATCGATCATCCTGGACGATGCGGTGCTGCCGGATCGCGTGATGATAGGTGCCGGCAGCCTGGTCTCTCCCGGAAAGGTGCTGGAGAGCGGGATGCTCTATCTGGGTCGTCCCGCCAAGGCGGTGCGCCCGCTAACGGATGAAGAGATCGCCTTCCTGAAATATTCCGCCGTGCATTACATCGCGCTGAAGAATAATTACCTGCAGCAGGCGAAGGAATAATCGGACAACGTGCTTATGACAGCCAACAGCCAGCAACAGGAAATTTACCGCGCCAAGCTGAATCTGGAAACATCGCAGATCGCATGGAAAGAGTTGCAGCGCTATTTCGCAGGCGGTGTCGCGCTGGCTGCTGCCGATGAACTCGACTTGGTCGAAGTCGCGTATCAAGTATCCGCGGACAACTCGGCACTGATCCGTGAATGGATGGAAGCGGGGAAATTCGGCAAGGTCAGCGACGAGCAGGCAGCGGTCTGGTATCGGGATGATGCGGTGCTTTGGGCAGTGGTGGTCAGCCCGTGGGTGCTGGTGCAGCAGGCCCGCAAACAGGAACAAATATGTTAGACGGACACAGCTGGTTCTACTGGGCAATCCTTTCAGCGGTGTTTGCCGCCATGACGGCGATCTTCGCCAAGATCGGCCTGGAAGGAATCAATTCGGATTTCGCGACGCTGGTACGCACCTTCGTGATCCTGCTGGTACTGTCCGGTTTCGTGTTCTATACCGGCAAGTGGAGCGATCCGTTCGCGCTCAATTCGAAATCCTGGCTGTTCCTGACCCTGTCTGGTCTGGCCACGGGCGCATCCTGGGTTTGCTACTTCCGGGCGTTGCAGTCGGGCGAGGCTTCCAAGGTCGCGCCGGTGGACAAGTTCAGTCTGGTTCTGGTTGCGATCTTCGCGGTGATCTTCCTGAACGAGCGTCCCAGCATACGCGACTGGCTGGGAATATTGCTGGTCACGGCAGGGGTTGTGATTTTGAGTCTGAAAAAATGACGACTGCAGGAAACGAATTCACATGCGGCCGAGTTCGGCAGACTCAAACTAACCGCTATAACATATCCGGCGTAATGACCAGCCGCAGGGTGGCCTGAGCGGATCCATCACGCTGGCTGAACCACCAGACAGCGCCCTTCTTGATGCTCAAAGTCGAATTCACGCAGCCGAGCAGTTGTGCCGCAACCTCACCCAGCGTGGGTTGATGGCCGACGATCAGTACCGTGCCCCCTTCGTCGGGCCACTGTGCGGCATGCAGTACCGCTTCGGCGGAGGCACCGGGCGCCAGGGTGGGTGCGAGAACGTAGTGATGGGTCAGCGCGGAGACGGTCTGCTTGGTGCGGGTGGCAGGACTGACCAGAATACGGTGATGGTCAGGCAGATGTCGATGAAGATAGGCAGCGATTTTTGCAGCCTGCTTGCTGCCCTTGGAGGTGAGTTCACGTGTTTGGTCTGGCGTGCCATCCGCCGCTTCTGCATGGCGCCACAAGATCAGTTCCATCATGGTCCCCGTATTTCATTTTACTTGCTGCCGTTACCAGATACACTGCGAGCACCACTGTAATACGAAGAGGATGCCATGACAACCGGAAAGACGATTGCCGCAGCCCACAGAGTTACAGCGAAAAAATCCAGGGCAAACAAGAGAGCGCTCACACCAAAACCGGATGTCAGGCCGGCTTCCGGAACGAATGAAAAAAGCACTGATTCAATAACGGCAGTTTGCACCGCGCTTCACGGCTTGTCGGTGGCAGTCTGTTCAAGATGGGTAAACTGGTTGAGCAGCTGGCTCTGGGCGGATGTTTTCGTGCTGCTGCGCGTATGCTTGCGCCGGTAATGTCCGTTGCTGTCCATGTCCCACGCCTGGCAGTTGTCCCGCAGATAAACCTTCAGTCCCTCGTTGATCACGCGCTTTTTGAGTTTCTGGTCAAGTACCGGGAAACATACTTCGATGCGGCGGAAAAAATTCCGGTCCATCCAGTCAGCGCTGGAAAGATAAACGTTGTGCTGCAATTCATTGCGGAAATAGAAGATGCGGCTATGTTCGAGAAACCGCCCGATCACCGAGCGCACCCTGATGTTTTCCGACAAGCCTTTCACGCCCGGGCGAAGCGCGCACACGCCGCGCACGATCAGGTCGATCTTCACCCCCGCCTGCGAAGCTTCGTATAGCGCACTGATGGTTTCCGGTTCGAGCAGCGCATTCATCTTGGCAATGATGTGGGCGGGCTTGCCTGCCTGCGCGAGCTGCGCCTCATTGCGGATCGCGCGCAGCACTTCGCTGTGCAGGGAAAACGGCGATTGCCACAAATGGTTGAGCTTGCGCGCCTTGCCCAGACTGGTGAGCTGGCTGAACACCTCGCTGACGTCGGCGCAGACCTTCTCGTTGCTGGTGAACAGGCCAAAGTCGGTATAGAGCCGCGTGGTGCGCGGATGATAGTTGCCGGTGCCGAGGTGCGCATAGCGGCGCAGCTTGCCGTCCTCGCGCCGCACCACCATCATCATCTTGGCATGGGTCTTGTGGCCGACCACGCCGTACACCACATGCGCCCCGACCTCCTCCAGGCGGTTTGCCCAGCCGATGTTGGCTTCCTCGTCGAATCGGGCCAGCAGCTCCACCACCACGGTCACTTCCTTGCCGGCTTCCGCGGCCGCGATCAACGCTTCCATCAACGCGGAATCCGACCCGGTGCGATACACCGTCTGCTTGATCGCGACCACGTTCGGATCGCTGGCGGCCTGCTGGATGAAATCGATCACCGGCTTGAAGGATTGGTAGGGATGGTGCAGCAGCACATCGCTCTTGCGCATCACCTTGAACATGTCCGAGCCCTTCTTCTGCAGTACGGCCGGCACGCTGGGCACAAAGGACGGAAATTTCAGGTCGTCGCGCGCAACCAGGTCGGGAATGCGCATCAGACGCACCAGGTTGACCGGGCCGTGCACACGGTACAGGTCGTCCGGCGTCAGGTTGAACTCCTTGAGCAGCAGTTCTGCAATTACCGGAGAGCAGTTGTCGGCGATCTCCAGTCGCACGGCGTCGCCGAAATGGCGCTGTGGCAATTCGCCCTGCAGGCTGAGGCGCAGATTCTTGATTTCTTCTTCGTCAACGAACAGGTCGCTGTTGCGCGTCACGCGGAACTGGAAACAGCCGAGCACTTCCATGCCGCTGAACAATTCGCCGACATGCGTATGCAGGATGGAGGACAGGAAAACGAAGCCGTGCGCGCAGCCGCTGATTTCCGGCGGCATCGGTATCGTGCGCGGCACCACCCGCGGTGCCTGCACGATCGCGCGAGCCGAGTTGCGGCCGAATGCATCCTTGCCATGCAGCTCGACCGCGAAGTTCAGGCTCTTGTTCAGCACGCGCGGAAAGGGATGCGCCGGGTCGAGGCCGATCGGAGTCAGTACCGGCATCACCTCGCGGAAAAAGAAATCCTTGACCCAGGCACGCTGCGCTTCGTTCCATTGGGTGCGGCGCAGGAACTTGACGCCCTGCTTGGCGAGCGCCGGGGTGATGTCGGTGTTGAAAAGCTGGTATTGGCGTTCGATTATCTGATGCGCCTGTTCGCGAACCAGCTTCAGGGTCTGTTTGGCATTCAGGCCGTCCACGCTGGTAGTGATGCCGCCCAGCTTGATCTGTTCCATCAATCCGGCCACCCTGATCTCGAAAAACTCGTCGAGATTGCTGCTGACGATGCACAGGTATTTCAGCCGCTCCAGCAGCGGAATGGTCGTGTCTTCAGCCTGCGCCAGCACTCGGCGGTTGAATTCGAGCTGGCCGAGCTCGCGATTAAGGAAGTGTTGCGGTACGAATTGTTTGGACAAGCGGCTGCCTTTTAATTTTTTGGAGGCACATACCCTTCAGGCATTTGCACGCCGTCGCCGAAGAAGTATTTTTCCATCAGCGAGGCGAGGAATTTGCGTGCTGCTGCATCGGCAAGGTTGAGGCGGTTTTCGTTGACCTGCATGGTCTGGTATTTCAGCCAGCCCTGCCAGGCCTCCTTGGAAACGTTTTCGAATATCCGCTGACCCAGTGGACCCGGGTAAGGGGGGCGATCCAGTCCTTCGGCCTCTCGGCCCAGTTTTACGCAATTAACCATTCTTGCCATGCCAGTCTCCAACTTTTCAATTATGTTTCCAAATTATTACATTTTGATGAACAGAGCGCAGTCGTCTGCTACGCCGACCAGTGTACCCAGCCCGCGTAATCGGTGCCCAGCACTGCCAACCCGAACGCGATGCGGTACCACGCGAACGCACTGAAATCATGATGGCTGATATAGCGCAACAGCCAGCGCACGCACAGGAACGCACTGATGAATGAAGTGATGCTGCCAACCAGGAACATATTCATGTCCGAACCGTGAAACAGATGGCGATACTTGACCACTTCGTAAAACGTTGCTGCCGTCAGCGTCGGGATCGCGAGAAAGAACGAGAACTCCGTGGCCGCAGTGCGTGACAAACCGAAAAGCAGCCCGCCGATGATGGTCGCGCCCGAGCGCGAGGTGCCGGGTATCAGTGCCAGCGTCTGCGCAAAGCCCACCTTCAGTGCATCCTTCCAGCCCATGTTGTCCACGTTTTCAATCCTGACTTTGTGTTCGCGCTTCTCGGCCCACAGGATGACCACACCGCCGATGATGAACGCCAGTGCCACCGGCACAGGCGCAAACAGATAATCCTTGATCTTGCTGGCGAACAGCAGACCGAGAACGGCAGCGGGCATGAAAGCGATCAGCAGATTGGCCGTAAAACGCTGCGACGCCTTTTTATGCGGCAGGCTGCCGACTACTGAAATAATCTTCGCGCGATATTCCCAGCACACCGCCAGGATCGCGGCGAACTGGATTACGATCTCGAACACTTTGCCCTTCTCGTCGTTGAAGTTCAACAGGTCGCCCGCCATGATCAGGTGACCGGTGCTGGAAACGGGGAGGAATTCGGTCAGGCCTTCGACGACGCCAAGAATGGCGGCTTTAATCAGCAGCAAGGTGTCCATTAGATATATTGAGGATTAAGCGAAGCGTGGATTATACCCGCCTCCGGTCCCGTGCTCCGCCATTTGTTCCAGTGCGATTCGGCAGTGAAGCTGTCCAGAATGGGAACAAGGAAGGCACCAAGCAATTAATCCGTCGGTGTGGTTTCGATCTCCAAACGCTGAAGCCAGAACATCGCCTCCTCGCGCGTCTCGCCGCACATCTCCGCGGAAGGTTGCAGGGTTGAACAAAAAGCGGGACGTTCAGGCAGCCCGAAGATCGCACAGAGATTGTCATCGGTAAGCTGCATGCAGCGCACTCCGGCAGGCTTGCCCTCCGGCATGCCGGGCAATGGTGTATTGATGGAAGGCGCGATGCAGCAGGCAGCGCAGTTGGGGCGGCAGATCATTTTTTGTAAGTGTTCAGGCATACAAGTTAATGGTAGCTCAATAAATTTGAGTTTGTATTCAAAACATCTCCTTCGACATGATCTGTATACTTAAAATAATAACTGCTAGATTAATCTAGGCCGCTATGAAGAGATTAGCTTTTATATTTTTATTCTCGATATGAGATATTGGTGGGTAAACCAAAATCAGACCTACGTCCACGAGATATCGGGGAGCTATCTATGGTCGCCAAAACGTAAAACTGATGGTAGCCGTAATCCATTTTACGAATTCATGCGCGAAGTATCTCCCGGCGACCTAATTCTTTCTTATTCTGATACATACCTACGTGCCATAGGAGTTGCTAATTCCTATTGTTATGAATGCCCAAAACCAGCGGAATTTGGTAAAGCTGGTGCTTATTGGGAACATATAGGCTGGAAAGTGGATGTGAGTTACCGCCCACTGGGCCACGTTATCCGGCCTAGTGATTACATTGCACGTCTTCGACCGCTGTTGCCAGAAAAATACTCACCGCTGCAAGTAACAGGGCGCGGTAAACAAAGTGTTTATCTCACTGAATTGCCTTCTGATCTTATGAATGCATTAGCTGATCTTATTGGTCAAGAAGCACGCATTCTGATGAGTTACGACAAACTCGCAGAATCACAAGCGGGTTACGAAAAGAAAGCCGCGATAGGTCTTGCTGAATGGGAAGAGTACCTTCAACAGAAAATACGAAATGACTCCCAACTTGAAGAAACCGAGAAAATGGCGCTAGTTCTTTCACGGCGAGGACAGGGTAAATTTAAGCAAAACGTTAGCCAGTTAGAACACAGATGCCGTATCACACAAGTTGATCGACCAGAGCACCTGCGAGCGAGTCATATTAAACCGTGGCGAGATTGCAATAATCAAGAGCGACTTGATGGTGAAAATGGGTTCCTATTAACACCTTCTATTGATCATCTCTTCGATCGCGGCTTTATTTCCTTTGAAGATAAAGGAAAACTACTAATATCCCCTGTTGCCAACAAGCCTGCGCTCCAACGCATGGGAGTATCCACTGACGTGGATACAAATGTTGGGAGCTTTACACACGAACAAAAGAAATTTTTAGACTTTCACCGCAATTTTGTATTCCTTGAGGTGCGACGGTAAATCAGCTTCTTTATTTCTTGGGTTCGTACTTGAAAGACAATGCCAGTCTTGCGCGGTAAGCGGTGGCTTTGCCATTTTCGACCACCATGTCGAGCTTGATGACTTCGGCAACTCTCAAATCTCGCAGGGTTTTTGAAGCGACTTTAACCGCGTTCGCGGCGGCATCCTCCCAGGATTTCTTGCTGGTTCCGACTAGCTCGGTAATACGGTAAACGCTGTCTGCTGCCATGATTACCTCCCTTATCTGTGATGAATAGAAAGTTGATCCCGCGCTTGCAGTTCACATATTACGCCTTCCGGTAAACCTCCGCGCCCTGCTCCACAAACTCCGCCGACTTTGCTTCCATGCCTTTCTCCAGCGCTTCCTGTTCGGAGAGGCCTTCCTTCGCCGCGAATTCGCGCACGTCCTGGGAGATCTTCATCGAGCAGAAATGCGGGCCGCACATCGAGCAGAAATGCGCGACCTTGGCGGATTCCTTGGGCAGGGTCTCGTCGTGGAATTCGCGCGCCTTGTCCGGGTCGAGGCCGAGGTTGAACTGGTCGTCCCAGCGGAATTCGAAGCGCGCCTTGGACAACGCGTTGTCGCGGATCTGTGCGCCGGGATGTCCCTTGGCCAGGTCGGCGGCGTGCGCGGCGATCTTGTAGGTGATGATGCCTTCCTTCACGTCGTTCTTGTCGGGCAGCCCGAGGTGTTCCTTGGGCGTAACATAGCAAAGCATCGCGGTGCCGAACCAGCCTATCATCGCGGCGCCGATCGCGCTGGTGATGTGGTCGTAACCCGGTGCGATGTCCATGGTCAGCGGGCCGAGCGTGTAGAACGGCGCCTCGTGGCACCACTTCAACTGCAGGTCCATGTTTTCCTTGATCAGGTGCATCGGCACATGGCCGGGGCCTTCGATCATCACCTGCACGTCGTGCTTCCACGCGACCTGGGTCAATTCGCCCAGCGTCTTGAGTTCGCCCAGCTGGGCTTCGTCGTTGGCATCGTAGATTGAACCGGGACGCAGGCCGTCGCCCAGGCTGAAGCTTACGTCGTAGGCCTTCATGATCTCGCAGATATCCTCGAAATGGGTGTAGAGGAAGCTTTCCTTGTGGTGTGCCAGACACCACTTCGCCATGATCGAGCCGCCGCGCGACACGATGCCGGTCATGCGTTTCGCGGTCATCGGCACATAGCGCAACAGCACGCCGGCATGGATCGTGAAATAGTCCACGCCCTGCTCGGCCTGTTCGATCAGCGTGTCGCGGAAGATTTCCCAGGTCAGGTCTTCGGCCTTGCCGTTGACCTTTTCCAGCGCCTGATAGATGGGCACCGTGCCGATCGGCACCGGCGAATTGCGGATGATCCATTCGCGGGTTTCGTGGATGTTCTTGCCGGTGGACAGGTCCATCACGGTGTCGCCGCCCCAGCGGATTGCCCAGGTCATTTTCTCGACTTCTTCCTGGATGCTGGAGCCGAGCGCGGAGTTGCCGATGTTGGCGTTGATCTTTACCAGGAAATTGCGGCCGATGATCATCGGTTCGGCCTCGGGGTGGTTGATGTTGGCCGGTATGATCGCCCTGCCCGCGGCCACTTCGCTGCGCACGAATTCGGGCGTTATCTGTTTCGGCATGTGTGCGCCAAAGCTCTCGCCGGGATGCTGTTTCAGCATCATTTCGGAAAGGCCTTCGCGTTTCTGGTTTTCGCGTATCGCGATGAACTCCATCTCAGGCGTGATGATGCCGGCGCGGGCATAGTGCATCTGCGTTACGTTTTTGCCCGGTTTGGCGCGGCGCGGCGCGCGCTTCAGGTTGAAGCGCATTTCAGCCAGTTCGGGATCGTCCAGACGCTGTTGCCCGTATGCGGAGGTCAGCTTGTCCAGCGTTTCGGTATCGTTGCGTTCGGCGATCCAGTTTTCGCGCAGTGCGGCGAGCCCGGATCGGATGTCGATCTTCACTGCCGGGTCGGTGTATGGTCCGGAACAGTCATAGACATAGATCGGCGGATTGACCTCGGCACCCATGCTGGCAGGTGTTTCGGACTGGGAAATTTCGCGCATCGGGACCTGCAGGTCGGGACGGCTGCCCTGCACGTACACCTTGCGCGAATTCGGCAATGGCTGGACCGCCGCAGCATCGACATGCGCAGCAGTAGCTAGAAATTTGGGATTGGCGTTCATGTGATGCTCCTGGAAAATTGGAAGCATCAAGAGATGCTTCCCTACGACGGCATTACCCGTACAGGTTCAAAGGGTGTATCTCACTTCACCGATGCTGCTGTCTGTCGGCGAAGACCCCTAGCTGAGGGCGCAAGGTAAAGCAAAGGTAGGTGAAAAGCAAGCCAAAACCGGAACTGCGGAATTCAGCATCATTGAGCCCCCCCGACGGGCTTGCTATACTGCCCCGCTGAATAACAATATGGCCGAATCGGGAGAAGGGAATGCTGGATATGGAACAGGCACGCTTTAACATGATCGAGCAGCAGATTCGCCCCTGCGAAGTGCTGGACCCCCGGATTCTGGAATTGCTCAAGCACATGCGCCGCGAACTCTACGTGCCGAAAGGCATGCGCGAAATGGCGTTCATGGATCTGGAAATTCCGCTGGGTTATGGCGCGTCGATGTGGCAGCCCAAGCTGGAAGCGAGAACGCTGCAGGAACTGCACATAGGCCGCAATGAAAAGGTATTGGAGGTCGGCACCGGCAGCGGTTATCTGGCCGCCCTGCTCTCAATGCTGGCCGGGCATGTCACCTCGGTCGAAATCGTGCCGGAGTTGAGTGAGATGGCGAAGCAGAGCCTGCAGGCCAACCATCGCGACAATATCACGCTTGAAATCGGCGATGCTGCGCTGGGCTGGGGTGGCGGCGCAAGCTACGACGTGATCGTGCTGACCGGTTCGACCCCGGTGCTGCCGTCCTCATTCCAGAACAGCCTGAATATCGGCGGACGCCTGTTCGCGATCGTCGGCGATGCGCCGGCCATGGAAGCCAGGCTGATTACCCGGGTCGGGCAGGATACCTTTGAATCAGTCAACATCATGGAGGCCTGTGTTGCCCCGCTGAAAAACGCGCTGCAACCGGAACGGTTCGTATTTTGAGACCGAGCGGGTTTTCGAACCTGCTTGGCAACTGGCATATTAGATAGCTCTAATATCACGATTGAGTAACCCCATGAAATCTGGATCAATTGTTTTTGCAATGTTGCTTGCTGCAAGCGGCGGGGCCAATGCTACCGATCTGCTGCAGACCTATCGCGCCGCACAGGCGAACGACCCGGTCATTGCCGCAGCGCGTGCCGCCCAGCAAGCCGGTCAGGAGAAACTGTCGCAGGGCCGCTCGTTGCTGATGCCGTCAGTCAACCTGAATGCGAACACCACCATCAACGACCTGACGACGCAGTTCAATCCGACGGTGCCGCCGCTGCTGACCGGCGGCACTGACCGCTACAACAGCAACGGATATGGCGTGACCCTGGTGCAGCCGCTGTTCCGCCAGCAAAACTGGGTGGCATATAGCGAATCCAAATTGCAGGCGATGCAATCCGACCTGAAGTACAAGATTGCCGAGCAGGACCTGATCGTGCGTGTCGCGCAAGCCTATTTTGACGTGCTGATCGCCCAGGACAGCGTGGAACTGGCAAATGCACAAATGAACGCCATTTCCGAACAGCGCGAGCAGGCCAAACGCAACTTCGAAGTGGGCAGCGCCACGATCACCGACACCCTGGAGGCGCAGGCGCGTTATGACCAGACCGGCGCGCAGGAAATCGCCGCGAAGAACAACCTGGAAGTCAAACGCAGCGCTTTGCAGCAACTGATCAACGCGGCGCCGGGCGAACTCGACCCCCTCGGCAAAGACTTCAAACTGGAAGTGCCGCAACCCGCCAACATAGAAAAATGGGTCAGTGAGGCTGAGCAGAGCAATTTGCAGCTGGCCATCGCACAGGCGAGCGCCGAGATTGCCGACAAGGAAGTGGCGCGCAATCGCGGCGGACACTATCCGACCGTGGATATGGTGGCCAACTATTCCAGGAACAACGCCAACGGTGGCAGCTTCGGCATTGGCACCGACACCACCAGCAAGAGCATAGGCGTGCAATTGAATATGCCGTTGTTTGAGGGCGGTGCGGTAAATTCCAGATGGCGCGAAGCAGAGGCGAACCGCGAACGCGCAAGGCAGGAATTGATAAATGCGCAGCGCAATGTCGAGCAGCAGACCCGGCAGGCCTACCTCGGCGTGGTCAGCGGCGTCTCACAGGTGCAGGCGCTGAAACAGGCGCTTGCCTCAAGCCAGAGCGTGCTGGATGCGAGCAAACTGGGGCAGCAGGTCGGCGTGCGCACCAACCTCGATGTGCTGAATGCGCAGCAGCAACTTTACTCAACCCGCCGCGATTTATATCAGGCCCAGTACAATTACCTGATGAGCGAACTGCGCCTGAAACAGGCGGTGGGTACGCTAGACCTGGCTGATCTGGAAAAGGTCAATCAGGCGTTACACTAAGATGCAAGGTATAAGGTACAAGATGCAAGTTAAAAACAGAAGCAACCGGGTTTTCCTTGTGCCTTGTAACTTGAACCTTGTACCTTCTCACTTAACTCACCAAGTTCAAAACCAGCGAAACGAACCATGACAAAATCCACAGCCCATCCTGAACGGCCCAAAGTCGCATTGATCACCGGCATTACCGGCCAGGACGGCGCCTACCT
>JAJDNO010000011.1 GCA_022340615.1 Gallionella sp. | reverse complement strand
TTCTATATCATGCGGGGCAAGGTCAAGGGCTCCGCAGTCGAAGCTGACGATCACGCTTACTAAGGAGATACGATGAAAACCTTTTTCCAGTTCCTGCTTTACTTGGTGATCGCTGTTCTCGTTATCGTCCTCGGCGTGATTCTGGGGGCCGAAGCTTCCTGGTACTTTGCATGGCTGGTCGGCACCGTGATGATCGTGCTGATCTCCGCTGCCGGCGGCGCGCTGTTGGACGCCCAGGAGGAAGAAAAGAATCGCAATCCCGGCTAACCTTTCCAAGTTAACGATTCGGGATTTTCCATGCCGCCGGGGACCCAGTCCCCGGCTTTTTTGTTTCGCCGAATGGAATATTACGCCCCGAGGGCGTCATGCAGCCTTCTGAAAGGTCCGTCGCTCGCCATCAGCTTCACCACCGTCCCTTGTTCGACGATGCGTCCCTCCTCGATTACTGCCACGTTGTCGACCAGGTGAGCGAGCATCGTCAGGCGATGGGTGATGAGCAGCACACTGCGTCCTTGCATCAGCAGGTCCAAGGCCGCCAGGAGCTCCTGTTCGGTGACTGCGTCCAGACCCTCGGTCGGTTCATCGAGAATCAGAAGGGGAGCATTTTTAAGCAGCGCGCGGGCGACGGCAACGCGGCGGGCCTGGCCGCCCGAAAGCCTTGCTCCCGCCTCGCCCAGTTCGGTGTGGTAGCCCTCGGGGAGAGTCATGATGAAATCGTGTATCCGTGCCGTCTGGCAGGCTTCCACCACCTCACCTTCGGTGGCGCTCGGACGCGCCAGAAGCAGGTTTTCCAGCACCGTCGCATTGAACAGATAGGCGTCCTGCGATACGACCGCGATGCGCTCCCGCAAGTCGGCAGCCTGGTATTCACGCAGATCATGTCCTCCCAGCCGGATTTCGCCCGCCTGGTATTCCCAAAAGCGGACCAGCAACTGCACCAGGCTGCTCTTGCCCGCTCCGCTTGCGCCAACGAGGGCTAAACGGCCGCCTTCGGGCAGTTCCAGATCCAGTCCTTTCAGCACCCACGGAGCAGCTTCGTCGTACCGGAATTCCAGCCCCCGTATCTGCAGGCTGGAATCTTCAGGCACGGGCGACGGTCCCGCCGGGGACTTCACTGCAGGCTCGGCGTCGATGATCTCGAACAGGCGGCGCGCCGCTGCGAGCGCCTCGCCCAGAACCTGCAATGCTCGCGGAAGAGGCAGCACCGCCTCGAAGCTTGCCAGTACAAAGAGCGCCAGCATGGGCAACTCGGGGGACTGCAGCACACCGGATCCCAGCAGGGGCAAAGCCAGCAACACGGCGCACCAAAGCGCCAGATTTACCAGCAGACCCAGGCTGCCCTGGGAAAATCCGTTGAGCCGACTCAGGGACCGCTGGGCCTGGATATGCTGCCCGGAGATATCCATCACGCGTTGCGCCTGGCGCTCGACCCCGCCGTATACGCGCAATTCTGCCAGCCCCTGAAGTCCATCCACCGCTGCGCTGCGCAATGCGGAGCGGGACTCCACCAGGAGCGTTCCGGGTTTATCGCCGCGCTTTCGGGTATAAATCGGCAGACCGACGCCAGCCAGCAGCAAAAAGACAAACGCTGCAATTGCCACCCGCCCGCTAAAGAACGCCAGAGCCGTCACCATGATGGCGATCCCCAGCGCCGCTACGACTACCGGCACGACGAAATTCAAATAGACCTGATCCAGCGTGTCGATGTCGGCCTGGATGCGATTCGCCAGGTCGGGGCTCCGATATTTCATGAGGCGGGCGGGTGCCAAGGGTTCAAGGCGGGCATAGAACCACACCCGCAATTCGGACAGCAGACGGAACGTGGCCTCATGGGTGACCAGCCGCTCCAGATACCTTCCCCCGGTACGGACGATCGCGAAAAAACGAATCAATGCGGCGGGCGTGAAATAATTCATCGTCGCCCCGGCCAAACCGGCGAGGGCCATGGAGGTGATGAACCAGCCCGATACTGCCATCAGGCCGACATTGGCCAGCAGTGTGGCCAGCGACAGGGCGCAACCCGCCGCCATCCAACCCTTGTATGGAAGCAATAGCTTGATAAGCCGCCAGAAGTCGGCGCGGGAACTGGTTCCGGGAGATGGCATCCGGCTGCTCATGCCGTCGCCCCCGTCGCATTGCCTATGCGTGCCAGGCGGGCGAAACTGCGGCCGCTGGCCATCAACGCCGCGCGCTCGCCAGCCTCGGCCACCCGCCCCTCTTCCAGGACCACCACGTGATGCGCCAGAGCGAGGGTGCTCAGACGGTGGGCGGCCATGATCACGGTGCGGCCTCGCGCCAGCTCGGCGATCGCGTCGATTACCGCCGCCTGCGTATGGCCATCCAGATGCGCCGTGGCTTCATCCAGCAACACCAGCGGGGCATTCTTCAGGAACGCCCTTGCCAACGCGAGGCGCTGAACCTCGCCGCCCGAAAGTCCTGCGCCACGCTCACCGATGGGCGTGTGATAGCGCTGGGGCATCGCGAGTATGAAATCATGCGCGCCTGCCGCCCGGGCAGCGGCCTCCACCTCTTCGTCGGTGGCTTCAGGCCGCGCCATGCGAATGTTGTCCCGCAACGTGCCGGCGAACACGTGGGGGTGCTGAGGAACCCAGGCAACGTGTTCCAACCACGCAGCTTCGTCGAAGCGGGCAAGGTCCAGGTTGTTGATCCGTATGCTGCCGTGCTGTGGCTTGGCGAAACCCAGGAGCAGGTTCATGACGGTGCTCTTGCCCGCGCCGCTCGTCCCTACAAGCGCAGTAACACAGCCCGCCTCCGCATTGAATGTGGCTCCCCTCAGCGCCGGGCGGCCCGGTTCGTATGCAAATTCCACACTCTGGAACTGCACGCCCAACAGCGTGTCCGGAACAGGGACGGTTTCCTGACGCGGCATTCGGTCTGGTAACGGTGTCTGTAAAATTTCTACCACACCCTCCGCCGCGCCAATGGCCTCCATACGTGCGTGGTAATGGGCGCCGAGCGAACGCAGCGGCAAGTAGTATTCGGGTGCAAGCAGCAGGACAAAGAAGCCAGGAAGAAACGCAATTTCTCCCCACAGCAGGCGGAAACCGATGAGCACTGCCACGACGGCGATGCTTACGGTAGAGAGAAATTCCAGAACCAGCGAAGAAAGGAAGGCGACGCGCAGCACTTTCATGGTGCTCGTCCGGTAGTCCTCGGAGATATCCGCTACGACCTGCGCCTCGTGCCGGCTGGCATTGAACAGCTTGAGCGTTGTGAGTCCCTGCAGTGCGTCCAGAAAGCGACCGCTCATCCGTGCCAACTGCCGCCATTGGCGCTGGTTGAGTTCCTCGGCGCCTTTGCCGATGAGAATCATGAAGACTGGGATAAATGGGGCAGTCAGCACCAATACCAGGCCGGACACCCAGTCAGTAGGGAACACGGCAACCAGGATCGTCAGGGGCAGCAACACGCTCAGAGCCCGATTGGGAAGCCAGCGGGCGTAATAGCCATGCAGCGCTTCGATGCCCGTCGCCACGCGGTTGGCCAGATCGCCACTCGCTCGCGAGGCCAGCCATAGCGGCCCCAAGGCCTGACAATGATTGTATAGCTGCTCGCGCAACACCTTCTGCATCTCTGCAGCACCTTCAAATGCGGCGCGTTCGGAGGCCAGGGCCAGAAAGAAACGGATGATGAAGAGCGGCAACAGGAGCCAGAGCCACGGCAGGACCGACGCCTCCGACTCATGCCGCAAGACTGCAGCATTGATGACGAAAGCTAACAGCCACGCCTGCAAGATAACCAGTATGCCGTTGGCCATGCCCAGCATGAGGGAAAGGTTTAGTGACCGTCGGATGCGCGGTTGATGCCTCTTTAGCCAGTTTTCTATCGGATTCAATGGATATTTGGCCGCGGTCTTGGCGACATGAAGCCGGGTGCCGGCAGTAGCCGCATTCTAAATGCAGGACAGAAGACCACCAACTCCTAAGGTCAGGAATGGCCGAGAATCTGACTTTCGATTTCTTTATCGGTCCCGCCCGTTTCAGCAAAACTATTTAGTTTCCCTAACGTCGTGTTCCCCCGCCAGCATCTCATCGAGCAGCTCCCACGAAGAACGCGCTTCCTGCTCGGTCATCTTCTGCAGTGCATAGCCGACATGCACCATCACGAAATCGTCCACCGCGACAGGTTCGTCCTGCAGCATGAACAGGCTGACATCGCGCATCACGCCCTTGGCCGTGCAGCGCGCGTTGTAACCGTCGATCTCAACGATTTGCATCGGAATGCCGAGACACATGGCGGGAATTCCATTGAATGGAGTTTTGCAAGTTTACTCCTGATTGCAGCAGCGATGCACCCAAAACATTTGGAAACAAGACCAAATTACTCGGTTGAAGTTTCGATATCACGGTGCTAGATTGGCGATGTCGTCAGCTCAAGGAAGCAAGACCATGAGTGCGCTCGGCAAGACACCCCATAAAACGCTGATACTCGGCATTGGCAACGTTCTGTTACAGGACGAGGGCGCGGGAGTGCATGCGATTCGGCATCTTGCAGACAGGCTGTCGGAGCACAGCGGCATCGAGCTGATGGACGGCGGCACGCTGAGCTTTTCTCTGGCAGGCGCTATCGAGGATGCGGAACAATTAATTGTCATAGACGCCGCACAATTGGGCAGCGAACCGGGCACCACACAAATCTTCGAAGGCGAAGCGATGGATGCCTTCGTCGGCGGCAACCGAAAACACAGCGTGCACGAAGTCAGTCTGATCGACCTGTTGATGATTGCGCGCCTTGCCGAACAGCTTCCCGATCGCCGCGCACTGATCGGCATCCAGCCCCGCGACATCGACTGGGGCGAACTGCCCTCCCCTCCGGTCGCAGCCGCGATTCAACAAGCATGCAGCCACGCCTTGCGGCTCGCTGCAGATTGGCAGGCATGAAACCGCAAACCATCCCCATCTACACCCAGACCGAGGCGGATTATTCCGTCGGCAACATTCGCGCGTTGCTGACTGAGATCGCCGCACGGCTGGAAAGGCTGGCGAACGACGGCACGTCCGCCAGCATCGACCTGAACAGCCTGCCGTTCGCGCCCGGCGAATACGAACGGTTGCGACACGCGCTCGGGAAGGGCGAGGTCTCCGCACACATTGAGGCAATCGGCCCGAGTGAAATCACCGAGACGCGTTATCCCGGCGTGTGGTGGGTCACACACTACAACGTGGAAGGCGACATCGTCGCAGACATGCTTGAGATCACGACGGCCCCGGAAATCCTCAGCAGCCAGCCGGATGACATCCGCTCCGGCCTGGCGTTATTGCACATCCAACTCAAAGAAGAGGTGCAGCAATGAACGATCACGACGCTCCCATTCACGAAAAAAACAGTCATGAATTCCCCATTCATGAAACCTTGGGGGACAGTCTCGCGCAACAGGGAATCAGCCGCCGCGCATTCCTGAAATTCTGCACCGCTATGGCATCGCTGATGGCGCTGCCGCCTGGCACCGCGACCGCGATCGCAGAAGCGCTGGTCAAGGCCAAGCGCCCTTCGGTGATCTGGCTGTCGTTCCAGGAGTGCACCGGATGCACCGAATCGCTGACGCGTTCGTATTCACCCACGCTGGAAAATATGATCTTCAACATGATCTCGCTGGATTATCACCACACGCTGCAGGCCGCCTCCGGCTACGGCGCGGAAAAATCCCGTGAAGACGCGATGAAGAATTTTTTCGGCAAATATCTGCTGGTGGTTGACGGTTCGATCCCGATGAATAATGGCGGCGTCTATTCCACCATAGCCGGGCGTACCAATCTCGACCTGCTGCATGAGGTGGCAAAAGGCGCGGCAGCGATCATCGCAGTCGGAACGTGCGCCTCATTCGGCGGCATCCCCAACGCGAAGCCGAATCCAACCGGCGCGGTGGCGGTATCCGACATCATCAAGGACAAGCCCATCATCAACATCTCCGGCTGCCCGCCCATTCCCGCGGTGATCACCGGCGTGCTGGCGCATTACCTGACTTTCGGCGGGCTGCCCGAATTGGACGATCTGGGGCGCCCGAAATCCTTTTACGGCGAAACCATACACGACCGCTGCTATCGCCGCCCTTTCTACGACCAGGGCAAATTCGCGAAGACCTTCGACGACGAAGGCGCGCGCAACGGATGGTGCCTGTTCGAACTTGGCTGCAAGGGGCCGGTCACCCACAACGCCTGCGCGACGACCAAGTGGAACGGCGGCACCAGTTTCCCGATCGAGTCGGGACACGGCTGTCTCGGTTGTTCGGAACCGCATTTCTGGGATGCAGGCAGTTTCTACAGCGCGTTGTCGATGCCGGCCAGTCCCCTGAAGTATGTCGCCGGTGCGGCAGTGGCCGGCGCGGCAGCGGGTGTTGCGGTGTCGATCGGGAATCGCATCAAGAAGGGGACAGCAAAGTCTGCCCATCAGAAAGCCACGATCGAGGACCTGGAGAAATGACATGGACGCAGATCTGTTTTTAACCTGGGTGCGCAGCACCGGTCTGAATATTGCGATCGGGATTTTTGTACTGGGCACGCTATGGCGGCTGGTCGAGATCTACTCGCTGGGGCGCAAGCGCGATCTCGCCGTTCCCCGCCACCGAAGCGGTGCGTCCGGGCTGCACACGATGTTCCGCCGCTCCGTCCCACCGCCGGGCATGTTCAAGCGTTCGGCAACCAGCTATGTTGCCGGTTATGTGTTTCACATCGGCCTGTTCATAATCGTGTTCCTGTTCGCGCAGCACATCAAGCTGCTCCAGGAATTGACCGGCCTGTCATGGCCCGGCCTGCCCACGCAATTCATCGATGCCACCGCGGTGGTCACGCTGGCAACCATGCTGCTGGTGCTGGCGGAACGCATCAACAAACCGGTCAAGCGTTTCCTCTCCACCTTCGGCGACTATGCCGGCTGGGCACTCACTTTTCTGCCGGTGCTGACCGGCTATCTTGCATCCAGGCATCTGTTGCTGCCTTACACCGCGATGCTCGCGCTGCACATCCTGAGCGTGGAACTGCTGCTGGCTTTTCTGCCATTCACCAAGCTGATCCATGTATTCACGCTGTGGGGATCACGCTGGTACAACGGCAATGCAAACGGCCATAAAGGAGTGCCGGTATGACAGCCTCTCTCGACAAAGGGATCAGCGTGCTGAAGGAAATGATCGACGCGCCGATCGCGAGCTACTTCAGCAGCTGCGTGCATTGCGGGCTGTGTGCCGAAGCCTGCCTGTTCTACACCGAAACCGGCGACCCGAAATACACGCCTATCCATAAACTTGAACCGCTGCGGCGGGTTTACAAACAGGAATACACGCTGCTAGGCCGCATCGGAAAAATGCTGGGCCTGTCCAAGCCGGTCAGTGATGCAGAACTCGAAGAGTGGAAACCGCTGGTCTATGACAGTTGCACGATGTGCGGTCGCTGTTCACTGGTCTGTCCGGTAGGTAACGACATCGTGTACATGGTGCGCAAGCTGCGCGAAGGCATGGCGATCTCAGGGCACGCTCCGGAAGGGCTGATCGGAGCATCGACGCGCGCAGTCGAGATCGGCAGCCCGATGGGCGTGAAGCTTCCCGCGGTGCAGGCGCAGATGAGGCATGTAAAGGCGGATACCGGCATCGACATCCCGCTCGACGCGGTCGGCGCGGAATACATGGTGCTGATGTCGTCGATGGAAATCATCAACTTTCCGGAATACCTCGGCGCGATCGCGAAAATCATGAAGCAGGCCGGCAAGAGCTGGACGCTGTGTTCGGAAGCATTCGAGGCAACCAACAGCGGCATCCAGATCGGCGTCTCGGATATCGCGAAGGTTCTGGTGCAGCGCATCGTCGACGGTGCGGAGAGACTCAAGGTGAAAACCGTGATCAGCCCCGAGTGCGGCCATGCCTACACTGCGTTGCGCTGGGAAGGCCCCAACCTGGTCGGGCAGCCCTACCCGTTCGAAGTGCTGCATATCCTGGAAGTGCTGGATGGATTCCGCACCCAGGGCTTGCTCAAGACACAGGGCTTCGAGGAAGCGCGACTCACCTTCCACGATCCGTGCCAGCTGGTTCGGCGCGGCGGCGTGTTCGATCAGCCGCGCAATCTGCTGAAGATGGTCGCAAAGGATTTTGTCGAAATGGATGACACCGGCAAGATGAACTGGTGTTGCGGCGGTGGCGGTGGCGTCAGCGCGATCGAGGAAGCCGTGCCACTGAGGCTGGAGGCGTTCAAGGTCAAGAAAACGCAGCTCGAAAAAACCGGTGCCAAGACCCTGGTCACCGCCTGTGCCAATTGCCGCATCGTGATCGAGGAAGGAATGGAGCATTACAAGATGAGCATCCCGGTGGTGGGGGTAACCGAAACGCTCGCAAAACACCTGGTGGAAGGAGAGTAGCGGCCGTGACACGGCGTTGCGCAGCATCCGGGGCGGGAACGGCCGCAGCACACGGCGCAAGTGAGAAAGAATATTTTCATCTGATGCATTATTTTGGATTAACGGAGAATTGACGATGAATATCAGCAACGATGCAGAGTTCAAGTCCGCGCTGAAAAAGCTACCCGATGTCAGCCAGCGTCTTGTCGCAGCACTTTTCGCGGAGAACGTTCTTGCGCTTAGCAAGGACCATCGATTGAAGACCGCGATAGACCTGGCCAAACGTGCCAACATCGCCAACGACGAACTCGCCACCGCATTCCGGTCGGCCAATGCCGTCAGCGTGGACAGCTACACCCAGTGCGGCCACGATTGCAACTGGATCAGCCAGGCCAGCCACTTCGTAGCTCAATCCGTGCTGGCCGGCCTGAAGCCTCCACAACCGGGCGAAAGCCCCGCCTGGGAAGCCGCGATGCATGCACGCATGGCCCGCACTTGCGAGCACATTGCCAATGGCGACGGCACCGACAACGTCGAGGCTGCGGCGCAATACCGCATCCTGGCAGAATTTCTGAACAATTGAGGAACACAATATGACACAAACTGTCGTTGTCGATCCAATCACCCGCATCGAAGGCCATCTGCGCATCGAGGCGGAAACCGATTCGGACAACCGCATTACGCGCGCCTCCAGCGCCGGCACCATGGTGCGCGGCATCGAGATCATCCTCCGGGGCCGCGACCCTCGAGACGCGTGGGCGTTCGCGCAGCGCATCTGCGGCGTGTGCACGCTGGTGCACGGCATCGCATCGGTGCGCGCGGTGGAGAATGCATTGAATTACGAAGTGCCGCCGAATGCGCAACTGATCCGCAACCTGATGATCGCGGCACAGTATGTGCACGACCACGTGATGCACTTCTATCACCTGCACGCGCTGGACTGGGTGGACGTGGTGTCTGCACTGAACGCCGATCCGAAGGCCACCTCCACCCTGGCGCAGACCGTCAGCCCTGCCTACCCGAGATCGTCGCCGGGTTACTTCGCCGACGTTCAGAAACGCCTCAAGACCTTCGTCGAGGGCGGCCAGCTCGGCATCTTCGCTAACGGCTACTGGGGACATCCGGCCTACAAGCTGCCGCCGGAAGCGAACCTGATGGCGGTCGCGCATTACCTTGATGCACTGGCTTGGCAGCGCGACGTCGCGAAGCTGCATGCGATCTTCGGCGGCAAGAACCCGCATCCCAATTTCCTGGTCGGCGGAGTACCGTGTGCGATCAGCGTCCATCCGCAACACCAGGGGCAGGGCAAAGGTCCGCATTTTCGCGGCGGCGAAGCGGCCACTTCAGTCAACATGCTGGGTCTGGAAAAAGTTCGCAGCATCATCGAACAGATGCGCAACTTCGTCGACCAGGTGTATGTGCCGGACACGCTCGCGATCGCCGGTTTCTACAAGGACTGGAGCAAACAGGGCGAAGGAATCGGCAATTTCATGACCTATGGCGATTTCCCGGAAAAGGGCATGAGCGATACATCGACCTTCCTCGTCCCTTCAGGCGTGATCCTGAATCGCGACCTGTCCACGATCCATCCGGTCGACTTGAATGCAGAGAATCAGATCCAGGAATTCGTCACGCATTCCTGGTACGACTACAGCGTCGGCAAGGACAAGGGGCTTCATCCCTACAAGGGGGAGACCGAACTGAACTACACCGGGCCCAAACCACCCTATGCCAACCTCGACACCGATGCATCCTACTCATGGCTCAAGTCGCCGCGCTGGCAGGGCAAGGCTATGGAAGTCGGACCGCTGGCGCGGGTGCTGATGCTGTATGCGAAAGGAAACGCGCAGGCCACAGAACTGGTGAACATGACGCTGCACAAACTCGACCTGCCGGTGACCGCACTGTATTCGACACTGGGCCGCACCGCCGCGCGCACGCTGGAAACCAAGATATTCGCGGATGCAATGCAGGGCTGGTATGACCAGCTGATCGCCAACATCAAGGCCGGCGATGTGAAAACACACAACGACAAACTGTGGGAACCGTCCAGCTGGCCCTCAGTTGCGAAAGGCGTCGGCTACACCGAGGCGCCGCGCGGCGCGCTGGCGCACTGGATCGTGATCAAGGATGCGAAGATCGACAATTACCAGGCGGTCGTGCCGAGTACCTGGAATGCCGGTCCGCGCGATGCGCAGGGACAGGACGGGCCTTACGAGGCCGCGCTGAAGGGCCACCAGATGTACGACCCGAAACAGCCGATCGAGATACTGCGCACCATACACAGCTTCGATCCGTGCATCGCCTGCGCGGTACATGTGACCGATCCGGACGGGGAAGAGCTGGTCAAGGTCAAAATCAGGTAAGCCAACAAGGAGAAATCTCATGCGCAATGCAAGCACGAAAATTCTGGTCGCAATGCTTTTGTTCGGTGCAAGCAGCACCGCGTTCGCACATCCCGGCCACGATGTATCCGGCTTCGCCGCGGGACTGATTCATCCGTTCTCGGGAATGGATCACCTGCTCGCAATGGTGGCCGTGGGATTGTGGGCTGCCCAGGGGAAGAACGGCAGACGTAAAATCTGGCTGCTGCCCGCAACATTCATGACCATGCTCGTGGTCGGCGCGGGCATTGCGATGCAATGGCAATCGCTGCCGCTGGTCGAGGCCGGTATCGCAACCTCGGTATTGGCGATGGGGTTACTGATTGCGTTGTCGCTGCAATTGCCTGTAGCACTCAGCATGGCAGTTGCCGGGGTGTTCGGCCTTATGCACGGATACGCACACGGACTGGAACTGCCAGCGTCGGCAGCTCCGATGGAATATGCGCTGGGCTTCCTTGCCGCGACGGCGTCCTTGCATCTCGGCGGCATCGCGTTAGGGGCCGCCACACGCAAGCATCACGCATTGCTGGCAAAAATGCTGGGGGTTGCAATTGCAGCCAGCGGCGCTTACCTGCTCGCCTCTGTCTAAATTTATCAACTTTCCGGTTTCACTTTACAGGGCGAGCTTCTCATTTCCGCTTCAATAGACCAGAGCTATATCATGGCAGACAACCGGAAAAGTTGCCCATGACGGTCGCACACGAGCCTGAAAATACCGAACCGGAGACGAGCGAAGTCGTGTATGGCGCGTTAAGTGCTTTCAAATCCGGCGTCGCATTTCCCTGCTGCGGCTTCTGCGCTGCATCTGGAGGGTAATGCGAGAACCGTCCTGAAGGATTTACTTGCTCAACGTAAAATCGACTGAAGATGAACCCGAACTGACATTAATGGTCTGCGCCGGACCAGGGCCCATCGAGTCACTCGCTACCAAACTGTATATTCCGGCATCCGCGCCTGAAGTATCTTCAGTCAAGACAAGCGGCAAAGTCTTGCTGTAGCTTCCCAACCAGGGGCCCGAAGACGCAAGTGAGAGGCTATAGAAACGCGTAAAAAAGTTCGAGGTTGTAGCAGCGATCTGATATGTGCGCGCCAAACTGGTGATCGTCTGACTCGCCGAAACATTGGCAATTCCGGGAAGACTGGCATTTCCGGGAAAAGGCGCGGGATACTTCTTAAAATTACTATTGGGCAAAAACCACACTTTCCCCGAGACGGTATTTATTGTTGACGCGGTTGCCGAGGTTCCATTGAAGGGCGACTTTCCGTCAGGTGGCGAGAGCCAGGTTGTCGATCCCGCAGTGACTGGAACGCCCTGGATAACAATGGCTCCCTGGCCAGAAATTGCGGGTGGCACGATCACCACATCAACCAGATTTCCCGTCGGAACAGAGCTATCCGGAATGGGCCCAAGATTGAATTGACCCGACCCCGAGTTGCCGGGGATGACTGTTCCTGAGACATAGGATGTGTTGGTATCTTCCGCATAAGCGGACACTTCCGAACCTGCCAGCGCAAACCCGGAGATGGTGCCACTCATAACCGTTGTCGTGGCTGTCACCACAGGCTTGAGAAGATATTGGCCACTTGTTCCTGCCGCCACAACGGACTTGCAGGCATTGAAATCAAGCACCAAGTCCACCGCCGCCCCATTTTTAATCGTAATGGGATTGAGTATCTTGAATCCACTTTGCTGGCCACTCGGCGTCGTCAATGCGAATTGACTCGGGTTTCCTGCGAGAACCACAGCATTGAGCCACGGTTGATAATTTCCATTATTGGCCTTCAAAACCAAACGAACCTGCTGATAGGTACCCTCCGTGAGTTCCGTCTGCGCCAAAGTGAGCACGGCCCCATTCCTCAGACTGAGCAGGTCAATTGGCTGGGAGACAGATGAGTCTAGTGGAATTGTCTTCCAGCTGTTTCCATCCGTAGAAATTTCCAAATGATCTACCGTGACGAAAACGTTGTTATAACCGCATCCCGGCGCGTCCGCCAAGTGAATATTCAGCGCTCCCACGTTGCCTGCTGATGATCCACCACCGCCACCCCCCCCGCAGGCAGTGAGTATCAGCGCGACAACAAGGCCTGCGCAAATCAACATTGAATTGTGTATACCTTGGAATTTCATATTTTTTCCTGACGTAATGACAGCACAAATGATTGATTGGAATATTCAAATAGCCATAAATTGATTCTGTGCGGCAAAGTCCCCCCCACTCTTTTCAATTCTAATGAATTTTTAATATATTCAATTGGAAAATCTGACAAGCGGTAGAAAAAGCAGGATCAACGGCAAGAATAGCAATAATCAAGAGTTATATATCGTTTCCGTCCATCGCCTCGCGCTGCGCATGCGCGAAATCGCACAACCATTCAATCAGATGGGGTCGATGCCGTTGCTGAGCCTCGACGGTGTCCTTGCATCTCGGCGGTATCGCATCAAGTGTTGTTACTCGAGACCGTTACGCATTGCTGACAAAAATGCTCGGTGTCGCCATTGCCGGCCGATGCTTACTTGCCGGCCAGCGCCTGGCGGATTTATTACCAAATTTCTGTTCCGCTATCCCTGCGGAAAACCGGGTATGGCAGCATGCCCCCGTCGACCGGAATAGTGATACCGTGTTCGATAATCAGGTCTGCTAAAATTACCTCTCACCCTTTCCCGAATCAACAGTTAACCAATGGATATGAATGCACTATCCGATAAACTGGGGCTTTCCCACCTTGCGGAGCCGCTGTTTCTTCAAATCTTCGTAATCGTCCTCGCGACCACTCTGGTCAACGCGATATCCCACTTGCTGCTGCGCTATGCGGGAAAATTCACCCGCCTGACCTCGAGTCCATGGGACGATGCGCTGGTTGAAGCGGCGAAACGGCCGGTACCGATCATCATCTGGCTGGTCGGCCTTGCCTTGGCGGCCGACATCGTGGGCAAGGAACGCGGCGGCGCCATCTTCGATTTCGTGCCGCAGATACGCGATGTAGGCATTGTCGTCTGCCTTGCCTGGTTTTTGTTGCGGCTGATTCGCAACTCCACCCGCAACATCGTCGAAATACACACACAAAAAGGCGAGGAAGTAGACCACACCACCCTGGACGCGCTGTCGAAACTTGCCCGTCTGACGGTGATCATCACCACCGTCCTGGTATCGCTGCAAACCTTCGGCTTCAGTGTCTCGGGAATATTGGCTGCCGGTGGAATCGGCGGTCTCGCCGTCGGATTTGCCGCAAAAGATTTGCTGGCCAATTTTTTTGGCGGCCTCACCATCTACCTGGACCGCCCCTTCAGTGTCGGCGACTGGATACGCTCGCCAGACAAGGCAATCGAAGGCACGGTGGAATACATCAGCTGGCGCCACACGCGGGTGCGCGCATTCAACAAGAACCCGATCTACGTTCCGAATGCGCTTTTTACCACCATCGTGGTGGAGAACCCGTCGCGAATGACGCATCGTCGCATCAAGGAGATCATCGGTATCCGCTACGAAGACATCGGCATGATGGACGCCATCGTGTCAGACGTGAGAGCCATGCTGCAGAATCACCCGGAGATCGATACGACCCAGACTCTGATCGTCAACTTCAACACATTCAATGCATCGTCACTGGACTTCTTTATCTACACTTTCACCAGGACCACGAACTGGATCCACTACCACAAGGTGAAACAGGACGTGTTGCTGAAGGTGGCCGAAATCATCGACCGGCATGGCGCCCAGATTGCGTTCCCGACGCGCACCGTGCATATAGATACCGCTGCACCACCACCGGTTTGATTCGGAAAGTGGAGATGCCTGGCACAACTTCCGTCAGCCGCCCTGGCGGAAATCCGGGTACAGCAGCATGCCACCGTCGACCGGAATGGTGATGCCGGTAATGTAACTGGCCAGATCGCTGCACAGAAACGCAATCGCGTGCCCGACCTCGTCCGGCTCGCCGACCCGGCCCATCGGAATTTTATCGTCGAGATCGGCCAGTCCTTTCGGGTCCTGCCAGACATTGGCATTGATCGGCGTCTTGATTGCGCCGGGCGCGATTGCGATCACCCGTATGCCCAGTGTTGCAACTTCCTGGGCCAGCGTCTTGCTGAACATGCTCAGTCCTGCCTTTGCGCTGGTGTAGGCGCTATAGCCGGCCCACGGGATGAACTCGTGCACCGAACTGGTGTTGATGATGACGCCGTGCTCCTGCTTGCGCATCCTCTCCACCGCCTTGCGGGCACAGTAATAAGGGCCGAACAGGTCGATCTCGACCACCTGGCACCAGGCCGCGATGTCGCTGTCTGCGCACATCGCGCGCGGACCGTCCGTGCCGGCATTGTTAACCAGGATATCCAGTCCGCCAAGTTGCTGGTCGACCTGCTGGAACAGCGCATCTACCTCTTCCTTCTTCGAGATGTTATCCAACCGGAAAATGTAAGCGTTTACCCCATATGACCTGATCACTTCCGCCACCTTTTCCGCCGCGTCGGATTTGAAACGATAGGTAATCGCGACATCGGCACCCGCTTCAGCCAGTGATTTGGCAGTCGCGGCGCCGAGGCCGGAATCCCCTCCGGTGATCAGCGCCTTGCGGCCCTGCAGTTCGATCGAAATCATCTACTCTCCTTTTCTAGCCGATTAGCTGCACTTCGTAATCCTGGCCTTCCCATGTTTCCTGCCCCAGCCAGAAGAACGTGAATTGAACCGTATCCCCGGCGTTGAGGCGTTCGAACGGAAGATCGGCGATATAAACACCCAGTCCGGTATCACGGGTGTCGCTGTCCCGGATATCTTTCCAGCCGTTGCTGCCCCAATGCACGCGGGCTGGCGCCCTGAGCGCAATGGTGAACCGATTTCCCACACTGATATGGCGCGGGCGAAATATCGGACCCCAGATATGATGGGAAATGGCGGGTCGCTTACCCTTATAGCGGTTCCAGGTGGCGACCGGACGGTCCACCGGATAACCCTGAGCACGGCTGTAGCACAACTTGATGAACTCCCCGTGCGCCCAGACCAGCGGCATCGCCGATCCGCTCGGCTTGCCCGGTTCCAGATGGTGCTCGGGTATCGGCTCCCAATCCCAAACCTGCTCCGGAATCAGGCCTGCCGAGCCGGTCATCGCCGCCATCGACTGCAGATAGTTCAGCGGATCTTCTCCGGACAGCAGGGCGTAGTGGCCCCGTTCGCCGGTCAGCAGCGGCCAGCCGCGCCCGCGCCCGGTTCCGTCGAAAGGACTCCCGTCGTTGTGTTCGCCGTAGCCATCGCCGTTGTAGCGGTGCCAGACCGGACCGTTGGGCGTATCCGTCCTGAGCAGATGGTCGACGACTTTCAGGCTGGCGAGAATGTCAGGGTCGTCGGGGCGGCGCAGTCCGTAGCGGACCAACTGCAGGAAGTCCGTCCCGATCTGTTCATCGGCAGGCAGGTCGGGATCGCGGGCGCGGTTCTTGATCAGGATATGCTCGGCCTGTGCGCCATCGTGCACCAGCGCATCCGCAGGCGCGGTGCGGATGTAATATCCGGCCACCCCGACACGCCGCGCCAGGGGCGTATCCTTCGCAATTGTCCAGTCATCAAGATGCGCATTCCAGTTGTCCGCGAGCAGCAGTGCAAATTCCCGCGCCTCCCCGTCGAGAAAGGTGCTGCCTTCGACCAGCGCCGCGATCACGATCGCAAGCGTGAACGTATTCACACCGGGATCCTCCTCCCAGCGGTCCTGTCCGGTGGTGGGACCTTCGCGGGCAATGAAGGTGAGCGCCCGCCTCACCATGTCGGTAACCGGGATGCCGTTCAGCGCATCCTGTTCGCGCAACGAAGAAGCAAGCAGAACCGGGAACGCGGCCTCGTCCAGCTGTATCCCCTGCCAGAACGGTGCACCGCCCAGCCACTGGTTCTGCAGCCAGTGGCCGTCCTGCTGCTGCGTCGCGATCAGGTATCGCAGCACGTCGCGTGCATCATCGAACGCGCCCATCGCGACCAGCGCACCGGCGGTTTCCACCAGATCGCGGCACCACACCAGATGATAGCCGCCGCGGCTCTGGCTGCTTTCGCCCCAGGGTACCGCAAGGCTTGCCACCGCGGCGCCGGCATAGGTCCGGTCCTGGTGTACCTTGAGCACCATGCCGGACAGCACGAGCATCTCGTGCAGATTGTCGGGCAGTTCGGGATAACTGCACACCGCCATCCAGGATTCCCAGACCCGGCATTGCCTGTCCCAGGCCGCCGAAAAATCATCCATCAGGCTGGATACCGCAAGTGTCGCAGCCGCGCCGGGACTGGTACCGAGGCCGAGCGCCAGCGTGGCTTGGCGCGCCGTCAGCTCGCCCATCAGCGTGACCGCACCCGGTCCAGCATTGTCATATTGCCAGGTCATTCGCCCATGCCGGTCGAAATCCTGCCAGCCGTCGCTGGCCTCCAGACAGCCTGCCGAGCAACGCTGCCAGGCATCGGATCCATCTTCAGCGGCGGCCGCCAGAGCAAGCCCGAAAGGCCCCTGCTCTGCCGACAGCACGGTACGGCCGTTGTGCTCGCCGAC
>JAJDNO010000041.1 GCA_022340615.1 Gallionella sp. | reverse complement strand
TTTTGGAAAGTGTGGCGGCTAGCTTTGGTGCGCGACCCAGGGTTACGGACCTTCTCCAGCCTGATGCGAAAGGCGACAAGCGCTGTTGCGAACAAACAGCCTGCGAAAATTTCTGTAAATACGATTTCGTAGCTCATCCTTCTACCTCCATCGTTGCCGATTCACGCATCAAAACCGGATCATCACGAAGAGATGCGAATCTCCGCACCCGCCTCTATTGTGTCGAACAACTTCGCTTCCCGGCCATTGACAGTACAAACCAAGTTGTCGTCATCAAGCTCATCCACCCACTGGTCACCGCGCTTATACAAGTTGCACAGCAGCTGGCCGAGTGTATACCGTCCGTCCGGGATCGCCATGCGCTCGAAGGTCACCATCAAGGATTCACTGGTATGCCCCGAGTACATGATCGCAACTTCTCGCCTGCTCGCGAGACTGGCAGTAGTAGACAGGAAAAGTCTTTTATTCGACCGGCCATGAAAATTGTTCAGCCCGTTGCTGACAGAGAAATTCAAGCGGCGCGTAAACCCGCGCATGCCTTCTAAGAGAACATCACTGGATTCAATAAGCCCAGAAAAGAAGATTGAATTGATTTCTTGCATGGTGTCACCTCACGTCTATGTAACGTACGTAAGGTTCAGCAATAGTTATGCCAAACGTACGGGCACATAAAATCAGGTAGTTAGAATTTTTCGTCAACAATTATGATAGGGTTTTTAGTGCGTGCATCCTATGTGATGCATTTAATTGGTGCAGCGGATTTTTGTTACAGAATATTTATGGCAAGGCTGGTTCGTGATCTCCAGGCTCGCCTTCAGCCATGCTGCCCAGTCTCTTAGGTCATCGATCATAAGGATTCTTATCTTTCCGTATTCGCCGTGCAGCCAGTCTTGATCAGCAATAGGCGAGCCAGACCAAGTTCCGCGCTACCGTTCATACTTGGGCAATTCTCGCGCTGGCTGACAGCATTCAGTACCATTTCGGCTATCGATTGTTAGGCCGCAATCAGCACGAACTTTTCGCGCGACAAAAAAAAGAGGGCACCTTGCGGTGCCCTGAATCGAAGCATTGCGCTTCGGGGAGGTTTACATAAACTTTTGAATGCGGACGAGTACCACGGGCACCCGTCCGGGTTGTTACACGATCATTCCACACGCTCTCCGTGCAGTGCGATGTCCAGACCTTCGCGTTCCTGTTCTTCAGTAACACGCAGACCCATGACCATATCCAGCACTTTGAGGATGATGTATGTCCCAATGGCGGTGTAAGCGATGGTGATCGCAACACCTTTGGCCTGGATCCAGACCTGTGCCATGCTGCCTGCCGTGCCGCCGATGGACTCGATCGCGAAGTAGCCGGTAAGCAGCGCGCCGACAATACCGCCAATGGCGTGTACTCCGAATGCATCCAGCGAATCATCGTAGCCGAACATGTGCTTCAGCGAAGTGGCTGCCCAGAAGCAGATCACGCCGGCAGCAACGCCGATTACCAGTGCGCCTACAGGTCCGACAAAACCGGAAGCCGGAGTGATCGCAACCAGGCCGGCTACTGCACCGGAAGCAATGCCCAGTACGCTGGGTTTGCCCTTGAAGATCCACTCAGCGAACATCCAGCCAAGTGCTGCAGTACCGGTAGCGATTTGCGTAACAGCCATGGCCATACCGGCACGACCGTCGGCAGCAACTGCTGAACCAGCGTTGAAGCCGAACCAGCCCACCCACAGCAGAGCAGCGCCAATCACTGTCAATACCAGGTTATGCGGAGCCATTGGTTCCTTGCCGTAGCCAAGACGTGGTCCAAGCATCAGAGCGGTAACCAGCCCTGCCACACCAGCGTTGATATGCACAACAGTACCGCCGGCAAAGTCCAGAACGCCCATATCCCACAGGAAGCCGCCGTCACCGGACCAGACCATGTGCGCGATCGGCGAGTAAATCAGCAGAGACCACAGCACCATGAATACCAGCATGGTTGAAAACTTCATGCGGTCGGCAAAGGCACCGGTGATCAGCGCCGGGGTGATGATCGCGAAAGTCATCTGGAAAGTCATGAATACCGACTCGGGTATGCCGCCCGTCATGCTCTTCATGGTCATGTTTGACAGGAACAGATTGTTCAGGCTGCCGAAGAATGAATAGAAGTTCGTGACCCCTTTCGCCATACCTGTAGTGTCAAAGGCGATGCTGTAACCGGCCACCATCCAGACCACGGTAATCAGGCAGGTAATTGCAAAGCTTTGCATCATGGTATCGAGGACATTCTTCTTCCGGACCATGCCGCCGTAGAACAGCGCCAATCCTGGAATCGTCATCATCAGCACCAGCGCGGTCGAAGTCAGCATCCAGGCGGTTGCGCCGGTATCCAGTACGGGAGCAGCCTCAGGAGCGGGCGCCGGTGCTGCGGGAGCCGCAGCAGGGGCCATTGTCGTAGCCGGAGCAGCCGTTGCCGGAGTTGCATCATCGGCATAGGCCATTGCGGACATGCCGGTCAGCATTGCCACCAAGGTAAAGAGTGCAAATAATTTTTTCATGTGGTTCTCCTTACAACGCTTCTGCGCCGGACTCGCCGGTGCGGATGCGGATGACTTGTTCGAGGTCGGAAACGAAAATCTTGCCGTCGCCGATCTTGCCGGTATTAGCCGCTTTTTCAATCGCCTCGACAACACGATCGAGCATTTCGGTTTGAACTGCGGCTTCCAGCTTCACTTTAGGCAGGAAATCCACCACATATTCGGCTCCGCGATACAGTTCGGTGTGCCCTTTTTGCCGGCCAAAGCCCTTGACTTCGGTAACAGTGATGCCTTGCACGCCTATGGCGGAAAGCGCTTCACGCACCTCGTCGAGCTTGAACGGCTTGATGATAGCAACGACCATCTTCATAGCTTTCTCCTTTGTGTGGGCGGGTCTTTGCCCGCCCGGTAAAATAATTACATCGAGTGAGACACTGACAGGACGCCCCTGGCTGAATCGCCTGTTATGTCGGTATTGCTGACCATGAACGCCCAGGTATAGCCTCCGAAATCCTTGGCAGCTTTTACGTTGTAGTCGCTATATTCAGAACCGCTATTGTTGGGTATGGATTGCTTGCCATAGTGCGCGCTCAGGTCGACAGCCGGACCAGCAAGCGTGTAGCTGCCGTTCAATTCCAGGTATCCGGAGCCGGAAGAATCAGTAAAACCAAACAGATTGCCGGTGCTACGGGAGTATTTAGCGGATATCCACTTCCAGCCGAGTGAACCATAAATTTCATTTGTGTCGGCATTAACTGCGCCGTTGGCGTTACCGCCATAGTTGTAGCGCAAAACGCCCACGTCATAGCTGAAATCTGTCGCAAAACTGCCCGAATATCCGGCATAGGTATCTAATTCCAGGCTAGATGCACCAATATATCCTTGTGCGGTATACAGCCAGCTGATGTTGGAAGCCCAAACACCGGCATAAAGGCCATTCGGATTTGCGTAGTCAAAACCACCCTGGATAGCACCACCGTGATCAGTTTGCGTAATCCCACGGAACAGGTAATCGGTAGTCAGGCTGACATTTCCGGAAAACGGCGAATCTGCCATTGCCACAGCTGGTACTGCCATGGCAGCCAGGATCAACGAGCTCAATAATTTGCGTGTCATCATGATGCGTTCCTTTTCTGGTTGAGTTAATAAGCGGGGTAAATATTTCCGCGCTTGATTATCAGCAGAATGCGTGCCAAAGTTATTTTTGTCATTTAAACAATAAGATAGTTGGCATGCCTATTTGTAACAAATCATTCATGCACCAATATCTTGCGCACAAAAGCTATTGCGCACCGCTTGTGTGCGTCATCCTGTTATCGTTGAGAAGATTGTCTGCGGGGTGAATTTTGCTACACTGGCTGCAAGCACAAAGCCACACAGGAGCAATGCCATGTTGAATACAAAATTACTGGATGATCTCTCCGCCAAGCTAAGCGCGGCGGCAAACAGCAGCCCCGCAAAGGACATCGAAAAGAACATGCGCGCGCTGCTTGCACAGGGTTTCACCAGGCTTGACCTGGTGACCCGGGAAGAATTCGACGTGCAAACCCAGGTGCTGGCGCGCACCCGGGGGAAACTGACCGAACTTGAGGCCCGCGTCGCCGAGCTGGAAGCGCAACTCAACACGGCTGCAAAATGATATGGGTCTGGCTGTGCTTTACAGCCGTGCACTTTCCGGCATGGAAGCGGCTTTGGTTACCGTCGAAGTGCACATCGCCAACGGCCTGCCCAACTTCACGATCGTTGGTCTGCCGGAAACCGAGGTCAAGGAAAGCAAGGATCGCGTGCGCGCCGCGCTGCTGAACAGCCGTTTCGATTTTCCCGCGCGCCGCATCACCGTCAATCTCGCCCCTGCCGATTTGCCCAAGGAGAGCGGGCGTTTCGATCTCCCGATCGCACTCGGCATCCTCGCTGCGACCGGACAGATACCATCCGACAAACTGGGCGAATACGAATACGCCGGCGAACTCGCACTGACCGGCGAACTGCGCGCGATACGCGGCGCGCTGGCGATGACCTATCGCGCGGTCAGCAGCGGACGCGCCTTCCTGCTTCCCGAGGCAAATGCCGCAGAGGCCGCTCTGGTGGAGGACGCTACCGTGTATCCGGCGCAAACGCTTTTGCAGGTGGCGGCACATTTCACCGGGCACGAATCCATTTTACCCTGGGCCAGCCGGCCGCAGACCGCACCGCCCCGATATCCGGACATCAGCGAAGTAAAGGGACAGGCACACGCCAAGCGCGCACTGGAGATCGCCGCGGCAGGCGGGCACAGTGTGCTGATGATGGGTCCGCCGGGCACCGGCAAATCCATGCTCGCGGCACGCTTTCCAGGCATCCTGCCCCAAATGACAGAGGCCGAGGCGCTGCAGAGCGCAGCGCTGCAATCGCTGGATGGCAATTTCGATGTATCAAGATGGAAGACCCGCCCCTATCGCGCGCCGCACCACACTGCTTCCGGCGTGGCCCTGGTCGGCGGCGGCAGCAACCCGCGCCCCGGCGAGATCTCGATGGCGCTGCATGGCGTGCTGTTTCTCGACGAATTGCCCGAATTCGACCGCAGCGTGCTGGAAGTACTGCGCGAACCGATGGAATCAGGCCATATCACCGTTTCCCGGGCCGCACGCCGCGCGGACTTCCCGGCCCAGTTCCAGTTGATCGCGGCGATGAACCCGTGCCCGTGCGGCTACCTTGGCCATTTCAACGGCAAGTGCCGCTGTACCCCGGATCAGATATCGCGCTATCGCAATAAAATCTCCGGGCCACTGCTGGACCGCATCGACATCCAG
>JAJDNO010000064.1 GCA_022340615.1 Gallionella sp. | reverse complement strand
GCGATCACGATCGCATCCGCGGCGCGGCCCAGACTGATGTGCGGCATGCCGTTCGGCACACCCTGATCCCACTGGTCGATCAGAACCGGCTTCCCGGACAGCCCCTGCATCGTGGTCGGTGTGATGAAATGGCAAGCCGCTTCGGTCATCACGACTTGCACATCAAAGCCCTGTTTTATCAGCAGGCGCAGCAGTTCAGCCGCCTTGTAGGCAGCGATGCCGCCGGTTATCCCCAGCAGGATGTGTTTGCCAGTATTGGTCTGTTTGGCAGGCACGATGCGTTTTCTCGTTGCTTGTTCCATAATGCTGCATATATTAACAAGAATCAGCTCCATCTGGGCTGGGAGGGTATATGGCGATCCCGGATTGGCCGGAAGGCGAACGGCCGCGCGAGAAGCTGTTAAGCCGTGGTGCCGCCGCGCTCTCAGATGCCGAGTTGCTCGCGATCTTCCTGCGCACCGGCGTGACGGGCAAGAGCGCGGTTGACCTGGCGCGCGAGCTGGTCACCCGGTTTGGCGGACTGACACAATTGTTTTCCAGCAGCGAAGCGGAATTCTGCGCTGTGCACGGCATGGGCCAGGCAAAGTATGTGCAATTGCAGGCAGTACTCGAAATGTCCCGGCGCGCGCTCGGGGAGGAGCTGCACCGGGGCGATGCGCTCAACTCGCCGCGCGTGGTGCGCGAATATCTGCAGCTGTTGCTCGGCGGGCGGCAACACGAGGTCTTTCTGGTGCTGTTCCTGGATACCCAGCATCGCGTGATTGCATCCGAAGAACTGTTCCGCGGCACGCTCAGCCAGACCAGCGTGTATCCGCGCGAAGTGGTCAAGCGCGCGCTGGCGCGCAATGCCGCCGCCGTCATTCTTGCCCACAATCACCCCTCCGGTGTCGCCGAACCAAGCCAGTCGGACAAGCTGCTGACCGATGCGTTAAAGCAGGCATTGAGCCTGGTGGATGTGAGAGTGCTGGACCACTTCGTGGTGGCGGCGGGACAAACGCTGTCATTTGCGGAAAAGGGATTGCTGTGACCTGCATGATGGTCAGTCCTGCCGCATCAGCGTCTTGATAATGGATGCGATGGAAAATTGAATTTCGTTCGCGAGGGGAACTGCGTTTTGCGCAACATCAGCTGACACGCCGAGTTAATCCGTGTGGTTTTTAGTAGAATGGCAACGTTATGAAATGATCCCTTTCTATTGATCGATATTCTTTATTGCATCAAGAATTGGTGCATATGTATTCAGGCGGTTGTGCACAATTACAAGAGGTGAAGTGTGAAGAGATTTGCAGATTCGGCATGCTGGCTGGCGTTGGGTTTCATACTGGCGGCAAACGGTGCATATGCGCAGGACACCGCCGGGAAGCCTCGCCAGACTGCCGGCCAGAAAAACCAGAAACCGGTAAAAGCCGATGAAAAGGGAAAACTGCTCACAGATGCCGAGGCCCTGATGAAGGCAGGCAAACCCGAGCTTGCCTACAAGCTGCTCGAGCCGTTCGAGTTTGAACGTTCCGGCGAGGTGCGCTTCGATTACCTGATCGGTATTGCGGCACTGGATAGCGGCAAGCCGGACAGGGCGACACTCGCGCTTGAGCGGGTGCTGGCCGAAGATCCCAATTATTCCGGTGCGCGTCTGGAAATGGCGCGCGCCTATTACCAGCTTGGGGATCTGCAGCGCGCAAAGAACGAGTTTGAAACGGTGCTGGACGCAAATCCGTCCGATGCGGCACGCGTCACAATACAAAAATATCTGGATGACATTGCGGAGCGGGAATCCGGTACGAAAACGCATTTCAGCGGTTATGTCGAGGGCAAGATCGGGCGTGATACCAATGTAAACAATGCTTCCGAGTTCCCCAACAATCTCATTACGCCAACACTGTATCCGACCATTGAGGAGTTGGGCGACAATTATATTGGCGCAGCTGCGGGGGGCGAGGTCAGCCATGACCTGAATGCCAATTTTCGGCTGTATGCAGGGGCGGATATCAGCAAGCGAAATAACTACCGGGAAAAGAATTTTGATTTGTTCGGTACGGAAGAGCGCGCAGGCATGATCTATGGCACGGAAACCAACCGCTTTCGGATCGGTCTGTCGGGCAACCAGAATTCCATGGGCGGGGCGCGATACTACGACTCATCCGGTGTGAACGGGGAGTGGCGACATATGCCCACCGCAAACAAGCAAATCAGTCTGTTCGGCCAGTATGTCCGGTACCGATATGCCGATCCCGCGTTGCAGTTGAATGACATCAATCAGATTGTCGCCGGAACAGGCGTGCTGCGCATCCTCGGAGACGGGAAAACTGCCCTGTCAGGCAGTTTTTATCTGGGAACCGAGGATGATGTCGGGCCGGCAACGGTGGCCAGACCCGCGGGCGGGCGGACCGATGGCGCGAAGCATTTCGTCGGCATTCGCGCCGGCGGCCAGGCAGCCATCAGCGACAACGCGAAACTGTATATCAGCGGCGGTGAACAGGTCGGCTATTTCAGCAACGAAAATCCGGTCATTTCCGGTCACCGCCTGGACCGTCTGGGTGACCTGACCATCGGGGTTAACTGGAATCTGGATAAACTGTGGATGGTGCGGCCGCAAATTGTGCGGTATATCAATACGTCGAATATCGGCTCTTATTCTTATGACCGGAACGACTACTCGTTGACGATACGGCGCAATTTCAAATAGTTGGATTGAACATTCAGTCACTTCGAAAAGGTCGGCGGGTGACGTGGTATCGACGAAACCAGCACCCGAAGATCACCGATGTTTTGCCATTCAATCCGATCCAGTCCGCAAATGCAGGCTTGTTTCATGACTGACGACGATCAGATTCCCTTCGCCAGCTTTGCCGCTTTGCCGATATAGGTTTGTGGCGACAGTTGCAGCAGGCGCTGCTTTTCCGGTTCGGGGATATCCAGCGTGCTGATGAAGGCCTGCAGCGAGGCGCGGTTGATTCCATCCTTGCCGCGAGTCAATTCCTTGAGCTTGTCGTAGGCGTTCTCGATGTTATAGCGACGCATCACGGTCTGGATCGGTTCGGCCATCACTTCCCAGCTTGCGTCAAGGTCATCGGCGAGTCGGGCGGGGTTGGCTTCCAGTTTGTTCAGCCCCTTCAGGCAGGATTCGTAAGCGAGCAGTGTGTAGCCGAGCGCCACGCCCATGTTGCGCAATACGGTCGAATCGGTCAGGTCGCGCTGCCATCGGGAAATCGGCAGCTTCTCGCTGAGGTGGCGCAACAGCGCATTGGCAAGGCCGAGGTTGCCTTCGGAATTCTCGAAGTCGATCGGATTGACCTTGTGCGGCATGGTGGAGGAACCGACTTCGCCCTTGACCACCTTCTGTTTGAAATAGCCCAGCGATATGTAGCCCCAGATATCACGGTTCAGGTCGACCAGGATGGTATTGGTTCGCGCGTATGCATCGAACAATTCTGCCATGTAGTCATGCGGTTCGATCTGCGTGGTGTACGGGTTGAACACCAGGCCGCGCGCGCTGACAAAGCGCTCCGCGAAACCTGCCCAGTCGACGCCAGGATAGGCGGCAAGGTGCGCGTTGTAGTTGCCCACTGCGCCGTTGATCTTGCCGAGTATCTCGGTGCTCGACAGGCGCATTTCGGCACGCTGCAGGCGGTACACCACATTGGCCATTTCCTTGCCCAGCGTGCTCGGAGTCGCAGTCTGACCGTGGGTGCGGCACAGCATCGGCAGCTCGGCGTGCTGGTGGGCGATGCTCTTCAACCGGGTGATCAGCACATTCAGCGTCGGGAGCATCACCGCATCGCGGGCAGTCTTCAGCATCAGCGCGTGGCTGAGATTGTTGATGTCCTCGGAGGTGCACGCGAAATGGATGAATTCGAGTATGCCGGCAGTTTCCGGATTACCCGAAAGTTTGTCGCGCAGCCAGTATTCGACCGCTTTCACATCGTGGTTGGTGGTGGCCTCGATGGTCTTGATTGCAAGCGCATCGTCCTCGCAGAATTTCTCGTTAAGCGCGTCCAGTTGCGCTACGGTAGCTGCGGAAAAAGGAGCGATTCCGGCGATATCCGGCTGAGCGCTTAGCGCCTTGAGCCACTCGATTTCGATCAGCACGCGAAAGCGGATCAGGCCGAATTCGCTGAAGTAAGCGCGCAATGCATCGACCTTGCCGTGGTAGCGTCCATCCAGCGGGGACAGGGCGGTAAGTTTGGTGAGTGTGGTCATGTCGACACCTTCGATCGGGAGAACGCGCATTTTACGCGAATCAGGCTTGTCCTTGTTCGATGATCGCACCGCCGAGACAAACATCGCCGTCGTAGACCACCACCGATTGCCCGGGTGTGACGGCCCATTGCGCTTCATCGAAAGCGATTTCGCATGCGCTGCCGGAAAGGTGCGTGATGCGGCACGCCGCATCGGCCTGGCGGTAGCGTGTCTTTGCCGCATAGGGATGACCGATCGCCGGGGCGCTGCCGCTGATCCAGTGGCTGTCCAGCGCGGCCAGGCGCATGCTGAGCAATGCGGGATGATCGTGCCCTTGCACCACGATCAAACGGTTGTTCGCGACATCCTTGCCGCTGACGAACCACGGATCGCCCGATGCTTCCCTTGCGCCGCCAATGCCCAGCCCCTGGCGCTGTCCGATGGTATAGAACGACAGCCCGATATGCCGGCCGACCTTCCTGCCCTCCGGGGTGACCATATCGCCCGGTTGAGTGGGCAGATAACGGTTCAGGAATTCGCGGAACGGGCGCTCGCCGATGAAGCAGATACCGGTGCTGTCGCGTTTGGCATGGTTGGACAAACCGTGCCGTTCGGCGATGCTGCGCACCTCCGATTTCAGCAGCTTGCCTAGCGGGAACATCGTATGGCTCAACTGCGCCTGGTTCAGGCGGTGCAGGAAATAACTCTGGTCCTTGCTCGCATCGCTGGCCTTGAGCAACTGGAACAATCCGTCCATTTCGCGCACCTGGGCATAATGGCCGGTCGCGATGGTATCCGCCCCCAACTGCATGGCGTGGTCGAGAAATGCCTTGAACTTGATTTCGGCATTGCACAGGATGTCCGGGTTGGGTGTGCGCCCGGCCTGGTATTCGCGCAGGAATTCGCTGAACACGCGTTCCTTGTATTCTTTTGAGAAATTTACCGCTTCGATCGGGATGCCGATGGTGTCCGCGACCGACACTGCGTCGATCAAATCCTGGCGAGACGAGCAATATTCGTCGCTGTCGTCGTCCTCCCAGTTCTTCATGAACAGGCCGACCACGTCGTATCCCTGCTCCTTGAGCAGCAGGGCAGTCACGGAAGAGTCCACGCCGCCGGACATGCCAACTACGATACGCCTAGTCATAGTGGGCCAGCAGTTCCAGCGGATAGCGCTTTCCGGCAAGATGATCCTCGACGCAGTGCAATATCAGCGGGCTGCGGTGACGCGATCGGGTCGCGCAAATTTCTTCGTGGGATTGCCATAGGGTTCGAATTATACCGCTGTCGAGCTTCCGGCCGGCATCATGGCCGGCGATCTTGCCGCTGAAGGCGAACCGCAGGTAGGTGGTGTCCGACTCGCTAGAATGCCAGCGATAGATCCCGAGCAGGTGCTGCGGAACAAAGTGGTAAGCCGATTCCTCCAGCGTTTCGCGAACCACGGCATCCAGCAGAGTCTCGTCCGCTTCCAGGTGTCCGGCGGGCTGGTTATAGCGCAGGCCGACCGAAGTTTCTTCTTCAACCAGCAGGAATTTTCCGTCGCGTTCGATGACTGCGGCGACGGTGACATCGGGTTTCCAGATCATTTGATGACTATAGAATAAAAAAGGCAGGGTTGCCCCTGCCTTTGTTGAGCTAGTGCCGGTCTTACTTGGCAGCTGCGTCAGCTTTCTTTTCTTCCTTCTTTTCTGCTTTCTTCGCCTTCTTCACTTTGTGAGCTTTCTTTGCCTTGTGAGCTTTCCTGGCTTTGTGCTCTTTCTTTTCCATCTTTTTTTCCATTTTTGCAGGAGCAGCAGCAGGCGCCATGGTGTCGTCAGCAGCAAAAGCGGTGAAAGAAACAGCAGTAAATACAGCGGCGATCAGTAAGGATAACAGTTTGCTCATTGTAAACTCCAATTTATAGTAGATTGATAAACGTCTAGGACACTACCGTGTCAGTGCCTATAACGCAGAGCAGAATTGTTCGGTTGACAACGCCTGTGGGTATTCTTCATGAATTGGCCCGAAGCGCGGAATTAAGGACCCTGTTTTGAATGCGGCTGGCATGTGATTCCAGCGCGGCCGGGAAATAGCTGCCATTTCTGGGCGAGCATTCCGGATGAAAAGACAGTGCTTAATGGTGCCGGGGGAGGGACTCGAACCCTCACGTCCTCTCAGACACCGGATTTTGAGTCCGGCGCGTCTACCAGTTCCACCACCCCGGCTAAGCGGGCCGCATTATCCATGATGCAGGGTCCCATATCAACCGGATTCTGAGCGGGCGAGGCCTGCTGGAGCGCTTTACAGCGCATTCCCGCCGGTAATCAGAACATCGTGACAACAGGTCCGGGGCTGAAATCGAAGTGTTATCATTCGGCGTCAAGTAATAGGTATGTCGGCCGCCGCCGGTTGCGTATATCGTTATGGATACCGGACCGTCGCAAGGCCGGGAATTAGGATAATCAGTCGTGAACGAAAAATACCTGCAGCAAGTGGTGCGAATCGCACACCGTGCCGGGGCAGCCATCATGGCGGTCTATCAAAGCGGCGAGACGGGCGAGACTGCCAAAGCGGACAATTCTCCGCTTACCCTGGCAGACCTGGCCGCGCACCGGATCATCGTCGAGGAACTCACAGGGATGACGCCGGATATTCCGATTCTTTCCGAAGAGGCTGCCGACATCGCCTACCCGGTGCGCTCGCAATGGACGCGCTACTGGCTGGTCGATCCGCTCGATGGCACCCGGGAATTCATCAAGCGCAACGGCGAATTCACGGTCAATATCGCGCTGATCGAATCGGGTGAACCGGTTCTGGGCGTGGTGTATGTGCCGGTGCCGGACAAGTGCTACTACGGCGCCCGCGGCAATGGCGCGTTCTTGCAGCACGGCAACGCCCCGGCTCAGCCCATCACCGCAAAGTCCCGCAGCGCGGGAGAACCCATCCGGATCGTCGCGAGCCGCTCGCATCGCGATGCGCGCACCGAAACGCTGCTCGAACGGCTCGGCGAGCATCAAACAATCAGCATGGGCAGTTCGCTCAAACTCTGCCTGGTTGCAGAAGGGGCGGCGCATCTGTATCCGCGCCTAGGCCCGACCATGGAGTGGGATACCGCCGCCGCGCATGCAGTGGTCAACGCGGCAGGCGGCATCGTGTGCGACACGGCAGGCGAGGAATTGCGCTACAACAAAATCGATCTGCACAATCCGGAATTCCTGGTTTTGCCGGCAGCCGACAAGGCCCTGCTCGGGATTGTTATCGACAGCCTCCGGTAAATGCGGTACGGGTTTTTCGCGTCGGGTATTTCCGGGTCGGGTGCAGCTGCGGATGGCAATGCTTCACGTCCGCCGGACGCACTTTTGTCATGAGCAGATATTTTACATCGTCTACAATCCTGGCTTTGCATGGCTTTCCCCCGCGTTGATGCGTACCGATGAATTTGATTTTGTATTGCCGGAACGGCTGATCGCGCAGCATCCGCCCGAACGGCGCGGCGCAAGCCACATGCTGCATGTGCGTGACGGTGTGTTCGAAGACCGGATGTTTGCCGATTTGCTGCAGCTGGTCGGGCCGGACGATGTGCTGGTGCTGAACGACACGCGGGTGATCAAGGCGCGTTTGACCGGCAGCAAGGAAAGCGGGGGCAGGATCGAAGTGCTGGTCGAGCGCGTGCTGGACGAGCACCAGGTTCTGGCCCAGGTGCGCGCCAGCCATGCGCCCAAGCCAGGCAGTCTGCTGAGTCTCGCGGGCGGATTGCAGGCCGAGGTGCTGGGGCGCGACGGCGAATTCCACCGCCTTCGATTTGCAGGCAGTGAAGATGTGCTGGACCTGCTCGAGCGCCACGGGCAATTGCCGTTGCCGCCCTACATCACCCACGCGGCCGAGGCCGAGGACGAACTGCGCTACCAGACCGTGTATGCCAAAGCGGCCGGCGCGGTCGCAGCGCCGACCGCGGGGCTGCATTTCGACGAAGCGATGCTGCAGGCGCTGCGCGACAAGGGGGTGAAGATCGCCTGGGTGACCCTGCATGTCGGTGCGGGCACCTTCCAGCCGGTGCGCGCCGAACATGTACGCGACCACAACATGCACAGCGAGCGCTACGAAATTCCGCAGGCGACCGCGGATGCAATCGCCGCAACCCGCGCCGGACAGGGCAGGGTGATCGCGGTCGGGACCACCAGTTTGCGCGCGCTGGAGAGCGCCGCGGCACCCGGGGTGCTGCAGGCCGGGCGCGCGGAGACGGATATCTTCATCACGCCGGGCTATCGCTTCAGAATAGTGGATGTGCTGCTCACCAACTTCCACCTGCCGCGCTCGACACTGCTGATGCTGGTGTGCGCGTTTGGCGGGATGGATGAAATGCTGGCAGCCTACCGCCATGCAGTTGAAAAGGAGTACCGCTTTTTCAGTTACGGAGATGCGATGTTGATTGAAAGAAAACCATGAAATTCACCCTGCATAAAAGCGACGGCCTTGCCCGCCGCGGAACACTTGATCTCGCCCACGGCTGCGTGGAAACCCCCGCTTTCATGCCGGTCGGTACCTATGGCACGGTCAAGGCGATGTCGCCGGTCGAACTGCGCGAAATCGGCGCTCAGATCGTGCTGGGCAACACCTTTCACCTGTGGCTGCGGCCGGGCCTGGAAGTGATTGCGGCGCATGGCGGGTTGCACCGCTTCATGGGATGGGACGGACCAATCCTGACCGATTCCGGTGGTTTCCAGGTGTTCAGCCTGGGCGCATTGCGCAAGATCACCGAGGAAGGCGTGAAATTCCAGTCGCCGGTCAACGGCGACAGATGTTTCCTGTCGCCGGAAGAATCCATGCGTATCCAGCGCGTGCTGAATTCCGACATCGTGATGATCTTCGACGAATGCACGCCGTATCCAGCCGACGAGAAGACCGCCGCGGAATCGATGCGGCTGTCGCTGCGCTGGGCTGCCCGTTCGAAAGCCGCACATGGCGACAATCCGAATGCGCTGTTCGGCATCGTGCAGGGCGGGATGCACGAACAGTTGCGTGATGAATCGCTGCAAGAACTGGAGCGCATCGGTTTCGACGGCTATGCTATAGGCGGGCTTTCGGTGGGCGAACCCAAAGATGAAATGCTGCGCATACTGCGGCACACCGCGCCGCAACTGCCCGGGGAAAAGCCCCGTTACCTGATGGGGGTCGGCACGCCGGAAGATATCGTGGCGGCCGTTGCGCAGGGCATCGACATGTTTGACTGCGTGATGCCGACGCGCAATGCGCGCAACGGCATGATGTTCACCCGTCTCGGCGACATCAAGATCAAGAATGCGCAGTACCGGATGGACATGCGCCCTCTGGACGAGCAGTGCGGTTGCTACACATGCAGAAATTTTACCCGGGCCTACCTGCACCACCTGCACCGCATCGGCGAGATACTCGGCGCGCGCCTGAACACGATACACAATCTTTACTATTACCAGCAGCTGATGGGGGATATCCGCATCGCGATCGATGCCGGCGCTTTTGCGGAATTCGTTGCGAAATTCGCGCGGATGCGAGAGCAGAATCGGGAAAGCCAGACGGCTGACCTGTAACGCTGCGGCTTTTATCCGGGAGCGGACGGCCGGACGACGCGCATGTCGCGCCGTTCCAGTGCCAGCGACAGAAATTCGTCCGCCGGAAGCGGATGGCTGAACAGGAATCCCTGAGCATGATGACAACCGTGCTGCTGCAGGAAAGACAGTTGCGCGGCGGTTTCGACGCCCTTCGCGACAACCGTCAGGTCCAGACTGTTCGCCAGCGAGATGATCGTGGTCACGATTGCCGCATTGTCGGCATTGTCCGGCAGGCTGCGGATAAACGTCCGGTCGATCTTGAGCAGATCGATCGGGAAGCTGCGCAGATTGCCTAGACTCGAATAACCGGACCCGAAATCATCGAGGGTGAACTTGATGCCGACGCGCTTGAGTCCCTCGAAATTGTCCAGTACCGATTCGTCCGGATTTTTCAGGAAGCCGTCGGTGATCTCGAGATGCAGCAGCTTCGGGTCGATTTCGGACTGCTCGATCACGCCGGCTATCATCGTTTCAAGGCCGGGGGTCGCAAAATGGATGGACGACATATTCACCGCCATGCTGAGCTGGCCCAGAGCTTTCCCGCTTTCCCGCCATGCCTGCAACTGAGCGCATGCCTCGCTGAGTATCCATTCGCTGAGCGGAGCGATCAGGCCGCATTTCTCGCTCTTCGGGATGAATTCCGCGGGCGATAGCCAGGTTCCTTGCTCATTGGGCCAGCGCACCAGCGCTTCGGCTCCGATGATCTGCCCGGATTTCAGGTCGATGACAGGCTGGTAATGGAGCACGAATTGGTTGTTTTCCAGCGCGAGCCACATTTCATTTTCCAGCCGTGCCTGCTGCCGAATTTCCTCGCTCATGTGTTCGACGAACAGCTGGTGCCGGTTTCGACCCAGGCGCTTCGCGTTGTGCATGGCCATGTCCGCCTTGCCGATCAGCGTCTCGGCATCTTTTCCGTGCTCGGGGTACAGGGCAATGCCGATGCTCGCGGTAAGATGCAGTTCGTGTCCGCCTACCTCAATCGGCAACGCGACGGCATTGAGCATTTTGGTTGAAATATGCAATATGTCCGCTCTGGATTTGATGTCAGGCACACTGACCACGAATTCATCGCCGCCCAGGCGGGCGATGGTGTCGCTTTCGCGAATGCATCCTCCGAGGCGGTGGGTGACGATTTGCAGTACATCGTTGCCGATTTCGTGCCCCAGCGAATTATTGATGTTCTGGAAAAAGTCGAGATCGACAAAAGCCACAGCCAGCAGGCTGTTGTTGCGCTCGGCCGAGGTCAGAGATTGTTTGATCCGGTCCAGCAGCAGCAGGCGGTTCGGCAGGTTGGTCAACGCATCGTGGGTGATCACATGCCGCAGGTTTTGCTCGATGAGTCGTTGCTTCTCGTACTGGCTCCTGATGATGTTGTCGGCATACTTGACGATGAAGAACAGGATTGCGTACAGCGCGGTCAGCACCGCGATCACGCTCAGCGCAACCCGGGTTCCCTCACGGGTGTCGCTTGCGACCAGGTCGGTGATATCGGTATCAATCGCCATCACCGCCTGGACAGGCTGACTCGCGCCGGGGCGTAGCGGGATGAAGCTCGTCAACACCTCGCGATCGGCGAGTTTCCCGTTCAGGCTGTCGTACTTATCGTAGTGGATGATGCCGCTTTGCGGCACGCCCCGCGTTGCCGACAGAAAGCCGGGGTCGCTGCCGTTGCTGGTCCCGATCTGCGCGGCATCGGTCGAGAACAGCATGCGTCCGTCGAGCTGGTAGATTTGTACGCGCAGCGTTGCGGTATTGCGCACCGCGTTGCGCACGCTGCGGCCCAGTCTGGCAATCACGGGCTGACGGCGCAGCGTATTTGCGTCCAGCCCCTTTGCGGAATTAAGGAGGCCTTGAAACTTCGGCCAGGTGCTGTTGGAGAAAGACCGGGCCAGTGCCACGTTCCGGCTTTCGCCATATCTCAGCAGATGATCCTTCTCCAGCGACTGGTGGAGCATGCCGAGGACGACTGCTGCCAGCACCATTGAAACCAGGCTGGCGATCGAGAAATAGCGCAGTAGTCGAAACATGTACATTCCTTGATTAGTAACGTCCTGAGTTTTCCAGTCGCTCACGGAAAATGGACATGTTTACCGATACTGCAAGTGTTTCATCTATCGAATCTGGTCGCTTGCAAATCTTGACGCTGGTTTGCCGCAGATGCCCGCAACGTCCGGAATACTGATTTGCAGAACGATTTTCCGCTTTCCCGGAGATGTATACCTTGATGAATCATATGAGAACGATCATCGCGCTGTCAATGCAATCCGTGACAGGAAGGACACATGCGCTGGCAAAATCGAATCGCGCAATATCGCGCTTCGGAAACCGCCGCATCGCGATATGATGGCTGCATGCACAATACTGACAGCAATTCGATGGTTCCAATGATCAACTGGAGCGAGGCCGGCGAGCAATGCACCGCCCGCTGGCGTTCGGAGAGCGGCATGCCGCCGCCGAGGCGCGTGGCCATCGCGAACGACATGATGAAGGCGGATCTGGCTTATCGTCTGGCCAGCGAAGGGACAGCGCTACTGTGGCGCGGCGATTTCCAGAACGCAAGGCAACTGCTGCAGGCGATGTCGCGCCGCGCCGATCGCAAACCGCGCAAGACCAGGGCCGCGGATACTTCGGCAATCCCCGCTGCATCTTTTCATCTGCATCGCCAGGCGCAGTCGCAACGCGCGCGCACGCTGGCGATGATCCTGATTCCGCTGGACAGCGACTACACCATACCGCTGCGCCGCGCGCCGGACATCAGGCTGGCATGCACTGAAGTTTACGGGAAAAGCAGCGAGCCTTCGGTTGCGTCACTGCGCGAATTGCTGGGGCTGGTCGGTGCACACGAGTGGCGCAAAAAGGGCGTCGAGATTCCCGCCCTGGGTGATGGAACAGCGGGTGCGCGCATTCACCCGCACTTCGGCGTGTTCTCCCCGGTGCGCGGCGAATATCTGGAACTGGTGAACACCGCGCCGCTGCCGCAGAAATTCCCTGAGCTCGAATTGGCCTTCGACATCGGTACCGGCACCGGCGTGCTGGCGGCCGTGCTGGCGCGCCGCGGCATCAGGCGCATCATAGCCACCGACCAGGACCCGCGCGCACTGGCCTGCGCCCGCGAGAATATCTCAAGACTCGGGCTGGACGCGCGGATCGAAGTTGTTCAGGCCGACCTGTTTCCCGAAGGCAGGGCACCGCTGGTCGTGTGCAACCCGCCATGGATACCCGCTCGTCCCAGTTCGCCGATCGAACATGCAATCTTCGATCCGGACAGCCGCATGCTGCGCGGCTTCCTCTCCGGACTTGCCGAACACCTGGAACCGGGCGGCGAGGGCTGGCTGGTGCTGTCCGATATAGCAGAGCATCTCGGCTTGCGTACCCGCGGAGAACTGCTGGCGTTGTTCGAAGCGTCGGGTTTGCGGGTGATTGAGCGGCTGGATGTGCGCCCGCATCATCCCAAGGTGTCTGATCACACCGATCCGCTGCATGAGGCACGGTCGAAGGAGGTAACTTCGTTGTGGCGGTTGGAGGAACGCTAGTCAGCCTGGCAATCCAGGAGGACTATTACAAAGCTACGGGTTCCGGTTGACGCCCAAAGAGCCACCCGAATTCTGCTCCCGATTGCCGATATTTGAATTCTTAGTAAAATTAAGCGGGTAATAACGGTTAGCACTTCAGGAGTTATCGTGGAAATTTTTGATGATTTTCCAAATGAACAACCTCCCGAAGATTAAGGGACTGTTGTTCGATCTGGACGGTGTGCTTTATGTCGGCTCACGGGTAATCGAGGGAGCAATTGATGCTGTGGAACGAATTCGAGCCAGTGGCATTCCCTGCCGTTTCGTCACGAATACAAGTACATTGTCGCTGGATTCTCTGCAGCAAAAAATAAATTCCCTGGGCTTTTCCATATCCAAACGAGAACTCATCAGCGCCCCCCAGGCAGCGTTGCTCTTTCTGAAACAGCAACCAGATCCAGTGTGCCGCCTTTTGCTGTCAGAAGATGCAAAGCGGGATTTTATGGAATTCCGGCAGTCGGATACCGATGCAAAATACATCATAGTCGGCGATATCGGAGATGCCTGGTCATATCAACTGATGAACGAGATGTTCAATTGCCTGATTAAAGGCGCGCAATTGATCGCGATCCACAAGAACCGGTTCTGGCAAACGGAGGGGGGATTGCAGATGGATATCGGTGGATTCGTCGACGCACTGGAATATGCCAGCAATTCAAAAGCAAAAATAATCGGCAAGCCTTCTTCCGATTTTTTCCATATTGCATTGAGTACCATGGGTCTCCAACCCGACGAAGTTGCGATCATTGGCGACGATATTGATTCAGATGTGGGCGGCGGGCAACAGGCCGGATTAAAAGGAATTCTGGTAAAAACCGGGAAGTATCGCCAAGCCTACGCCAAAACCTCTTCGGTCAAGCCGGATCTGGTCATCGACTCGGTCAAGGATATGCCCCGCATTCTGAAAATATAGCTTGATAAATAAATCGCAATATCAAATACGTATTCCCTTATTCATAATCTGCACGCTGCCTTGATCAGTCGCGAGGTCGGCTGATCAAGCTGCCGCGCTGCATGTGGCGCGGGCAAAGGAAGTTGGATCGTTGTCGCGGTTGGCGGCAGACTGGGAATACGTGTCGTGAAACCGAATGTTTGCGATAGGCAGTCGTGTACCGACAGTAAAATCCGGCCTGTTGCCGCAATAAAAATCCCCAAACCTATACGGGTTGGGGACAAGGGGAGTTCTGCATGCAGACAGAACAAATGCCCAATGGGAGGAGAAGTGAGTACGGGCAATAAGTATTTCATCGCCAGGCCAAATTGTTATATATAACTTCTGTGGATCAAAGACACTTTCGACATACGGCATAAGACGGGCGACAAAAGGTAATTTCCATTCTGCAATAAGGGCCATCGCCTGCCAGATGATGAACCGAAAAGCGGAAGGCTGAAATTGATCCAGAAACGGACGCTGGCAGTTGGGAATACGGACGGGCAGAATGCGGCCACTAGCGGATGTTAGCCATGGACATCAATACGTCCGATTTTCGGCCATGATAGACTTAACTTGCTGGTTTGCGCCCAAAACCGCCGTTGATTTTATCGGACATAGTGCCATAAAACAGATTTTCGCCACTTCCGCTACCGACACTATGGAGACATTCATGCCTCTTAGGCTTAGATTTCAGGTTTCATCTGTCAGGCTATGCTTGTATCCTTCTGGAAGAAGGCAATGGGGGGAGCCATGAATAAACTATTTTCTGTATTGCGGATTCCAATCTCGGCGGCTTTAATGGCGATTGTTCTATTAGGGTGTGCCGCAAAACCAGATGAATTTCGCCAAAAACCCCCAGGGATTAAATATGTGAGCCTGAAATCTTCAAGGCAGATAGTTGAATGCATAGCTGCAAAGTGGCAATACGTACCGTATACAGGCCCTCTCATTTCAAAATCAACTCCAAAGGGCTATACCATAATTCAATATGCAAATGACGGAATTGGTGCTGATCCGTCATTCATCTCTGATATTAATGACACTCCAACTGGGACAGAAATCATCTTTTACACATACCATCCATTAGGGAATAGCTCTTCCTACTTTCTAGATTCTGTGAAGGAATGTCAGTAAGGAAATCTGCCAGGAAAGCAACTATAAGTATTGCATAAAGGGGGCGTCGTGATGCACCCTGACCCTGCGCTCAAGAGCGACTCCGCTTAAACTGTGCTTATCCATTGCACCTTGGCTCCACGCTCTGTCCGTTATCAGAAAAATCAGAGTTTCTCTTATGGGTCGCATACCGACTGAACAAAATCATGAATGGCAAAGTCAGAAGGTGGTTGCATAATGGAAGCTGACAAATGAACTGGCATATGGGCAGAATGCAGCCAATAGCGGACGCTCAACATCGCGCTGTACCTAGCATCTGTCCTTATGATTAAAATACGTCCGGACGTTTCTGTCATATGAATAGCTGTTATGAGTAATAGTCGAAAAGCAAAAATAATTGGGGGCTGTTCCCCTTAATGTTTGATAAAGCAGGATAAAAAGAAATATGAGAAATGCTAATGACGACATAGACGTTGCGGATATTGATAACGCAATTCAGATGTTAAATAAATATGCAAAGGAAACCAGCATAAAACCATTGATATCAATATTAGAAGCGTTAAAAGATGACATTCACAACGAATCACTTTTAGAGCAACTTACTGATACATGGAGGAATCTTGGTGTGTATCAAGGTACAGTTTTAACCTATGTGCCATATTTCTATACTTTGATACCGGATGATATTTTTGGAGATAATTTGAAATAAATCGGGCCAGTGTTGCACTTGATTCCTGGATTCAAACTGAGTCCTTTTTGCTAAATGCATTAAAATACGCATAGCAACTCGTTCAAGCGGTACGCCGTCCCTTAGCTTAATCGTTTCATGTTCGTTATCAGGAAGTCTGGCAGTCTCTTATGGGCCGATAAGTGACAGTCAATATGACCAATTGATATCCGTGCCAATGTCATCTTTTCAACTGGAGCGGACAAACAGAACCCGCCTTGCCAGCTCTCGCTGCCTGACTCACATATTTGAAATGTATCCGCAGCTTGCCCTGGCCGGCTGAATTGATGCCGTAAACGTTCAGGAATGATTCAAGACGATTTGGTTTGTTGAGGCGATCCGGCTTTCGCGGTCTGTACCGGAATTACTGTGTATCCCTTGTTCATCATGCATTCGGAAAACACATTTCGCTCCAGGGTCTCTTCCTTTTTGCGAGCGGAAGATCCGAACAGAAATGCCTCGGCCTCCTCGCCGTTATTGCTTGCCTGGTCAACAGCCTGACTCTTGCAATTCGCGATGTCATTCTTTTGCTGATTCGCACTAATGCCATGCGGTGCTTGAACTGCGCCAAAAAGCGGGAAAGTTCCGCCGCAGGCAACGAGTAGCAGGGGCAGCAGGAATACGATTCTGGCGGTGTTAGTCATTATCAAATTTCTCCTGATCAAATTTTCTTGCATTTCAACTTGTGTATTATTTATCAACGTGGCATTACAAGCTCGAGCCATTATCGATATCACTCTATCACCCCGTGGGAGGATATTGGGTAACAAAATGTATTGCGGCTTTTCTGGATTGTGATCGGCCAGTCTGCGCAGCCTATTACATCAGTTCGCCAAAGAAATTCCGGATTGCCAGCACCCGCTGCTTCAATTCCCCGTATTTCAATTCGATACGCAGCTTGTCCTGTCCGGTCATTTTCACATGGCGCTTGCTCTGGATCAGCGTGATGATCTTCATCGGGTCGATCGGCGGATCCGGCACGAACTGGATCGTGATCGCATCGGAGGACGCGTCCACCTTGCTGATGCCGAGCGGCTTCGCCATGATGCGCAGCCGGTGGCTGTCCAGCAATGTCTGTGCGGGTTCCGGCAGCAGGCCGAAGCGGTCGATCAGCTCCTGATGCATGTCGTCGAGTTCGTCCTGCGTGTTGCAGTTGGCCAGTCGCTTGTAGATCACCAGCCGCTGGTGGATGTCGCCGCAGTAATCACTGGGCAACAGCGCGGGGCTATGCAGGTTGATTTCGGTGGTGACACCGAGCGGCTGCGCCATGTCAGGCTCCTTGCCGCGGCGCAACGATGAAATCGCCGCATTCAGCATGTCGGTGTACAGGCTGAAGCCGATCTCCTGCATCTCGCCGCTCTGAGATTCGCCGAGCACTTCGCCTGCGCCGCGTATCTCAAGATCGTGCATCGCGAGGTAGAAGCCGCTTCCCAGTTGTTCCATTGCCTGGATCGCCTCGAGGCGTTTCTTCGCCTGCGCGGTCAGCGCTTCTGTTTCGACCAGCAGATACGCGTAGGCCTGGTGGTGCGAACGCCCGACCCGGCCGCGCAGCTGGTGCAGTTGCGCCAGCCCGAATCGGTCGGCGCGGTTCATGATGATGGTGTTCGCGGTGGGGATGTCGATGCCGGTTTCGATGATGGTGGTGCACAGCAGTACATTGAATCGCTGCTGGTAGAAATCGCGCATCACCGATTCCAGGTCGCGCTCGCCCATCTGACCGTGCGCAACGCGGATGCGCGCCTCCGGCAGCAGTGCGGTCAGTTTCTCGGCGACGTTCGCGATGGTGTCCACCTCGTTGTGCAGGAAATAAACCTGCCCGCCGCGTTTCAACTCGCGCAGTACTGCCTCGCGGATGATGCCGTTGCTTGCCTGCGCAACAAAGGTCTTGATCGACAGGCGGCGCTGCGGCGCAGTGGCGATCACGGAGAAGTCGCGCAGGCCTTCCAGCGACATCGCCAATGTGCGCGGGATCGGCGTCGCGGTCAGCGTCAGCACGTCCACCTCGGCGCGCAACGCTTTGAGCTTTTCCTTCTGTTGCACGCCGAAGCGGTGTTCCTCGTCGATGATGACCAGCCCGAGATTGTGGAACTTCACGCCTTTCTGGATCAGCTTGTGGGTGCCGATGATGATGTCCAGTTTGCCGTCCTCCATGTCCTTCAGCGCCTGGTTCTGTTCCTTTGCGGAGCGGAAGCGTGACAGCTCGGCGATCCTGACCGGCAGGTCGGCGAAGCGGTCGGAGAAATTCTGGAAATGCTGTTCGGCGAGCAGCGTGGTCGGCACCAGCACAGCGACCTGTTTGCCGTCCATCGCCGCGACGAATGCGGCGCGCAGCGCGACTTCGGTCTTGCCGAAGCCGACATCGCCGCAGATCAGGCGGTCCATCGGTTTGCCCGATTGCAGGTCGCGGATTACCGCCTCGATTGCGGCGGCCTGATCCGGGGTTTCCTCGAATCCGAAACCTGCCGCGAACGCCTCGTAATCGTGCGGTGTCAGTTTGAACTGGTGCCCCTTGCGCAGCGCGCGCTGCGCGTAAAGGTTTAGCAGTTCGGCGGCGGCATCGCGCACCTGCTTCATCGCGCGGCGTTTTGCCTTGTCCCACGCCCCGCTACCGAGCTTGTGCAGCGGCGCGGTTTCCGGCGCGCCGCCGCTGTAGCGGCTGATCAGGTGCAGCTGCGCGACCGGCACGTAGAGCTTGTCCTCGCCGGCGTATTCCAGCAGCAGGAATTCGTTTTCGCCTTCGCCGAGGTCGAGATTGACCAGCCCCTGGTAGCGCGCGATGCCGTGCTGTTCGTGGACCACCGGATCGCCGACCTTGAGTTCGGACAGGTCGCGCAGCATGCCTTCGACATTGGTCTTCTTCGCCGTACGCGCGGCGCGGCTGCGCGGTTGCGCGGCATACAGTTCAGTTTCCGTTGCCAGCGCCAGGTTGTCGTCGGTCAGGATGAAACCGTACTGCAGCGGCGCGATGCCGAGCATGAACTTTTCGTTGCCGGAAATGAACTGCGCATAGCTTTCGCACAGCGCAGGCGACAGCCCGTATTCCTGCAAATAATCTGCCATGATCTCGCGCCGTCCCAAGCTGTCGGCGAGCAGCAGCACGCGCCCCGTGTAACCTTCCAGGAACTGCGCGAAAGCCTGGGTCGGGATTTCCGCGCGGCGGTTGACCGCGATGTCGGGAAGCGGCGCGGTGGAACAGGGTGTCAGCGTTGCGCCGTTTTCTGTCTCGACGATATCCAGCCGCGCAAATTCCTTCACGCGGACAAAGAACTGCTCAGCATCGAGGAAAAGCTCCTTCGGCTCCAGCAGCGGACGCTGCGGATCGCCACGCAGCAGGTTGTACCGGGATGCGGCATCGCGCGCAAATGCAGCGATGGCATCGTTCACGTTGTGGTGCAGGCACAGCGTGGCATCCTTCACCAGGTAGTCGAACAGTGTCGCGGTGTGTTCGAAGAACAGCGGCAGGTAATACTCGATCCCCGCCGGTGCATTGCCTTTGCTGACATTCTTGTAGATGTGGGAACGGGATGGATCGCCCTCGAAGCGTTCGCGAAAGCTCTGGCGGAAGCGCGCCTGCCCGGCATCATCAAGCGGAAATTCGCGTGCCGGCAACAGGCGGATTTCAGGCACCGGATACAGGGTGCGCTGGGTATCCACGTCGAACGTCGCGATGGTCTCGATCTCGTCGTCGAACAGGTCGATCCGGTACGGCAGCACGCTGCCCATTGCAAACAGGTCGATAATGCCGCCGCGCACGCAGTATTCGCCGGGCGACAGCACCTGCTGAACATGGCTGTATCCGGCAAGCGTCATCTGCTCGCGCAGCTTGTCCAGGTCGAGCCGTTCGCCGCGCTTCAGGAAAAAGGTATATGCGGCCAGGTATTCGACCGGCGGCAGCGGATACAGCGCGGTGGTCACCGGCACCACCAGCACGTCGCTGGACTGGCTGCGCACATGATGCAGCGTTGCCAGCCGCTCGGAGATCAGGTCCTGGTGCGGCGAAAAGTGGTCATAGGGCAGGGTTTCCCAGTCCGGCAGCAGGTGCACGCGCAGGCCGGGGGAGAAGAACGCAATCTCCTCGACCAGTCGTTGCGCATCCTGCGCGCTTGCGGCGATCACGACCACGGGCGAGTGTTTATCGGCGTATTGCGCCAGTGCCAGCGCGTCGGATGAACCTTGCAGGCCGGTATAGCGGGGGCGCGTATGTTTTGAAAGGAAAAGCACGAAGGACAACCTGAAACAAAGGCGCGCATTATAAGCCAAGCGCGCGTTCAACTTTTTAATTTACAATCACGTCCATGACCGAATTTCACGCCCTGGTCCCCGCCGCCGGTTCCGGTGCGCGAATGGGACAGGAATTGCCCAAGCAGTACCTGCCACTCGCCGGCCAGCCGATGATCGCGCACGCGCTGAATACACTGTGCGCCAGCCCGGATATTTCCACGGTGTTCGTGGTGCTGGCACCCGGCGATGAACTGTTCCACAACCATGACTGGTCGCGTTTCGGCGACAAGCTGCAGACCCTGTATTGCGGCGGCGAGCTGCGATCGGATACGGTGCGCAACGGACTGATCGCTTCCGAGCTCGAGCCGGACGACTGGGTGCTGGTGCACGACGCGGCGCGACCGTGTCTGACCCAGGCGCACCTGGCCAGACTGATTGCCGATTTGCGCAACGACGAAGTGGGAGGAATACTCGCAATCCCGGCCGCGGATACGCTGAAGCGCGCCGACGAACATCAGCGTATCCTGCGCACCGAGAATCGCGAACAGCTGTGGCAGGCGCAAACGCCGCAGATGTTCCGTGCCGGACTGCTGGCGCAGGCGCTGCAGCAGGCCGGCAGTTTCACCGACGAATCATCCGCAGTCGAGGCTCTGGGCCTGCAGCCTAAGCTGGTGATCGGCGATACCAGCAATTTCAAGGTGACCTATCCGCAGGATATGCTGCTGGCCGAATTGCTGCTTACTCAACGGGAAAAATAATCATGCGCATCGGTCAAGGTTACGATGTCCACCAGCTGGTCGAAGGCCGAAAGCTGATTATCGGCGGGGTGGACATCCCGTATGAAAAGGGTCTGCTCGGACATTCCGATGCGGATGTGCTGTTGCACGCGATCACCGACGCGCTGCTCGGCGCGGCTGCGCTGGGCGACATCGGGCGTCATTTCTCCGATGCCGATGCGAAATACAGGGACATCGACAGCCGCATCCTGTTGCGCGAAGCGCTGCACCTGGTGCGCGAGCAGGGTTACCGCGTCGCCAATGTCGACGCGACCATCATCGCGCAGGCCCCGAAGCTGGCGCCGCATATCTTCCAGATGGTGGATAACATCGCCGCCGACCTGCGCGTCGAGAAAAGTGCGGTGAACGTGAAGGCAACCACCACAGAGAAGCTCGGCTTTGCCGGACGAGGCGAAGGGATCGCGGCTCAGGCAGTGATTCTCCTGTTGGCCGACTGAGCCACGAAAACCTGATGCGCATATTGGCCCTGGACACCTCCACCGAATATTGTTCGGTCGCGCTGTGGGACGACGGCGCGGTCAGCGAGCGCAGTGAACTGGCCGGACAAAAACATTCCGAGATCCTGATCGGGATGCTCGGCGCGGTACTGGAACAGGCCGGACTCAAACTTGCGCAGCTTGACGGCATCGCGTTCGGCAAAGGGCCGGGTTCGTTCACCGGGGTGCGCATTGCGTGCGGCGCGGCGCAGGGGCTGGCGTTTGGCGCCGACCTGCCAGTGGCAGGGATATGTACGCTGGAAGCGCTCGCGGAAGCCTCGGGCAAAACGCGCGTGATCGCCGCGCTGGATGCGCGCATGGGCGAGATCTATCACGCGGCGTATGAAAAGCGGAACGGGTTATGGGCGGAAGTGAGCAGCCCGTGCCTGTGCAAACCGGAAGATGCACCTGCGGTTACAGGCAATGACTGGTTCGGAATCGGCAGCGGTTTTGCGATGCATGGCAAGACACTGGAGCGGGTATATGCCGGACAGCTGTCCGGAATGGATGGGAGCGCGGTGCCGCAGGCCGCCGCGATCGCGGCGCTAGGCGCGGCACGGATTGCCGCCGGACTCGGCGTGGATGCAGCGCAGGCGCTGCCGCTGTATCTGCGCGACAAGGTTGCATTGAAAACCTTTGAAAGAGTTCAGCGTTAGGGAGCCTCTGAAAATACAGAGTTCGCCCAAATGCAAGGCGCGGGAAAAATTTCGCCGCGCCGCATATGTTATATATGTAAGCAAGGAATTTTTTCTGCAACGCAGCAATTGGGATGAAATGTGGATTTTGAGAGGTTCCCTATGCGTGCGATGACACTGGAAGACGTTGATGCGGTGTTCGCGATCGAACAGGCGGTGCAGGCCTATCCATGGACGCGCGGGAATTTTGCAGATGCGTTGAATAATGATTATTTTTGCCGCGTAGACGAGGCGGGCGGCAGGATCCGGGGCTATGCGGTGCTGATGCCGGTCGTGGATGAAGCCGAGTTGTTGAACATTGGCGTTGCGGCAAATCAACAGCGCATGGGCCTGGGACGCGCGATGTTGCTGGAAATGCTCGACGTTGCGCGCGAAAAAAATATACGCCGCATATTTCTGGAGGTGCGCGCTTCCAATGCGGCCGCGCTGGCGTTGTACCGCAGCGCCGGTTTTGTCGATATCGGCTTGCGGCGTGGCTATTACAAAAATGCCGGCGGCGGTGAAGATGCGATCACGATGGCGTGCGATTTGACGGAAGGGATTGATGGACAGGCGTGAAGCGATATTACGTGAATTGAATCTGTACCCGTTGTGGAAGCGGCGGGGTACACCCGCGCCTGCGCAGCACGTTGCCGAACCGGGGGCTGCCATCCAGCCCGAAGCTCCGGTTCCAGTCACGGCAACCAGCGCAGTGCGGGAACCAGAAAGTCGGTCGACCGCGCTCGAACAGCCGGTTAAGGTCGAAACCAGCCACGTGCCCGCCGTTGTTCCGCGTTCCGATGTTGCCGGACTGGACTGGGCTGAACTCAAGCAAAGGGTAAGCAAATGCACAGCGTGCAAGCTGCGCGCCGGATGCACGCAGACCGTGTTTGGCGTGGGCGACGAGCATGCCGACTGGCTGTTCGTCGGCGAGGGTCCAGGGGCGGATGAGGATGCACTGGGTGAACCGTTCGTCGGGCAGGCGGGCAAGCTGCTGGACAACATGCTGATCGCGATCAAACTGAAACGCGGCAAAAATGTGTATATCGCGAACGTCGTGAAATGCCGCCCGCCGGGCAACCGCAACCCGGATGCGGAAGAAATTGCGGCCTGCCTGCCCTATCTGCAGCGCCAGATAGAGCTGATCAAACCTAAGCTGATCGTCGCGCTGGGCAAGGTCGCCTCGAATGCGTTGCTTGGGCGGGACGCGACCCTGGCCAGCCTGCGCGGCAAGCTGCACGACTATCGCGGTACACCTTTGATCGTGACATACCATCCGGCCTATTTGCTGCGCAGCCCGTCCGAGAAAGCCAAGGCCTGGCATGATTTGACCATGGCTATGCGGACGCGAAACGATGCGTCGGGATCTGATTAGACAACCGGACGGTTATCAGCTACATCTGCCCATGATCCTGGTCGTGCCCGTGCTTTTTGTATAGCGCAGCCATGATGCCTGACAGCAGCAGTCCGAACACCAGCAGGATCAGGTAGATGCTGAGATTAAGTTTGTCCATCAGCGCATACAGACCCAGCATTGCGAAAATGCTGATGTTTTCGTTGAAGTTCTGCACCGCGATCGAGTGTCCCGCACCCATCAGCAGATGGCCGCGGTGCTGCAGCAATGCATTCATCGGCACCACGAAATAGCCGCCCATTGCACCCATCGCGATCAGCAACAGGATCGCCACAATGCTGTTGGTGATCGGAATCATGATGATCACCGCGATACCCATCGCGATCCCTACCGGCAGGACCCTGACAGAATGTTCCAGCTTGACCAGCTTTGCCGCCAGCACCGCGCCGATCGCGATCCCGATCGCGAACCATGCGGTGAGTTGTGCGGCGGCGCTGATGCTGTAATGCAGCGCCACGGCTGCCCATGCGAGCAGCAACAGGCGCAGTGTCGCACCGGCACCCCAGAACAGCGTGGTGACCGCGAGCGAGACCTGGCCGAGCGGGTCTTTCCAGAGCAGTCTGAAGCAATGCCAGAATTCGCTGAGCAGGAAGGCGGGGTTGCGGCTGACCGGTTTGTGGTCCATTGCGACCACGGGTATGTACAGATTGAATACGGCCGCAACAATGTAAATGCCGGCGATGATGGCAATCGCGAGCTTGGGTGCCGAATTGATGCCGGTATCTATGAGAGGCACATCCCACCATTGCAGCATCGGCTGAGCTATTTCCGGGCTGATCATGATGCCGCCCAGCACCGCGCCGAGCACAATCGCCAGCACGGTCAATCCTTCCATCCAGCTGTTTGCCAGCACCAGCTGGCGGGGAGGCAGATACTCGGTCAGGATTCCATATTTGGCCGGCGAATAGGCCGCCGCACCCAGACCGACCAGGCCGTAAGCGACCAGCGGATCGATGCCGAACAGCATCGCGAGGCATCCCAGGATCTTGATGTTGTTGCTGATGAACATTACGCGCCCCTTGGGCATCGAGTCCGCGAATGCGCCGACGAAGGGGGCCAGGATGATGTAGGAGAAGATGAAGGCTTCCTGCAATACCGGCGTGTACCAGTTGGGCGCATGCATTGATTGCAATAATGCGATTGCGGCGAACAGCAGCGCGTTGTCGGCGAGCGCGGAAAAGAATTGCGCCGCAAGGATGATGAAAAAACCGCGATTCATGTTCTTATGGCGTAGGCTGGTGTGCGTTGCACGTTAATGACTGCAATGCAGACTGGCCGTAGCCAACGGAACTGCGCTGCAAGGATAGAATAAAAGCCGGGATTCATTAAACGTTGTTTGTAGTTATAAGCTCGTTTTATAACATGAAAGTATTGCCCCTGCTATCATTCGCCCCTGTTAAATAACCTTGCAATCAGCCGACATTCATGCCCCGCCCGATACAGGCCAGTCTGGACTTGAGCGCGCTGGAGAACAATCTCCGCATAGCGCGCCGCACAACCTCTGCACGCATCATGTCCGTGATCAAGGCGGATGGTTACGGCCATGGCCTGATGCGCGCCGCCGAGGCGCTGGCCGCGACGGACGGCTATGCGCTGCTGGACCTGGCCGATGCGGTGCGGTTGCGCGAGTCGGGTTATCGCCAGACCATCCTGCTGCTCGAAGGTTTCTTCAGCGCTGAAGAGTTGCCCGTCATTGCGGAAAACCGGTTGACCTGCGTGATCCACAGCCCGTGGCAGATTCCGTTGCTGGAAGGCTATCCCGGAAGCGGCTCGCTGGATGTATGGCTCAAGGTCAACAGCGGCATGAACCGGCTGGGTTTTGCGCCGCAACAGGTCGCGCAAGTGATGGAACAACTGCGCCGCCATCGCGCGGTGGGCGAGATCACGCTGATGACCCATTTTGCGAATGCTGACGAGGCGCGCGGCATCGCCGAACCGCTCGCGCTGTTCAACGATATTGCCGCCCCGTATCGCGTTCCGCGCTCGCTGGCGAATTCCGCCGCGCTGCTGCGCTATCCGGAATCGCACGGCGACTGGGTTCGGCCCGGCATCATGCTGTATGGCGCGTCGCCGTTCGCGCCGGAAATCGGCGAACAGTTCAGCGCGCAACGGCTCGGGCTGTTGCCCGTGATGACACTGGGCAGCCGCATCATCGCGACGCAGGAATTGCGTGCCGGCGACGAAGTCGGTTATGGCGCGATGTTCCGCGCCGATCAAGCGATGCGCATCGGCACCGTCGCGTGCGGTTATGCGGACGGCTATCCGCGCCATGCGCCCAATGGCACGCCGGTATTGGTCGACGGACAGCGCACTCGAACGGTGGGGCGCGTTTCGATGGACATGCTGTCCGTGGATTTGAGCACGCTGCCCGGTGCCGGTGTCGGCAGCCCGGTGGTGTTGTGGGGCGAGGGGATGCCGATCGAGGAAGTCGCGCGTGCAGCCGGAACAATCAGTTATGAATTGATGTGTGCATTGACGGCACGCGTCCCTGTCAAAGTTTAAGACATAAAAGGAGCTGAAAGGATGTTGGCGATCATCGGCGGCAGCGGCGTGTACGAGATCGACGGACTGGAAAATACCCGCTGGGTGAAGGCGGAATCCCCGTTCGGCGAACCGTCAGACGAAGTGCTTGTCGGCGAACTGCCGATCGGCGACTCGGGGCGGCAGCCGATCGCGTTCCTGCCGCGTCACGGACGCGGGCACAGGCTGTCGCCATCGGAGATCAACTTCCGCGCCAACATCGACGCGCTGAAACGGCTCGGTGTGACCGACATCGTGTCGGTCAGTGCGGTCGGTTCGCTTCGTGAACATCTGACGCCGGGAATGTTCGTGATCGTCGACCAATTCATCGATCGTACCTTTGCGCGCGACAAGAGTTTTTTCGGCAACGGCCTGGTTGCGCATGTGTCGATGGCGCATCCGGTGTGCCATCGCATCGGCGACCACCTGCATGCGGCCGCGCAGCAGGTCGGCATCCCGGTCGCGCGCGGCGGCAGCTACCTGGTGATGGAGGGACCGCAGTTCTCCAGCCTCGCCGAATCCGAACTGTACCGATCGTGGCAGTGCGACGTGATCGGCATGACCAACATGCCGGAAGCGAAGCTCGCGCGCGAAGCCGAGATCTGCTATGCAACCGTCGCGATGGTGACCGACTACGATTGCTGGCATCCGAATCACGACGACGTCACGGTCGATGCGATCGTGAAGGTGCTGCTGGCGAATGCCGACAAGGCGCGCGCGCTGGTCAAGACAGTCGCACCGCTGGTGCATGCTGATGAAAGTGCGGCCAAATGCAGCTGCCGCAGCGCGTTGCAATACGCGATCATCACCGCGCCCGAATCGCGCGATGCGGCGGTGGTCGAGAAACTGTCAGCAGTGGCCGGGCGGGTGTTGAAAAAATAAGAACCAGAACAAAAATCAAGCCACAGAGAACGCAGAGAAGCTGGCAGGCTCACAGAGCTTCCCGGATCATTCAATAGATTGAGGGTATTTTTCTGAATCAAAAATCTGGTTTTCTCAGTGTTCTCTGATGCAACAACTAGCCATTCCACCAGGTTGCAAAGAGACCGCAACCAAGTGGCTGGTTATGTGGCTAAATCAATTATTAATCCAATTAATTCCAGTGAGAACCAAAATGCCTATCAAATCCAGAATCCGCACCGTCCCGCACTACCCGAAGCAGGGGGTGCAGTTCCGCGACATAACCACGCTGCTCAAGGACCCGGTCGGATTGCGCGCCACCGTCGATGAACTCGCGCGCCGCTACAGGGACATGAAGATCGACAAGGTTGCCGGAATCGAGTCGCGCGGCTTCATCGTCGGCGCGCCGCTGGCCTATGTCTTGGGCAAGGGCTTCATCCCGATCCGCAAGAAAGGCAAGCTACCTGCCGAAACCATAGGACACGACTACGAACTCGAATATGGTACCGACCGCATAGAGATTCACACCGACGCGATACAGAAAGGCGACCGCGTGCTGCTGGTCGACGACCTGATCGCGACCGGCGGAACCGCGGAAGCGGCCTGTACGCTGATCGAAAAGATGGGCGGCAAGATCGTCGAGTGCAGCTTCATCATCGACCTGCCCGACATCGGTGGCCGTGCTCGTCTTGAGAAACACGGCCAGAAGGTATTCTCCTTGTGCGAATTTGAAGGTGACTAGTTTGCAATGAACGTCAACGGTAAACCCTGCCGCACCATCTGGCCCACCGCCGACAACCAGGCGGTGGAGATCATCGACCAGACGAAACTCCCGCACATTTTCGAAACGGTGCGGCTGGAGAGCATGCGTGATGCCGAGCGCGCGATCATGGACATGCAGGTGCGCGGTGCGCCGCTGATCGGCGTGACCGCGGCTTACGGCGTCGCGCTGTCGATGCAGCACCATGCGTCGGATGCCGCGCTGAAAGCGACCTGCGACATGCTGCTCAAGGCGCGTCCGACTGCGGTGAACCTGCGCTGGGCGGTGGAGAAGATGCGCGCATTTCTTTCGCCGCTGCCCGATAGTGAACGCGCCGCGGCGGCGTGGCAGGAGGCAGAGCGCATTGCCGACGAGGATGTCGCCATCAACGAGAGCATCGGCCGGCATGGCTGCGAGTTGATCCGCGCAATGTACAAGAAGAAAAATGACACGGTAAATATTCTGACACACTGCAACGCAGGCTGGCTGGCAACAGTGGACTGGGGCACGGCGCTTGCCCCAATATACAAAGCCTTCGACACAGGCTTGTCCGTGCATGTATGGGTGGACGAGACGCGCCCGCGCAACCAGGGTGCGAGCCTGACCGCATGGGAACTCGGCCAGCACGGCGTGCCGCACACGGTGATCGCGGACAACACCGGTGGGCATTTGATGCAGCACGGCAGGGTGGATATGTGTATCGTCGGCACCGACCGCGTCACCGCGCGCGGCGACGTGTGCAACAAGATTGGCACTTACCTGAAAGCTTTGGCCGCATTTGATAATGCGATACCGTTCTATGTGGCACTGCCGACGCCGACGGTAGACTGGACGTTGCAGGACGGCGTGAAGCAAATTCCGATCGAGGAACGCGCAGCAGAGGAGGTCACGCATATCTCCGGCTTGTGTGACGACGGTCAGGTGCGCAGCGTGCGGCTTACTCCTGAAAATTCGAGCGCGGCGAACTACGGTTTCGACGTGACACCGGCGCGGCTGGTAACAGGCCTGATCACCGAGCGCGGCGTGGTCGCGGCAGATGCTACGGCGATGCAGGAGCTGAAAGAAAAGGAGGCGGTATGAACGAAATCGAACTGCGCCGCGAAATGGTGCACATCACGAAGCAACTTGACGAACTGGGACTGAACCGCGGCACGTCGGGCAATCTCTCGGCGAGGTTCGGTGACGGCATGCTGATCACGCCTTCCGGCATGGGCGCGGAGGGACTGACGGAAGACGACATCGTATTCGTGCGGATGGATGGTGCATCGAGCGGGCGCTGGCAGCCTTCCAGCGAGTGGCTGTTTCATCGCGACATCCTTGCGCATCGGGGAGAGTTCGGCGCAATCGTGCATACCCATTCGACCGCTGCGACCGCGCTGGCCTGTTTGCGGCGAAACATTCCGCCGTTCCACTACATGATCGCGCTGCTCGGCGGCAGCTCAATACGCTGCGCGGACTATGCGACTTTCGGAACGCAGGAATTATCCGACAATGCGCTGCTCGCGCTGACAGACCGCAAAGCCTGCCTGCTCTCGAATCACGGGATGATTGCGGCGGGCGCAGATCTCGCCGAGGCGTTTCGCAACACGGTGGAAGTCGAGTCGCTCAGCGAGATGTATCTGCGCGCGCTGCAGGCCGGCGAGCCGGTGCTGCTCAGCGCACAGGAATTCAGGGATGCGCAGAACCGCTTTTCCGGTTACGGCCAGGCGGCTGAGACGAAACAGCGGCTGGACTGATCGCAGCGGCAAACAATCAGGCAATCAGACATCGTCATTCAACCATGGCAACCCCGCCATCGCTGCGCGGGTCGTATGCGCCCTGCAGCGTGCCGTCCGTATTCAGGATGATCGCGCCGGCATGGCCGGCGGCTTCGTCGTAGTCCTGCAGCATCTCGATCTCGTGGCCGCGCTGGCGCAGCGATTCGACAATATCCGCGCTGAAACGCGATTCGAGTTTCAGCGTGTCCGACGGCAAACCCCAGGTGCGACCGAGCAGCCAGCGCGGCGCGCTGACCGCCTGCTGCAGGCTCTGCCCGTAGACGATTGCGCGGGTAAACACCGCGGCCTGGGTTTGCGGCTGGCCGTCGCCGCCCATCGTGCCGTACACCATCACCCGCCCGTCATGCAGCCGGGCCAGCGCCGGGTTCAATGTGTGGAACGGCTTGCGTCCGGGCTTGAGCCCGTTCAGCGCGTTCTCGTCCAGTGAGAAAGTACAGCCGCGATTTTGCCAGTTCAGCCCGCTCTGTTCGAGCACCACGCCGCTGCCGAACTCGTGGTAGATGCTCTGGATAAAACTGACCGCGCGTCCCTCCCTGTCGATCACGCCCATCCAGACGGTGTCGCCGGGACCGCGGCCTTTTCCCCACGGCAGTGCCCGGTCCGGCCTGACCGCGTTCGCAATCGGTGTCAGGAATTCCGTCTTCAGGAAATCCTGCGCCGCGTAGCGCATGTAACGCGGATCGGTGATTTCGGTATCGCGGATGCGGAATGCCAGCTTGGTTGCCTCGACGACGCAGTGCACGTAATCCGCGCTGTCGGGTTCGATCTTGTCCAGGTGCAGCCGGTCGAGTATGCCGAGGATCATCAGCGATACCGCCCCCTGGGTCGGCGGCGGCAGGTTGTAGATCGTGCCCAGGCTGTGCGCGAGCGCGAGCGGTTCGACCTGCTCGGCGCGGTAGCCGTTCAGGTCTGCCAGCGCGACCGGGCTGCCGATTGCAGCCAGGTCTGCCGCGATCGTCTGTGCCAGTTCGCCGCGATAGAAATCATCCAGTCCGGTGCGGGCGAGATGGCGCAGCAGTGCAGCCATGCGCGGCAGAAAAAACAGGCTGTGTTGCGCGGGCGGCTTGTCATCCGACAGAAAGCACTTGCTGAAACCCGGTTGCTGCGCGAGCTCCGGCAGCTTGGTTGCGGTGCTGCGCATCTGGCTGGCGGTGACGGCCACGCCGTGCTCTGCGTGATGGATCGCATCGGCGAACAGCCGCGACAACGGCAAGCGTCCGCCCCAGCTCAGCTTGCTGATTTCCAGCGCGCGCTCCCAGCCAGACACAGTGCCCGCGATGGTATTCGCGGCCAGCGGACCGCGCACCGGGATGCTGTGCAATCCGCGCGAGGTGTAGAACGACGGAGTCAATCCGGCGGCCGCACCGCCGCTGGCATCTATCGCGACAGGCTGATGTCCAGGCTCATGGATCAGCCAGAACGCGTCGCCGCCGAGTCCGGTCATGTGCGGGTAGACCATCGCGATCGTCGCGGCGGCAGCGACCATCGCCTCGATCGCGTTGCCGCCTTCCTTCATCACGTCGCGGGCCGCTTGCGCGGCGAGAAAATGCGGCGCGACCGCCATTGCGTTGCCGGCTTTCAATACGCTTGTCATGTTTCGCAGGTGCTCAAGGTTGCTACATTTCCTGTTTCAGGGGCTCGCCCGCGGCACGCAATAATGCCAGGGATATTTATATCGGCCATTCTATTTGTTGCGCATTGGTCGTTGCATATCGGATCCTGCTGCTGCATGCCAGTCTACCAGACCGTGACCCTGTGAACCCTTTGTCGTAACGGCGGTCCGCGGGAATATTCCCGCGTCCGAAATGCAGTTTGCCAGTTGCGTTAAACCAAGGCACACTTGTATCAATAAACATAAAACCATGCACCATGGCCAAAGATTTTACCGATTACAGCACCGTCGATTTTATTCCCGACATCCTGCATGTCACCCGCGGGCAGGTGTTGATGGACAGGCAGCGCCATATCGCGATCGTCGCAAAAAAGGGCAAGAACAGCGCACACCTTGTGCACGTCAGGTCGGGCGTATTGAGGTTGACCCGGCATACAGCCGGGGAAATAGTCGAATCATGGTCGGAGGCCGACTATCCGTTCGATCGCGCATTGGCAAAGCTGCTCGATCTGGGCAGGCAGCACGGCATCACCGATGCGGCGCGCAACGCGCTGGAAGATCTGGTCAGGGCCGGCAAGGAACCGCAGCAGCAAAATCTGTTCGATTGAATTTCCGTACCGGCAGTGTGGGACCGAATCAATGCCCGCCGGCGGCCGCCTCGGATTTTTCGTCCGACTTGATCGGATGGATCAGCCAGATCAGTCCGATCATGACTATGAACAGCACCGCGGAAAGCCAGGCCAGATCATCGACCGCCATTGTTGAAGCCTGCTGGTTTATCAGATTGTTGATGAAGCCCAGTGTTTGCCGGCTGGTCATGCCGGTATTGTCCAGTCCGCTGATCGTCGACTGGGTCGCCAGGCTCGCGAAATTGATATGCTCTGCCAGCACTGCGTGGTGTGTGCTGGTCCGGTTTATCCAGGCGCTGGTGAAAATTGATGCGCCGAAACCGCCCGCCATGATGCGCACGAAATTAGACAGGCCCGAGGCAGCCGCGATCCGGTTATGTGCCAGCCCGGAAAAAATCAGCGTCATCAACGGAACGAAGAAGGTCGCCATCGCGATGCCCTGGATCAGGGATGGAATCATGATGGTCACAAAATCGGCCTGCGGCGTAAATTGCGAACGCATCCAGAAGATCAGTCCGAACACCATGAATGCGACCGTTGCAAACAGGCGCGGATCGGACCGGGACAGGTATTTCCCTACCATAGGCGACAGCAGCAGCGCCAGAAGGCCGACCGGCGCCAGCACTGAACCGGCAAGCGTCGCGGTATAGCCCATGTCGTGCTGCAGCCACAGCGGCAGCAGCACGACATTGCCGAAGAATACGCCGTAGCCGACCGACAGGGCCAGGGTTCCCGACCAGAAATTGCGGCCCTTGAACAGGCTCAGGTCGACCACCGGATGTTTGTCGGTCAGTTCCCAGACCAGAAAGAAGCAGAACGCGACCGCGGAGGTAATCGCGAGTGCGATGATCTGGGCCGAATTGAACCAGTCCAGTTCGTTGCCCTTGTCGAGCAGGATCTGCAGCGAGCCGACCCAGACGATCAGCAGGCCAAGTCCGACATAATCGATCGGTACCTTGTGTGTCGGGGTCTCCCGATTCCGGTATAGCGCCCAGGTTACGGCCGCGGACAGCAGGCCGAACGGAATGTTGATATAGAAGATCCACGGCCAGGAAATGTTGTCGGTGATCCAGCCGCCCAGTATCGGGCCCATGACGGGTGCAACCAGTGTTGTCATCGCCCAGATGGTCAGCGCCACGCCGGCTTTTGCCTTGGGATAGCTCGACAGCAGCAGCGACTGCGAAAGCGGGATCATCGGGCCGGCGACCGCCCCCTGCATCACGCGGAAGAAAACCAGCATGCCGAGACTGGAGGACATTCCGCACAGGAAGGATGCGACCACGAACAACACGACACTGGTTACAAACAAGCGGACTGCGCCGAACCGCTGGGTCAGGAATCCGGTCAGCGGAACCGCGATCGCATTGGCTACCGCGAACGAGGTAATTACCCATGTACCCTGGCTGAAGCTGACCCCGAGATCGCCCGACAGCGCCGGGATCGACACATTGGCGATCGAAATGTCCAGCACGTTCATGAATGTCGCCAATGCCAGCGCCATGCTGGCGATTACCAGCGTGGCGCCGCTCATTGGCGGCGGCGGGGTGGTCGGGGACGGGTTAGCCATCGATCCTGCTGTCAGTGATTAGCCGCCTGCGCGGGCTGTTTGCCCAGGTTGCTCGAAATGATCCGCGCAATCATTGCATCGATTTCTTGCTCGTCGCCGCTGTAAACGCCGGTCCGGTTTCCCTGCCTGGGAGTGGCTTCGTCGGCCAGTGCGGATTGCCCGGGAGAGGATAAATCCACGGTCGCCTCCATCGACATTCCGACGCGCAGCGGATGAGCGACCACCTCCTGTTCGTCGAGCGCGATTCGTACCGGCACGCGCTGTACTACCTTGATCCAGTTGCCGGTCGCATTCTGCGCGGGCAGCAGCGCGAACGCGGCACCGGTTCCTGATCCGATACCGCTGATGCGCCCGTGATATTCGACCTTGCTGCCGTACACGTCGGACGTCAGTTCGACATTCTGGCCGATCCGGATATGGCGCAACTGGGCTTCCTTGTAATTGGCATCCACCCAGATCTTCCTCAGCGGGACGATGGTCAGCAGCGGCAAGCCGATTGCGACGCGCTGTCCAAGCTGTACGCTGCGTTTGCCGACATAGCCGTCTACAGGCGAAATGATCGAGCAGCGCTTCAGGTTCAGGTATGCCAGCTTGACACGGGCGGCCGCGGCCAGCACGCGAGGATGATTCGCGATATCGATGCCGGCAGTCAGCGACTCATTTCCGCGCAGCTTTTCCCTTGAGGTATCCAGCGCCGCTTTTGATGCGGCGACATGGTCGAGCGCTGCCTGAAGCGCGGTTTGCGCATGCTGCACATCTTCTTCGGACACCGCGCCGCTCGCCAGCAACGATTCACGGCGCTTGAAATCGGCCTGCGCATTGAGCAGTGCCGTCCGGGCCTGCTCGAGTTCCGCGCGGTGCTGGTCCTGCATCGAGGTCAGGCTGTTGTTCGTCCGGTACAGGGTGCGTACCTCGCGCACGGTTTGCGCAAGCTGTGCCTCTGCTTCCTGCAGCGCAATTTCGGCATTGGTGCTGTCCAGCCTGATCAGCACCTCTCCGGCCTTGACGAAATCGGTATCGTTGACCGAAATCGCGACGGCGGTGCCGGCCACCTGCGGGGTGATCTGCACGATATTCGCTGCGACATAGGCGTCGTCGCTGTACTCGTAATTGCGCCCGATAAAAAACCAGTAGGCTGCATAGAGAATTGCGGCCAGCACAAAAATGCCTGCCAGCCCCAGCATCCATTTTTTGCGCCTGGCCTGATTGCCGTTTGCCGTTGATGTATTGTCGGGAGTAGATCCGCTCATTTCACTGCTTTCCTTCACTGGTTAATCGGCTATCGGATGATGCGGGGGCTGCGTAACCGCCGCCCAGAGCCAGCATCAGGCCCGCATAGACATCGGACTCGCGCGCCTGCAAATCGACCAGGGTGCGCCGCTGCTGCAGCAATGCGTTCTGTGCGTCCAGCACGCTGATAATGTTGCCGAGCCCGGCACGGTATCGGGCATTTTCCATGTCATAGCTCCCGGCCGATTCGGTGATCACTTTTTCCTGTTCCTGCAACTGCGACTGCAGCGCGTTCCAGGACGCCAGTCCGTCGGCCACTTCACGCAGCGAATTCAACACAGTCTGGTTATAGGTTTCGATCGCGGCATCTGCCTGGCTCGCGCGTCCCTTCAGTTC
>JAJDNO010000052.1 GCA_022340615.1 Gallionella sp. | reverse complement strand
AAACGTACCACCGCCCTTTTCCGAGATCGTGTTCATGATCGCGACGTAAGCCGCTCTGGTGTTCCAGTTGCTTGCAGTCTGTCCACGGCTCAACCTCCGAAATGAAATAGCGCAATTGTGCCGATGCCGGCAAGCAGCAGCGCAAGCTGACGCAAGGATGCCGCTGCGGTCACCTGCCGGTGCAGTCCCGGTATCAGGTCCGCCGCAGCGATGTAGATGAAGCTCGCAGCAGACAGCGCCAGGATATAGGGCACCGCCGCACGCGTTTCGCCGAGCCAGAAATAGGTCACCACCGCGCCTGGAAGCGTGGCGACCGATGAAAGTCCGTTCAGAACCAAAGCCCGCGCCCGTCCGTAGCCGCTGTCCAGCAGAATCGCGAAATCGCCAACCTCCTGCGGTACCTCATGTGCGATCACCGCAAGCGAAGTAATGATCCCCAACTGGATCGAGGTCAGAAAAGCGGCAGCGATGACCACGCCGTCCACGAAGTTATGAAAGGCGTCGCCGATCAGAATCAGCGGACCCGCGCGGCTGTGTACCTCGCATTGATTCTCGTGGCAATGACGCCAGAGCACGAATTTTTCCAGCACGAAAAACAGCACCATGCCGGCCAGCACGGTTGCCATTAACGCCGGCGCCGGCGCCTGCTTGAGGCCGGCCGGGATCATGCCGAGGAAAGCCGCTCCGAGCAGCGTGCCGGTTGCATAGCTGACCAGAACGGGAACCAGCGTCCTGCGTATGCTGTCCGGGAAAAGCAGCATCAGCGCTGCACCCGCAACTGCGCCTATGCTGCCCAGGATGCTGAATCCGATTATCCACAATATCATTCTGCTGCCCCCGTCAGATCGAGCCAGAAGCGGTTCGGATAATCGCGGTTCGCATCGGCCACAGCGAGTTGTTGCAATCCCCGTGATCTGAAGAATCCTTCGGCATCGGCCTGCGCCTTCACCAGCAATCCGTCGTAGCCCTGTTCCCGCGCAGCGACAGCGGCGGCAGACAGCAGGCGGGATCCCGTGCCGCCCTGCTGTCGGTCCGGTTCGACATACAGGCCATGCAGCAGCATCCCCCGCCGACCCTGCGGGCAATCCCGCGCGGCAGCATCTTCCCACGCGGCTACGCCGATCACAGCGCCAGCGCTGTCTTCCGCAATGATGAGATGCAGATGATCCAAGTCATACCCGCTGTAGAAATATGTGGGTAGCGCCAGGCGCTTTACCCTTTCAGGCAAATTCCAGGTTTGCACCGCGCGTTCGATGAGCCGATTGATCGCACCAAGGTCGGCCTTGTTTGCCGGACGCAGTTTGATTCGCGATTGGATGTTGTCTGTGTTGGTCATGTATTTCCATCGCCTTTGATGAAAACATGCAGGTGGCCGCCTCCGGTTCAACAATATTTCAGCCTTCAAGCAGACTGCGCGGCAACCATACATCTTGAACTCGTTGCGGACCTCGCGGACCTTGGATCAACACGTTCCGGTTGTCAGCGAACGAAAAAGCGTCCATCGACTGTATCCATTTATCACTCACGAAGCATGTCTCCTTCATGGGTTCAAAAAGCAGTTCGAAAGGCATTATAGACCTGCAATTTTATTGATATACAAGTCGGGCCAGTAATTCAGTCTGGCATTTTCGAAGACGGACTATGTCTAGCGGATTCAATCCGCGTGAATGACAATATGGCGGATCTTTACAGCTTCAGGGTCATCTTGATGTGCGGCAGCCCGGCATCCAGGAACTCCTTGCCCTGCTCGGAGAAGCCGAAGCTGCGATAGAACGGCACCGCGTAAGTCTGCGCATCCACATCCACCTCTTTGTAGTCGTGGGTACGCGCATAATCAAGTAATGCTTCCATGATTGCGGTGCCGACTTTCTGCTTGCGCCACTGCGATAACACCGATATGCGCCCGATGTGGCCGTTGGCAAACATCCGCCCGCAGCCTATTGCGTCTCCCTGATGGCTCAGCGCCAGCGCATGCCGGGCACCTTCGTCCAGCCCATCCCATTCCAGCTCTGCGGGAACCCCCTGTTCGCGGATGAACACCGCCTCGCGTATCGATTTCAGCAACGGTTCGCCATCATGCCAGCACACCAGACTTACGGTAAAAGGATTACCCATAACTGCATTCTCCCTGACTTTATCCCGCAGTTAATTACCCGATGATTTCGACTGCCGTCCCTGCCGGCACCCGGTCGAACAGTTCGATCAGATCGGTGTTCCGCATCCGAATGCAGCCGTGCGAATCCGGGACCCCCATCGGCACCGAATCGGGCGTGCCATGGATATAAATATAGCGCCGCATGGTATCGCATTGACCCAGGCGGTTGAAGCCCACCTCGCAGCCGGACAGCCAAAGGATGCGCGTCAGTATCCAGTCGCGTTCCGGATACTTCGCACCCAGCTCCGGGGTATATATTTCGCCGGTGGGTCGGCGGCTCACGAACACCGTGTTGACCGGTTGTCCGGCACCGATCCTGGCACGGATCACATGCTTGCCGCGCGGCGTGCGAAAACTGCCGCGCATCTCGCCGACGCCTTTTCCGGAACTGGATACTGCAAAACTGCGCAATATTGTTCCCGCATCGTCCTGCAATTCAAGCTGCTGGTCGGGAATCCGAACTATGATTTTCACGTAACCTTCTGCTGCGCGCGGCGCAGTGCAAAAAAATTGCTGAGCATCGATCCGCACTCGTCGGCCAGTATGCCAGACGACAATTCGGCATGATGATTCAAACGCTGCTCGGAAAACACGTTCAGCACGCTGCCGCACGCGCCGGTCTTGGGATCGCTTGCGCCATACACCAGCCGCGCGATTCGTGCATGCATGATCGCACCCGCGCACATCAGACAGGGCTCCAGCGTTACGAACAGCTCGCAGCCGACCAGGCGGTAATTCCCGGTATTCTGCGCGGCATCACGCAATGCCATCATCTCGGCATGGGCTGAAGGGTCGTGGCGCGATATTGGCGCATTGAAACCGCGGCCGATGACCACGCCGTCTCTGACAACCACTGCCCCCACAGGCACTTCGCCGGCGGCCTCGGCCAGACGCGCCATTTCCAGCGCGTGTCGCATGTAATCTGCATCCGTCATGAAGTTCGACCAGCCCAAACTTGCACCTGCTGAAATAGGGCTGCAACCGTAGCACAACCGGGATAGTTTGACGAGGGTGCGATGAAGCTTGCCTTTAGTGCGTTTTTTGACAAGAATGTCACCCTATTTAGCAGGCGAACTCATGTCAGAAAATACTATTGCAGATTTTACCCTCCCCGCAACGGGCAACCAGACCTTCACCCTGTCAGACAAACGCGGCAAACACCTGGTAGTTTACTTTTACCCCAAGGACAACACCCCGGGCTGCACCACCGAGGCGCAACAGTTCCGGGATCTGTATGCAAAATTCCGGAAGGCGAATTGCGAGGTGGTGGGCATTTCTCGCGATAGCCTCAAATCCCATGAGAATTTCAAGGCGAAGTTCACGCTGCCTTTCGAATTGCTGTGCGATGCGGAAGAGACCGCATGCAAACTGTTTGGCGTGATCAAGCAGAAGAACATGTATGGCAAACAGGTGCGCGGCATCGAGCGCAGCACCTTCGTGTTCGACAAAGATGGCATACTTCGGCGCGAATGGCGCGGGCTGAAAGCCGACGGGCACGCCGAGGAGGTACTGGATTTTGTTAAAACCCTTAACTGAAGGAAACTAATGTCCCCATCACCGCGCAACAAGACAGGCAAAACGGCCAGGGAAACCGACCTCAAGCTGTTCGTGCTGGACACCAACGTGCTGTTGCATGACCCTACCAGCCTGTACCGCTTTGAAGAACATGACATCTGCCTGCCGATGTTCGTGCTTGAAGAACTGGACAACAAGAAAAAGGGCATGACCGAAGTCGCCAGAAATGCGCGCCAGGCCAGCCGCTTTCTGGACCAGATCGTAAGCGATGCGCCGCACAAGATCGAGGAAGGCATCGCACTCGAATCCCCGGTACACAAAAACTGTACCGGACGCCTGTATCTCCAGACCAGTTTTGTGAAATACGAACTTCCGGAGAATCTGGAACTGGGCAAAGCGGACAACGCGATTCTAGGCGTCGTGATCCAGTTGCAGAATCAGCAGCCCGATCGCTCGGTGATCCTGGTCAGCAAGGACATCAACATGCGCATCAAGGCACGCGCACTGGGGCTGGAAGCGCAGGACTACTTCAACGACAAGGTACTGGAAGACAGCGACCTGCTATACACGGGAGTGCTGCCGCTGCCCGACGACTTCTGGGACCGCCACAGCAAGGACATGAAGTCATGGCAGAAAGACGGCCGTACTTATTACCAGATAAATGGCCCGCTATGCGCTGCATTATTCGTCAATCAGTTCGTCTATCAGGAGAATGGGGACGCCCCGTTCTATGCGATCGTACTGGAACAAAATGAAACAACCGCGCAGCTGTGCACGCTGGTCGATTACACCCACAGCAAGAACAATATCTGGGGGATCACGGCGCGCAATCGCGAGCAGAATTTCGTGCTCAACCTGCTGATGAACCCGGAAATCGATTTCGTCACGTTGCTCGGTCAGGCGGGAACCGGCAAAACCCTGCTGACTCTCGCGGCCGGTTTGTTGCAGACGCTCGAAGCCAAACTTTACTCCGAGATCATCATTACCCGCGTGACGGTTCCAGTCGGTGAAGACATCGGTTTCCTGCCCGGCACCGAGGAAGAAAAGATGACCCCATGGATGGGCGCTCTGGAGGACAATCTCGACGTGCTGAACAAATCCGATGAGGAAGGAGGCGACTGGGGCCGCGCCGCCACACGCGACCTGATTCGTTCAAGAGTCAAGGTCAAGTCCCTTAATTTCATGCGCGGCCGCACCTTCCTCAATAAATATGTCATCATAGACGAAGCACAGAACCTGACGCCAAAACAGATGAAAACGCTGGTCACCCGCGCGGGTCCCGGCACCAAGGTGGTGTGCATGGGCAATATCGCACAGATCGACACGCCGTATCTTACCGAAGGCAGTTCGGGTCTGACCTATGTGGTGGACCGATTCAAGGGCTGGCCGCACGGCGGGCACGTTACGCTGATGCGCGGCGAGCGCTCGAGACTGGCGGATTACGCGGGAGAGGTGTTGTAGCAAATCATGGAAGAACCGGTCAATAAATCCGATGCCGAATGGCGCAGCGAACTCACCCCTGAGCAATACCGGGTGTGCCGTCAATGCGGCACCGAGCCGCCTTTCTCCGGCCAGTACTGGAATTGCCACGAAGCGGGCGTCTACCGGTGTGCGTGCTGCAACAGTCCACTGTTTGAATCGTCGACCAAGTTCGATTCGGGAACCGGATGGCCGAGTTTCTGGCAGCCCGCCAATCCCGATAACGTCATTACAAAGACCGACACCAGCCACGGCATGAAACGTATTGAAGCATGCTGCAAGCAATGCGGCGCGCACCTCGGGCATATTTTCCCGGATGGCCCGAAACCCACAGGCTTGCGCTATTGCATCAATTCCGCCTCTCTGGTGCTGGATAAATCCTAGCGGGCCAACGATTACGATGAAACTGTTATTCGATCTATTTCCAGTCCTGCTGTTCTTTGTAGCCTACAAGTTCCAGGGTATCTATGTCGCAACAGGAGTGGCTATTGCCGCGACGGTCTTCCAGATTTTCTGGACCAGATTCCGGCATGGCAAGGTCGACATGATGCTGTGGGTAACCTTTGCGCTCATCAGCATACTTGGCGGAGCAACCCTGTTGCTGCACAACGAAAACTACATCAAGCTGAAACCGACTGCACTGTACTGGGTTTTTTCGTTAATTCTGATGTTCTCGAATCTGCTGTTTCACAAGAACCTGATGCGTGCAATGCTGCACGAAAAGATTGCGCTGCCCGTGCATGTCTGGAATCGCCTGAACCTGATCTGGAGCATATTCTTTGCTGCACTCGGTTTCATCAATCTGTATGTGGCTTACAATTTTTCGACGGATAGCTGGGTAAATTTCAAGTTGTTCGGGTTTACCGGATTGATGCTGGTTTTCATCCTTGTGCAGGGCGCCTGGCTGTCGAAATATATCGACGAAAAAAAGGAAAACAACTGATGGGAGGCCAATAAATGTGGTACGCAATCATCGGACAGGATGTTCCCGACAGCCTGGATAAGCGCATCGCGGCAAGGCCTGCTCATGTTGCGCGCCTGCAGGAATTGCAGAACCAGGGGCGCCTGATGCTGGCCGGCCCTTTCCCTTCGGTTGATGCCGCCGATCCCGGCGCTGCGGGATACAGCGGCAGCCTGATCGTGGCCGAGTTTCCGTCACTGGCTGCCGCACAGGACTGGGCAAACGCCGACCCCTACGTGGCGGCGGGCGTATATGCGCAGGTTCGTGTCCAGCCATTCAGGAAAACCTTCCCTCAATGACCCCTTCCACTAAGGATAGCCGAGAAGCGGAGATTTGCGCGCGTCTTGCACAGCTTGAGCCGCTGCATATCGAAATCATCGACGAGAGCCACAAGCATGCCGGACATGCCGGTGCGCGCGGCGGCGGCGGGCACTATGTGCTGCATATTGTCTCGGCCCGGTTTGCCGGGAACAATACGGTTGCACGCCACCGTATGATATATTCAGCGCTCGGGGATATGATGAAGCGCGAAATACACGCGCTCACGATTCAGGCGAGTGCGCCTGACGAAAACTAACTGTTAATTCTATAGAAAAGGACTCAGTATGATTAAAACTGGAGCATTTGCAGCATTGGCATTATTGGGTGCAATGCTGGCCAACCCGGCCTTTGCCGATGACAAGGTTGCCGCCACCGTAAACGGTGTTCCAATTCCACAGGCACGCGTCGACTTGCGAGTCAAGATCGCGACGGCGCAGGGACAAAATGACACACCGGCACTGCAAAAGGCAGTTCTCAATGACATGATCAATCTCGAAGTGTTGTCTCAAGCCGCAAAAAAGGCCGGAATGGACAAGGATCCCGATGTCATCCAGCAAACCGAGCTTGCCAAGCAATCGGTACTGGTCAGCGCATTCGTTCAGGATTATGCGAAAAAACACCCGATTACCGACGATCAGCTGAAGCAGGAATATGACAAACTGAAAGCCCATCTCGGCACCAAGGAATACAAGGCGAGCCACATCCTGGTAGACACCGAAGCAGAAGCCAAGGCCATCATCGCGCAACTCGGCAAGAAGGGAAATTTCGCGAAGATTGCAAAGGAAAAATCCAAGGATGCCGGATCCGCTGCCCATGGAGGCGAGCTTGACTGGGCGGTCCCGAGCAACTACGTCGCACCCTTCGCCAAGGCGCTGGTCAGCCTGAAAAAGGGCAGCTACACCAAGGTGCCGGTGCAATCACCTTTCGGCTGGCATATCATCAAGCTGGATGATGTACGCGCCCTGAAAGTGCCCACCTTTGAGCAACTCAAGCCGCAACTGATGCAGCGTTTGCAGCAGCAATCCATAAAGGACTATGTTGCCGATCTGCGCAGCAAAGCCAAGATCGAGTAAAGATTCGTCCGCATCAAAAAAAGACACCGCAAGGTGTCTTTTTTATTTTCGGGTTGTGCAGCCGCGCAGCATGCAAAACGTCCGTACCTTTCCAGCCGCTATGGCCATTCCAGTTCCACCCAGCCGCAATTCGCAATGCTGTCGCGCACCACCTGTTCAGGGTCGTCAGCCTGCAAAGCCTTCGCTGCGACAATCGGGTTTTCGTGCGATACCGCCAGCACTGTGCCATCAGGGTGACGCGCGGAAATTTCATCGAGAAAATTGCGCAGCCGCTCCATCTGTTCCAGGAACGATTCCCCACCGTCCGGCCTGAAGTGCAACGGGTCATGGCGCGCTAGGTCATTGAATGCCGCCACATGAAATCCGTCCATGCCGGAACGGCGCTCGTTGAGGCGCGCATCGATATGCAAATCAATCTTATGCCCGCGCAACAGGATCGCGGCCGTCTGCCGGGCGCGCGGAAATTCCGACGCGTAGGCATGGGAAAAACGCATCGTGCGAAAAATTCCGGAAGCAGCTTCGGCCTGTGCCCTGCCCTTATCGGTCAGGTTGACGACGCGCAGGGGATTGTCGTTGATTTCGTTAATAACATTGCCCTCGCTTTCGCCGTGGCGAACCAGAAATATCTTCATCTCAGATATTTCTGTGCTTCCTGATCAGATCGTGGGCCAGCTGAATTTCCTTGGCCTGCTCTGTCGCCATGGCGATCATGTCTTCAGGCATGCCTTGCCCGATCAGCTTGTCGGGATGGTATTGGCTCATCAGTTTGCGGTAGGCGCGTTTGATCTCGGCATCGGTGCTGTCGCTGCTGACGCCGAGCGCCTTGTATGCATCCTCCAGTGCCGAGGCAGAACTGGCCTGGCCTCCCGAAAAGTGCGACTGGTTCTGCACCATCTGCAGCATCTGACTGAATTCGGCATGGTCATAGCCCAGTCTGCCGGCGATACTGGTAAGCAAGGCCTCTTCGGCCGGATGGAAATGACCGTCCGCATGGGCCATCACGATCAGATAGACCAGCAACACCTGTTTCAGGTGACGGGTATGGCCGCAAACGGACATGAACCTCTGGTAGGCCGGACCGATATCGAATGCGGGGTCGGCGCCCTGCCTGAACAGCGCAATCGCCTGCTGGCGGTGCAACTCGGTCATGCCGAGCTTTTGCATGAACTGCTCGACATGGTCGATCTCGTATTGCGAGACATGTCCGTCTGCCTTGGCCAGCTTGCCCATCGAGACGAACACCGTCTCGAGGAACACAGCCTGGCGCAGCGAGTTCTGCAACGGATTTATGCCACCCGGGCCATACGCCAGCATGCGATCAATGAACGATCCGGCGAACAGCCCGAACAGCGCACCGAAAAAACCGAAAAAATAATATCCTGCAATGAATCCGATGAGTTTAAACAAGGCAACTCCGGTATGACGATGAAAGTAAAATGCCGCAACAACAGGCTGAACATTATAGCTTCAGCAAATTGAACGCGGGAAATGGCAGTTCAACAGCGTGGAAATGCCGCCCTGCTCATGCGGCGATGCCAAACCAGGATTGCGTGCCGTTGCTTAGGAATTCGTCGTAGCGCATGTAATGGGAGCCGTCGCACGAGAAGGTGAGGCTGATCATGCCGTTGAAGATGTTGATCGAAGACATGCGTAAATAGATGTTCTCATCCGCCATGCGCATTTCGCGCAGGGCATCCAGTATGCGGACGATGTCTCGCGCGGGAATCACCGCGTCTGGCGGGTAGGATTGCGACGGGTAGACCAGGCAGATATCCGGGTCGCCCAGCGCCTCGTCATCCAGCATCCGATAGCGGTACGGATCGTCCAGCGTCCAGATAATCGCCTGGCTGCTCGAAAAGTGGATCGAGCACTGGAACACGCCCCGATTGGCCAACAACTCCTCCAGTATCGACAGGGTTTGATCCAGATGCCTGTCCATCTGGCTCTCGACGCGGCATTGATACATCACCGCGTTGCGAATCGACGGGTCGCCCCTCACCTGACGCCATGAGCCCGACTCATCATAGCGCTTCGCAGTCACCGGCAGGTTGCGCAGATCGAAATCGGCACCGAGATATCCCAGTATCCGTGAATCAGCATTGACGACCTGCAGCGCGGTCAATGACGGCCTGCTTTTCATCAGGCTGATATAGGCATCCGACAGCAGAAACCCCCAGCTCGGAACCGCCTCCTTCATGTAGGGGCGCTGGGAGCGGTCCCTGCCGAAGTGTTCTGGCAGGCGCCCGGATTGACTTATGTTGTCGCAGATCTGCACCCCATCTGTACCGACGCAGTAAAGGTAGGTGCAGTGGGGGATACTGCCGAAACCATCCTGCAGGACTGAGTTAAGCTGTTCGCGATCGCCCCACAACGGCACGCACTTTTCAGCCAGCCGCGCGATGGGTTCACGCAGCAAGCGCGCGAGCTGCTCGCGCTGCAGGTAGATGCTGTCTTTCCAAGATAACTTCATGCTGGTTTCCCTGTTCATTAGCACCGCACGGTGTTTCGATCAGCCTTGAGCATGATAACTTATTACGCAAATGTGTCAGCCAGGTTACACACGGCGTACCAGAATGTTGCCTTATCCGGGGTTCTACCGATCGGCAGAGGGCCGCGATTACGGGCTTACGATTATCGATCTCAAAAATAGTTCATCAGGGCGGATCAGATGTTTCTTCTGCAAAACATGATGTAGCCTGCCTGTTCACTGCCCCCTGTTTGCTATGCCGCGCAGCAGCCTTCCCAGCAGGTCGGCGCCGGTGATGATGCGCTTTTGCTGTTTTCCCCACACCAGTATCAGGTCATGGTCAATCACGTCATCCTCGAAATGTTCGGGAGTCACTTTCATGCGGCCGATCACCTCACCCAGCCGTGTATGCATATCGGTCACGATGACCGGCCGGTGCAAGAGCGATTCGAGTCTGACGTTCGTGCTGTCGAACAACGCATGCCGGAGGAAATGATGCGCGTCCATCACCATGCTTGGCTGGCCGGAGAGATCGGTGATGACCACCCATTTCTTGCCGGAAGCATTGATCTGGCGCAGGAAAGGATCCTCCGGCGAGCGTTCGAAATACGGCAGCACCGGCAGGCCGCCCTTGCCCTGGGGCAACGCCACCACGCTGCGCGGATCCAGAAGCTCGCCTTCCTCCGCAACGGGAATATCATCCAGGTCGAGAAAGTTCAAAGCACCCGTGGCTTCCAGGAAATCGACCTCGCCCACGCCTGCTTCAGTGTGTTTCATGATCAATGCTCGAAAGTCACGCTCGCGAAAAAAAGTAATCGCCTCTGGCCCGATCCACCAGTCCAGCAACAGGGCGGTCGGTTTGGCCACCGGATACAGTAATGCACGGTAAACAGCCAATAACGGCCTGAGCCGCACCGCCATCTGCAACGCATGGCGTGCAAAATATGCCTGCGGCGCAATCTCGCCGAACAGCGTTATGATGACCGTCGAAAACAGGAAGGCACCAACCCCGGCCAGCACCGAGTTGGAAAGCAGTGTCAGCAGCACATTAATCGCAACGTTGGCCCAAAGCACGGTGGCCAGTGTAAAGTTGGCATCGCGGCGCAATTCGAGCATGTTGATTGCATCGCGGCTTCCACCCGCCGCTTCCACTTCCAGACGCAGCCGGCTAACGCTGAAAATCGCCAGGTTCAGGCCGGAAAATATCGCTGCCTGGCTGATGCACAGGACTATCCCCAACCAGGTGAACAGCTGCGCTGACCAGACAGGGGCATTCATTGCATCTCGGGGACGGCTTGGATGACCGGGTCTATGGTCTGGAAGAAGCGGACGATCGGAGAGAGGAAAGCATCATCGGCCTGCATGCGCAAAACCGGCAAACGCCTCAATGCGACAACAGCACCGGCACGGTCATCGAATCGGTCAGCGTGCGGGTGGCTCCACCCATCAGGCTTTCCCTGAACCGTGAATGTCCGTATCCGCCCATCACGATCAGGTCAGCGCCGAAATCCGAGGCGCGCGACAGCATCTCGTTGCCAATGTCGATTTCACTCTTCTCGTCGACGCGTACCTCAACTTGAACCCCGTGCCGTGCCAGGAAAAGCGCGATGTCGTTGCCGGGCATCGCGCCGTGTTCGCCGGCTTTTGGATTGATTACCATGACCTGAACGACTTCAGCCTGCTGCAGGAATGGAATTGCATCGGTAACCGCGCGCGTCGCCTCACGGCTTGCATTCCAGCCGACTATGATGCGCTTGCCGATGGTGGGGAAATTGCCAGCGTGTGGAATCATCAGTACCGGCCGGCCGGCTTCGAGCATGACTTGGTTGGCAAAGTTGCTGTTTACTGCCGAATTATCCTCCTTCCAGGGCTGACCAATAACGATCAGATCGGCATAACGCCCGTGCAGCGTGACTGCATCAACGGCATCCAGTTCGGACGCGCGCCACTCCGACTTGGCAAATCCGGAAGCGGCAAGCGCCTTGCTGAAAGTTGATTTTCCATTACTTGCCTGTTCCTCGGCATAGCGTTTCCGGAATTCCTCGATCGTGATACCGCCAACTCCTTCCACCACGTACCCCGGAAGATCGACCCTGCTCAGCGCGTTCAGTGCGACCAGATGCGCATCGAATTGCCGGGCAAGCCGAATCGCGATTTCGACGCGTGCAGTGCACCGTTTGCCGGCATCAGTGTGGACAATAATGGTCTTGTAGGTCATGACGATATTCTCCCGTGATTACGTTCATGCAGCATTTTTATTTGTTCGAACTGCGGTTCGCAATGACGTTGTATAGCCATGCGAAAATCGCGCCCCCGATCAGGCCGTCGAAGAACGCCCAGATCAGACCGATGATGCTCCCGGCAGGGCTGATACTATAACCGCGATAGAGCTGGCCGATCAACGTCCGCTCGCCGGTTGCACCGTCGAACGCGATGATCCACCAGGTCAGCGCGAACAATCCGAATCCCCATATCAGCCCGCAGCTCAGTGCAAATGCTTTTACGTCCAGTTTCATCCTGCCCTCCCGTTGATTCTGGTTTTGTTGCAACAAACCGTTCGGCACTGCAGCATTTTACCCTGACTGGTTCCGGTTCGCAGGCTCGCACTTCACCAATGCTTCGAACTACTGTAATCGCTCAATCCTCGCACTGCCGCACGATCTCAATCCGTACGGTTGCGAAACAGGCGGGATGCCCGCCACATATGGAATTCCACTGGCGCCGAACGAACCAGTATCCTGCCATCCCGGGCCTGAATCTGCGCGCGCAACACGTGGCTGCCGCGATCGATGCCAGCCAGATTGAAATGCTGTCCGGTGCCGCTCGCAACAGCCTTGCCATCGAGCAAGAGCACAAAGCGTCCGTCTGATCCGGTGTGCAAAGGCGGGACAACGGCTATCGTGACGCTGAGGTTGCCCGAATTGTCGTGCACGGTCGACCCGGATTGCGGCGCAACGATACGCAGGATTTGATCGCCGTCCGCATAGGCGCAACCGGAGAAAAATACGGCGCACACCAGTGCGCATGCAATAACCTTGCGAAAATTCATCAAATCAAACCCCTGCGGCGTGCCATATCGGCGCAAACCTGACGACCTGAATGTTTAACGCCTGCCCTTGCGTCTTGAGCCACTTCAAAGCCGTGCGCAGATTACCTTTCGCGATTCTGTCAGGACTGCACGATGCCGGACGGCTGCACAATCATCCTTATCTGGCGTGTCCCTGCATCATTCAGGATAACGAAGTGCAGCTCGCTCATGAATACGTTGCCGAGCCGGTTGGTTGTCTGAAAGTGATGCCCGCAATGGCAGAGGAAGCCAAGCTGCGGGTTGACCTGGCCATTTTTTAGCAGTTGGATTTCCGAAAGTTCCGGCAACAATTTGGAAACATGCCGCCAGACCATGTCTTGCCTCAGATAGCCAAACAGTTTTTCGCCGGCCTTGCTGCAATCGCAGATCATGCCGCTTTCGTCCAGAGTCAGCGCCGGCGGATCCTGCCATGCAGGACGGGAAGACTGACGATTTTCGCTCGCTGCATCGACTTTTCCCAACGGATTCATAGCGTGCTCCTTGCAGTTCGTGTTTGTGCCATTCCATGCTCCTGACAAATAGACCGTATATGAAGGTTACCGTCCTGGAGATCATGTACGCCCAAGGTTACGGCAATATTTCAAAAAACTTTTACGCACACCCGTTTGCAGCCTGCGCTTCGTTTTCGGCGGTTTCTGAAGTCGCTAAAATCAACAACCGGATTGCTGCGTCCATCCCTGCAGGCTCGCCCGCCCCTTCCGAAGACAATGACTTGCGTGAATTTGTTCCGAAGCATCGCTTTAATTTCGCAAACTCAGGCAAGCCAGACCGGCTCAGGCCGTAATGCGATGCGAAGATTTTCGGCAAATACAATTCGAGCCGCGAGTATCATGCGGCTGCGACGTTGAACTCTTCAATAATTCTCCGGTCGACTGCTTCATGGCCGCGGATAACGGCCAGGGCGGCCAATTGACAACTGCGGGGTACTGATGGAGAACGTCGATATAGCATTGTTGTTCGGCGCAGATTTGCCTAAATCTGCTGCAAACCCGGTCGTGCCGGACACCTGCCAAATGCATCCCGACATGCGTATTGATCCCGAATCCATCCTCCGATATATTGGCACTTATGGTGGAAGTTCCTGTTAAAGGAGTTCGAAATCATGCCCCTGACTGCTCTCGATAGGTCGCTCAGGAAAAACACACTCGAGGCCATAAATGCGCGTCGCTCGGTAAGGTCCTACCGGCCTGACGAACTTGAGCGTAGCACCATACAAACCCTGCTGGAAGCCGCGGTACGCGCACCAACCGCGATGCACGAAGAACCCTGGGCGTTCGTCGTGATACAGGATCAAGCGCTGCTGAAGCGCCTGTCCGATCTGGCCAAACCACTTTTCGTCGAGGAAGCCCGCCACCGCACAGTTCACGGGCACAGCCACTCCTTCGATCACTTCACCCGGCCGGATTTCAATATCTTCCATGGCGCCGATACGCTGATCATCATCTGCGCCAGGCCGACCAGCCAGTTCGTTGCGGCCGACTGCTGGCTGGCGGCGGAAAACCTGATGCTCGCGGCGACCGCCGCCGGCCTTGGCAGCTGCGTGATCGGCTCTGCTGTTGCAGCGCTGAATATCCACAAGGTGAAAGCGGAGCTCGGCATTCCCGATGATTACTCCGCGATCGCGCCTGTCGTTGTCGGTGTGCCCGGCGGCGAAACTACGGCCACATCCAGGAAGGAACCAAAGATATTGTTCTGGAAAAAGTAACGATCAGGGGGTAATGCTGGCGGTTGGCGGGAACTTACGGCATATCAGACTCAAGAGGAGATTATGCATATCTTCACACTGGAACACAGCAGGACAGCGCACCGTGCGGATCTGGCGCTATATGGCATCATCGAAGTGGCATTGGCCACATCCCTGGCCGCAGGCGCTCCGCACGAGATGCTGGCAGAACTGGCAGCTTTGGCGATGGCAGGCCTGGCAAGCTGGACCGCCATCGAGTACGCGATGCACCGTTTCCTTTTGCACGGCGTGCAGCCGTTCAAAAGCTGGCATGAAGAGCATCATCAGCGGCCGAACGCGATCATCTTCACACCGACGATCCTGAGCCTGGCATGGCAGTTCGTACTGATCTTCATTCCCGCATATTTGGCAGGAGGTCCGTGGCGAGCATCCGCGCTGACATTCGGCGTGCTGGCCGGATACCTGTCGTACACGATCACCCACCACGCCGTCCACCACTGGCACACCAGCAACTCATGGCTTAAGCAGCGCAAACGCTGGCATGCGCTGCATCACCACCGCACAGATCAACCGGGTTGCTACGGCGTGACCACTGAATTCTGGGACCATGTTTTCGGCAGCGCACGGCATGCGCTTCGGGGAAAATCGGACTGAAGGAAACGCAATGTTGATCGAATACCGCCTTGAAAGATTGTTTGAACAGATAGGAGACGGCATAAGCATTCCGTTGCGGATAATGCTGTGGAACGGACGCGAATTCAATCTCTCCGCAAAACCCACGGTCACCGTCTATGTACCGTCTGCCTCGTCGCTGCGCTATTTCATTCCGCCCGACTTGAACAAGCTGGGCGCTGCATTCGTCGAGGGCCATATCCGCGTCGAAGGATCGGTGCACGAACTGTTCAGGGTTGCGGAAAGCCTGGTAAGCCGCTTTGCCGCCAGGCGCGGCCGCTTGCCGCTGTTCAGGCGGCATAGTTTGAAAAAGGACCGCGCGGCAATCGAATACCATTACGATGTCTCGAACGATTTCTACTCGACGTTTCTGGACCGGAACATGGTCTACTCGTGCGCCTATTACCGGCACCCGGGTGACACGCTGGAAACGGCCCAGGAACAGAAACTCGATCACATCCTGAACAAGCTGATGCTGAAACCGGGCGAGCGTTTTCTCGACATCGGATGCGGCTGGGGTACATTGATTCTGCGCGCGGCGAAGCAGTACGGAGCGATTGCGAAGGGCATCACACTGTCGAAGAACCAGTACGAGCACGCCCGTAAACTGATCCAGGCCGAAGGGCTGCAGAAACGCTGCACGGTCGAGCTGTGCGATTACCGCGACCTGCCGGACGGAAAAAAGTATGACAAGATCGCGAGCGTCGGCATGTTCGAGCATGTGGGATTGAAAAACCTGCCGGTCTACTTTTCCAAAATTGAGTCGCTGCTGGCAGACCAGGGGCTGGTGCTGAACCACGGGATTACCACCAGCGACGTGGAAAGCAGGGAGATCGGCGCCGGCGCCGGTGATTTCATCGAACAATATGTATTCCCCGGCGGAGAATTGCCTCACCTCAGTCTGGCGCTGAAGGAAATTGCGGCGGCAGGCCTCGAGGTAACCGATGTGGAGTCATTGCGGCGCCATTACGCGCGCACCTGCCACGAATGGGCCAACCGGCTCGAATCGAACCGCAACCGCGCGGTTGAAATCGCAGGTGAAAAGCGCTTCCGCATCTGGGAGGTCTATCTTGCCGGCTGCGCCCATGCCTTTTCGCATAACTGGATAAACATCTACCAGATGCTCGCCTGCAAGGCCGGAAATTCCGCGGCCGATCATTTGCCGCTGACCAGGGAATACATGTACCAAAGTTAGCGCGCAGCTCCCTGAATTCGCAGATTAACCCCGGCGGGTTGCGGACCGCAGCACCGTCCCGGTCAACCAGCGCGCAGGCTTTGTCTGGCAAACAAATGGCTTCCATCCGGTCAACGCTCAAGCTTCACCACGTTACAAGCAAGCAAGATGCTGGAGCAAGATTAGTCATTGCTATCGGTTTAATTTGGCCTATACTGAAAAAATGAAAGCATCGACCAAACGCCGCATTGTGAAGGAATTGCTTGCCTTTCTAGGCTGCATTTTATTGGGTTTCGTTGTTATTCCTTTAATTATAGTAACTTTTTTTGACGCCAGCTCAACATACAAGGATGTCCTGGATTCGTTTTTTGTAAACCCTCAAATGGGAGCCTGGGGAATCGCCATATCCCCATATATATTTTATCTGCTCATGCAAACGATTCTTTAGGGCACTAAAAGCATGAAATGCCGTCCTGTATATGGACAGGCCAAATGAAGCAGGACTTCAGCTTTTGACAGATGGCGCGGAAAATTTCGTTGGCGTGCTGCCTAATGTTGTGATGGGGATTGTGCAAAAGCTGCATTCAAATTGCGCACCTCAAAGCAGAACCAGGTGACCATCCGCCCCCGACAATAGCGGAGGTCAATTGTCCATGAAGACATAGGGAGAAATTCAAATTCACCCCTTTCCGATCACGCTTACCTTGCTTCAAGGCGATATAACCTTAGCTGTGGTTTACTTACCCGTTTACTCCTGTTCACATACAGATCCCGGTACAAATATTTCTGTCTTATATGCCCCCTGATCGTTGGGATAACGATTAATTCATGAAGGAGACTAACAGTGAGCAATACCACTTTAAACAATAGTTCCGACAATACAAAGGGCACCTTGTTGGTGCTGGCCTTGATCGTTGTGGCAGCCATTCCCTTGCTTATTGGTTATTGGGCCTCACTGACTGGCGGGGGTTTTAATTAGATTGCGAGTTGTCAGAAGAAATGAAAGCCGGCGAATAGCCGGCTTTTTAACAAATGAACGGTGCAAATACCGATAGAGAATGCTGTGTTCATTCTATGTGGCATGTAGCAGTCATTCATGAAATTCTGCTGCCCAGTATTTGGAGCGGCTCTTGCTCTAGGCTGCGGAACAAACAATTTCAAGGACAGCTTTGCGGCAGTAAATTGGGAAGAATTGACTTCCCCGGTGCCACCAGCGGGCGTCAGCCCCGGACATCGATACGTCCGCCCCTCGCGCGAATCGGGCTGTTGAGCTGCCTAGGTAGATTGTCCATTATGTGCATTAAAGCGAACGCCCCCTTAAGCATTTCCTCAAATAAAAAACCCGGCACTAAGCCGGGTTGGAAAAATCCATGAGCAAATTGTCTGTAATTACGTGCTTGGCGATGGCAGCGGTTTAAGTTTCATTTCTTGCGCGGTTGCTTTTATGAAACCATGCTTCGCATAGATGTCCTGAGCCTCAGGGGTGGCTAAAAATGCGAGAAAGCGTTCCGCGTTTTTCTGGTTATGTCCTGATTTCAAGGCACCGATGGCATAAGCCACTTTGTCGCCCATGTTGTAAGGTGCAGGGATCTCAACACCTTCGATCTTGCGGCCGATCTCTCGCTGGTAGATGATTTCCGTGGCCCACACCAGTCCGACATCGGTCTGGCCAGCCAGAAGTCGCAAAGGTATCTCCCGATGGTGGCGCGAGGTAAACCAGGTCTTATCCTTGATTGCCCAGCAGCTTTTGCATTTCGCATTGCCGGCTACCTTTTCATAGATACCCAACTGTTGGAGCATTTTCGAGCCATAGGATATAAATATCCCTTCGGTTAATGGATTGGGTAGTGACACCACTACATCATCACGAGCCAGGTCTTTGGGGCCCTTGATGTGCTTCGGGTTCCCCTCAAGCACTTCCAGCGCAAGCTTGTTGTGGATGTAAATCATATACTTGTCCATCATCTTCTTGCTATTGAGCTTATTCAGATGATTGACGTTTACGCTTGCGAACAGGTCTGGGGTCATGGAAATCTTCTGGCCGCCGATCTCGCCCTGCTTAAGAAGTTGCCCCTTGAGAATTTGTCCCGGTGGAATGGTCTCAACAAATATCTTTTTGATGTCGGGATTGCTCTTCTGGAAAGCGCCGATCAAATCCTGCATCACCATGAACTGGTTGCCGGCCAGATACATGGAGAGATCCGAATTGTACGAATCGGCTATATTGCCATAGTCGATCTTGCCGTCAGCGTGAAAGGTTCGATGGTCGTGCCCTTTGCCAACATCTTCGGCCGCCATGGTTGCTGCGCACATTACAGTTGATACCACAACCGCAGTTAACGTGGCCAACGCACGGGCCATATATTTTTTTCGCATCATTTATTGTCTCCCTGTTTAGATTGCTTCGTCACCGCTCTTATGGAATGCGGTTGACTTCATTATGAAAAATACCTGCCTCGGCTTGGGTACCTCAATCATTCACTGGAACAACTTCATTTGGTGTGGCTCGCCGTCCTCGGTAGGCCCAGTGGGTTTCTTCAGCCCCACTTAAGCTCAATAATATCCATAATTTTTGTCGCTGTGCAAAGAATCTGCCTTGCCAGTTAATACCCGCGAAAGACCACTTCATATTCATAGCTGTCTATCGAGCTGGAGTCAGTTGTCGCGGACTAACTAGTCATTCCTATCCAGTTCATGAAATTTATAGCCATGACGCCAGTTTTGCGTAAACAGCAGAGCCTTCATCCCTGCGTGCGCATCGCTCCCACCCGCATCGTTAGCCCGGCTCGGGCTCTATGCTACAATTCGCGCCTTTAATTTTTATCCCGGAATTTACTTAGGAAGGCGCTGCAAATGAGTTTTGACAAAGTCCCGTCCGGACAGAACCTCCCCGACGATTTCAACGTGGTCATCGAGATCCCGCAACACGGCGAACCGGTCAAGTACGAAGTGGACAAGGATTCCGGCGCGATCTTTGTAGATCGTTTCATGAATACCGCGATGCACTACCCCTGCAACTATGGCTATATCCCGCACACCCTTTCCGACGACGGCGATCCGGTCGATGTGCTGGTCATTACGCCCGTCCCGCTGAACAGCGGCGTGGTGGTGCGCTGCCGCCCGCTCGCGGTACTGAAGATGGAAGACGAGTCCGGCCAGGATGCGAAGGTGCTGGCTGTTCCGGTCGACAAGCTGTCGACCCTGTATCGCGGTTTGAAGAGTTACGAGGAACTGCCTCCCATCGTGCTGAAGCAGATCGAGCATTTCTTCGCGCACTACAAGGACCTGGAGCCGAACAAGTGGGTCAAGATCGGCGGCTGGGAAGGCATCGATGCAGCACGCGAGGAGATCATGCTGGGCGTCGAGAATTTCCAGCAGTCCCCAGACAAGCCGCAATTCTGAATATCAGGGAAAACCGTATGAGCGCACAAATCATCGACGGAAAAGCCATTGCACAGCAGGTGCGCGTAGAATTGAAAGCGCGTACCGATGCTCTGAAGGCGCGCGGCATCACACCGGGACTGGCGGTGATCATCGTCGGCGAGGACCCGGCTTCCAAGATCTACGTCGCCAACAAGATCAAGGCCTGTGCAGAACTGGGCCTGCATTCCGAACATATCGTCATGTCTGCCGACACACCGGAAGCCACGCTGCTGGCGAAGATAGACGAGTTGAACAACGACCCGAAGATCCACGGTTTCCTGGTACAACTGCCGGTGCCGAAGCACATCGACAGCAACAAGGTGCTGCTGGCGATCGACCCTGACAAGGATGTGGACGGCTTCCATCCGGTGAATGTCGGCGCGCTGGCCACCGGCAACATGCGCTTTGCCCCCTGCACCCCCTGGGGTTGCATGAAGCTGCTGGAAAAAAGCGGCGTGTCGATCGAAGGCAAGCATGCAGTGGTGGTCGGGCGCAGCAACATCGTCGGCAAGCCGATGGCGCTGCTGCTGTTGCAGGCGAACGCGACCGTCACGATCTGCACCTCAAAGACCGTCGACCTGGCCAAGTTCACACGCGATGCCGACATCCTCGTCGTCGCCACCGGCCGCGCGAAAATGATCACCGGCGACATGGTCAAACCCGGTGCGGCCGTGATCGACGTGGGCATGAACCGCGATGAGAATGGCAAGCTGTGCGGCGACGTGGATTTTGACGCTGTCAAAGAAGTCGCCGGCTGGATCACGCCGGTACCCGGTGGCGTCGGCCCGATGACCATCACGATGCTGGTTGCGAATACCGTACAGTCGGCCGAGCGCACGCAAGGCTCCGGCAAATGAATAACGCGTTGCGCATCATCGCTGTTTTGCTGATTGCCGCACTGGCTTTTCTGGCAGCCAATGCGCAGGCTGGCGACCTGACCATGGCTGAACGGGAGGATGTCCAGTTCATCTCCTGGTCGGTAGAGTTCCTGGCAATCTTCATCGCGCTGGCGATTGCGGTATTTGTCTGGCGCCTGAGCAGGCGCGATCGAAAAAGAAGAAACGAACAGCAGCAGGACATCAAGCCGGACTAGCGAAAGGTTAGTCCGACTCGACAGGCAATCAGCCGTTGCGCTTTTCCAGTTCCTCCCAGCGCGCCATCGCCTCCAGCAGTTCAGCCTCGATCTCGTCATTGCGCGCCTGCAGTTTCCTGGCGCGCTGCACATCGTCGCGATAGACCGTACCATCGGCCAGGCGTGCTGCAATGTCGCCCTGCTCGCGCTCCAGCAGCTCGATACGCTTGGGCAGGTCTTCCAGTTCGCGCGTCTCCCTGAAACTCAGCTTGTTCGCCGCTTTGGCTTTTACGGGCGGCGCCGCTTGCGGTTGCGGCGGTGTCGCTGCCGCCGGTTTGGCCGTGGCAACCGTTGCCTGGTATTTCTTCACCCGCACCCAGTCCTCGTAGCCGCCGACGTATTCGATCAGCTTCCCGTCGCCCTCGAACGCGATCACCTGGGTGACCACATTGTCGAGGAAAGCGCGATCGTGGCTGACCAGGAACAGGGTGCCATCGTAGTTCGCCAGCAGTTCCTCGAGCAGTTCCAGTGTCTCAATGTCGAGGTCGTTGGTCGGCTCATCGAGCACCAGTACGTTGGCCGGCTGGGTGAACAGCCGTGCCAGCAGCAGCCGGTTGCGCTCTCCGCCGGAACAGCTCTTGACCGGTGAACGTGCGCGCTCCGGCGCAAACAAGAAGTCGCCGAGGTAGCTGATCACATGTTTCTTCTGCCCGCCGATCTCGACGAAATCCGATCCCTGGCTGATCGTGTCGGCCAGCGTCGCGTCGTCGTCAAGCTGGGCGCGCAACTGGTCGAAATAGGCCACAGAGATCTTGGTGCCGAGTTTCACCCGTCCGCTGTCGGGCTGCAATTCTCCGAGGATGATCTTGAGCAGCGTGCTTTTGCCGCAACCGTTCGGGCCAAGCAGGCCGACCTTGTCGCCGCGCTGAATGCGGCAGGAGAAATCGTCGATGATCTTGCGCCCGCCATATG
>JAJDNO010000045.1 GCA_022340615.1 Gallionella sp. | reverse complement strand
GTGTGGTTCGATTTCAGGGAGCTGTGCGGCGGCGCGCATTCGCAGCCCGATTATCTGGAGATCGCGCACCGCTACCCGACGGTGTTCCTGTCGCACATCCCGAGACTGACCGAGGATTTTGCGTCCGAGGCGCGGCGCTTCACCTGGCTGATCGACGTGTTTTACGACAACCACGTGAGGCTGGTGGCGACTGCCGCGGTGCCGCTGGAAGATGTGTTCACCGACGACATGGCGGCCGGGGAATTTTCACGCACCGCGAGCCGGCTGACCGAGATGCAGACCATGCACTACCTGAAGCAGCTGCATCATTCGCAGCGGGTCAGGTTGAACGAGGAAAATCCGGGGCTGAACGGGGAAGACCAGCGTTGAACAGGAATGAAGAGTGCTGAACGGGGATGGCGAAGGATGAGGTAAGAACTTCGCCGAGCCTCGGATGAAACGACAAACGGGCTGGCGGCCAAACCTGGTCTGACCGCACCGCCAGCTCGTATTGCCTACTTGGCCATGATCGCCTTGGCCGCATCGAGAAATGCTTCGGCCTTTTTCTCGTCAATGGTCAGCTTGATCACCTTGCCGCAGGTTTCGATGGTGTGCATCAGTGCGGGTGGCGAGTCGACGGTTTCCTCGATTTTGCGGGTCACTTTGTCGGCCTTGTCGCCCAGGATGCTGATCGCCAGCGCCATCAGCTGGCGTTTGGCATTCCCGCCACCGGCAGCCGGCTGGTCGGCAGCGGCAGGCGCCGCTGCAGGCGTTGCTGCAGCCGCTCCCTCCGGCGCCATCAGCCCCATCTCTTCGAGCATCTCGAAGGAATCGGCAAGATTCTCCAGGCCCGCGCCCTTTTGCATCAACTGTTCAAGCGTAGAGCGTCCATCCACCAGTATCAGTGCATGGCGCAGGTTGTTCGGGATGTCCCGCGCTTCGAACCGCTCCTTGCCTCTTTCAGTCTTGACGTAAACGGTTTCCGGATTCATTTCGATTACGCCGATAGTTCTTCAATGATCCGGTAGATCAGCTTGACGGTAATCACGACATAGACCGCGCCGAAAAAGAATATCAGCGACACCATCACACTCACGATTTCAGCTGGCAGCATGCTGAAAAACGGGGTTGTCAGATAGCCCAGCGTGAACAGGACCACCAGGAAGGTCAGGAATTTCCAGTTCTTGCCGACCACGCCGCCGGGAACCTGCTTGCCCAGCTTGAGCACCAGAAAAAGACAATAGAACATCACAAGAATTGCAGCGATACTGATTCCGGTGCTGATATCGAATTTCATTTTTCTTACCTCTCCGTAATTGAACTCTAATTATAGTTATCGTCACTGCCTGCTGGATCAGCTTCATCGAAAGCGGTTCCGGCCACAGGCGGCTTGTTCCCGGTTTTTTGTGCGGGTCTCGATATGGCAACGATTGATGCGAATAGTATAACCCTGCTCGCAACAAGTCTAGCCGATCAATTTCACGATGCGAAACGCGGACAACCCTGTTCTGGCGCGCTTATGCAACATGGCGAAATTGGCATGTGTCATCCGATCGCCCGGCTGACGCGTTGAGGAAAGGCAGGACGATGTCGATCAATTTTTCCGGACGAATATCACCGGGACTTTTTCCACCATGCAAGGAGACATGATAATGAGAAACGCAACGGCGCCATCCGGCGTACAGATGAAGTTTTTTGCAGTGCTGGCCGGGGTGTTCTGCCTGGCGATCGCGACAGGTGCAACGGCAGAACCGAATGCAAGGCCGTGCGCGGCGGATGCGGCCAGGCTCTGCCAGGGAATGCAGCCGGGCGGCGGGCAGATGGGCCAATGCCTCAGGAAACATGCCAGCGAATTGTCGCCTGAGTGCAAGGGCAGCATCGCCAAAATGAAGAACAAGGCGAAAGGCTTCCGTCAGGCCTGCGGCAAGGATGCACGAAAATTCTGCAAGGACGAGAAACGCGGCGGCGGCCGGATCATGAAATGCCTGGCCCAGCACCAGGATGAACTGGCCCCGGCCTGCAAGAACATGATGAACCGGCCGATAGCCGGGACGTAATCTGCCGGGAATTCAGGGCCGGCAATACGATACGCCGGCCCTTGTAATCGTACCGGGGGTTATCTTTTCGGGGTCTTTTTATCGCTTCTGAATCTGCGCGCCGCGCCACGCGGCGACCGCCTCGGTCAGATCGGACAACGGTCCCATCAACTGAACGCCCTCAATCGGACTGCGCAGCTTCGCCACACCCGATCCGCCTGCCCACAGCGCAACTTTTTTGGGCAATGCCTCGCGCGCCAACCGAATACCGGACTTGACCTGCACAACCGGTATCGCCGAGCTGAATGACAGCACCACGATATCGACCTGGTGCGCTTTCGCCGCAAGCACGATCTCCTGTATTGGTGTCTGCACCCCGAGCATGATGCAGTCCGCCCCGCACAGACTCAGGGTTGCTTCAGCCATCAGCAGGCCCAGCGCGTGCTCTTCGCCCGGCAGCGTGGTCATCAGTATCCGCGGGGTATCGCCCGGATGGCGCAGCGTCGCGATCGCATTGCGCAATACATGGTTAACCTGCTCGCTGTAAAGGTGCTCCTCGAACACGCGTATATCGCCGCGCATCCAGGCCTCCCCCACCAGACGGTTCAATGGCGCAATTGTCTTGGACAAAAATTCTTCCATGCCTTGCTGAAGCAGGGTCCGACTGAGTGCGACGCGCAATGCGGCGCCCTGATGGCTCTTGATCAGGTCGACGAAACCGGCCAATTCTGCACCGTGCTGGGTGGTGTCGTCCTGTAACTGCTCAAGCAAGACATTCAGTTCCGGCACCTCCAGTCCGACCACCTTGACCGGACGCAACCCGCTGTCCAGCAACCGTTTTATCAGCCTCAGCCTTTCGACTTGTTCCTGCGGATAAAGCCGCTCCTCGCGTTCGTCGCGTTCCGGGACGGGGAATCCATAGCGCTTTTCCCACACCCGCAGCGCATCCTTGCCTATCCCGGTTTCCCGCTCCACACCGGCGATATCGAACTTCACTTCTGCTTTTGTCATTTGTTTGTCCTAGACAGATTTGACTTATTTTGAACTTATGCGGTATTATCGCGTCAACTCATCACTTTTGTCTAGGACAATTTAATGAATGCACCTTTGCCACAAATGAAGATCGCCGTCGTCGGCTCCGGAATCTCCGGGCTGGCATGCGCTTATCAGCTTGCGCAATCCGGGCATGGCGTCACCCTTTACGAGGCGAACGACTATTTCGGCGGCCACACGCATACGGTCGACGTGACGCTGGACGGGATCACCCATGGCGTCGATACCGGCTTTCTGGTGTTCAACCACCGGACCTACCCGAATCTGGTCAGGCTGTTCGGCGAACTCGGCGTAGCAACGGTCGGCACCGACATGTCGTTTTCGGTAAAACTGCAGCACAAGGAACGCATGCTGGAATGGTCCGGCAGCAGCCTCAACACGGTATTCGCGCAGCGCCGCAATCTGCTCGACAAACATTTCATCCGCATGCTGAAGGACATCCTGCGCTTCAACGAGCATGCCACGGCGCTGGTTGAACAGCCCGGCAGCGCGTCGACGGATCTTTCGCTGGGCGATTACCTGTTGCGCCACGATTACAGCGCCGCATTCCGCGACTGGTATCTGCTGCCGATGGCCGGCTGCATCTGGTCCTGCCCGACTTCACAAATGCTCGACTTCCCGCTCGCCACCTTTGCGCGTTTCTGCCACAACCACGGGCTGTTGCAGGTCATGGACAGGCCGAAGTGG
>JAJDNO010000038.1 GCA_022340615.1 Gallionella sp. | reverse complement strand
CGGAAAGGAGCGAGACGATAATGAAGCTGATGATCTGTTTTGCGTTTGTTTCGCTATTGCTGGCAGGTTGCGGCGGCGATGAAATGCAGGATCTGCATGATTTCGTCAAAAATTCCGGCGCTGACATGCGCGGAAAGATCGAGCCGCCTCCGGCGGTAAAACCATACGAGTATTTTGCCTATAACAACAGTACCAATTTGCCCGATCCGTTCAAACCGCGCAAACCCGAATCGCGCGCAGGCGGAGGAACGGGAATTAACCAGCCTGACTTCAATCGCCCCAAGGAGGCGCTTGAGGCATTCCCGCTCGAAAGTCTCAAAATGGTAGGATATCTTTACATGAACAAAGTGGGATATGCGGTAATACGCGCTCCTGATCAAAAACTGTATCGGGTTAAAGCAGGCAATCATATAGGGATGAACTTTGGTTTGATTGAGAGCGTGACCGAGACCGAAGTCGATATCAAGGAAACGGTGCAGGACAGTTCCGGTGACTGGACCGAGCGCATGAGCAGCCTGCAGTTAATTGAATGATTAGGAGTAAAAGATGAAACAGCTGACTGATACCGCGAAATATTCGTCCTTTGGGCGAATCCTCCCGCAAGTGGCAAGCTGGTGTGTTCGCAATGTGGACGTCGATACTCGCGCGGGTAAACTCCCGGAATCGTCACGTCAATCGGGAATTTTCCGCGGCTTGCTGGACAGAATGACCCGAAATGCGCTTCGATTTTCGGTCCTGTCCGCTGCATTTTTTCTATATTGTGCGCCTGCCCAGGCCGTAGATCAGAACAGCATTACCGCACTGGGTGTCAGTACCGGGAACGGGGTCACGGTTATCAAGGTTCAAATGACGCAACCGCTGGCTAGGCTGCCTGCTTCATTCACGATCAATACGCCGCCACGCATCGTATTTGATTTTCCCAACACAGCAAATGGACTGGGAAAATCGGTACAGGATTTCAATCAGGGCAATTTGCACAGTGCCAATATCGTCCAGGCCGGCAACCGTACCCGCCTGGTGGTTAACCTGGATCAGATGCTGACTTACGACAGCAAGCTTGACGGGAATAATCTGTTGCTCACCTTGCATAACAAGTCTGCGGATATAGTGACCAGCAGAGCTTCGCGTTTCGCCGAGGCAAAGGAGGGGGCGCAAAAGCACGAGTTGCGCGACATCAATTTCCATCGTGGCCAGAATGGCGAAGGACGCATCGAAGTCGATCTTTCCGATCCCGGCATTGGAATTGACATACGGCAACAGGGCACCAACCTGATCGTCGACTTCCTCAAGACCAGCCTGCCTCATGATTTACAGCGCAAACTGGACGTGGTGGACTTTGCGACTCCGGTGCAGGATGTCGATACCTATGCTCAGGGCAACAACGTGCGCATGGTGATCCAGCCGAAGGGCAACTGGGAACATTCGGCCTATCAGACCGACAATAAATTCATCGTTGAGGTAAAACCGGTTGTGGCCGATTCCAACAAACTAGCCCAGGGCGGCACCGGATATAAGGGCGAGAAACTGACATTGAATTTCCAGAAAATCGATGTACGCGAAGCTTTGAATGTGATTGCCGATTTTACCGGAACCAACATGGTGATCAGCGATACCGTGAAGGGCAACATTACGCTGCGCCTGAAGGACGTGCCGTGGGATCAGGCCCTGGACATCATCCTGCAGAGTCGCGGACTGGATATGCGCAAGATCGGGAATGTGATCCAGGTCGCGCCCAGTGCCGAGATTGCCGCCAAGGAAAAGCTGGAATTGACCTCGCGCCAGGAAATTTCCGAACTGCAGGATCTGCGCACCGAGAGCTTCCAGATCAGCTACCAGAAAGCCAGCGCAATCGCCGCGCTGCTGTCGAGCGACAAGCAGCGCATCCTTTCCAAACGCGGCAGCGCCGTTGTGGATGAGCGCACCAACACCCTGTTCGTTCAGGATACCCCCGACCGGCTCGAGGAAGCGCGCAAGCTGATCAAGCAGATTGATGTTCCGGTGCGCCAGGTGATGATCGAAGCGCGCATCGTTGAAGCAACCGATGACTTCAGCAAGAATCTTGGCGTCAAACTTGGATACAACTCCACTGACACGTTTAACGTGGGTAATGCATTGGGGAACGTGGGTGCCAATACCTTGCCGTTAGGGGCTGGCAACAACCCGGCTCTGGGTCTGACCTCGACAGCGCCAAGTGTCAACACACCAAATGTCAATCTGCCTTCTGCCGGTACTGCCGGGGCATTCTCGATGCTGCTGTTCAACAGCAGTGCGAGCAAACTGCTGTCGGTTGAACTGAGCGCGCTTGAAACCGACAGCAAGGGCAAGATCATTTCCAGCCCGCGAGTCGTGACATCGGACCAGACCGAAGCGACGATCGCAACCGGCACCCAAATCCCTTACCAGCAGGCCACCAGCAGCGGCGCAACCGCTGTGTCTTTCAAGGCGGCGACGCTGAGCCTGGCAGTGAAACCGCAAATCACGCCTGATGACAATATCATCATGGACATCAAGGTCAACAAGGATTCGGTCGGGCAACTGTATGCCGGCGTTCCAAGCATCAATACCAACGCGGTAACCACACAGGTGCTGGTGGAAAACGGCGGTACGGTGGTGATCGGCGGCGTTTATCTGCAGCAGCAAAGCAATGGTGTCAACAAGGTGCCGCTGCTCGGGGATATCCCGGTGCTGGGCTACCTGTTCAGAAGCACCGCCAAGCTGGACAACAAGAGCGAGTTGCTGGTTTTCATCACGCCCAAGATCATCAAGGACGCAATGAGTTTGCGGTAGCACAACGAATAGCCAGGTATTCCTGTTTCAAAAGCCCGGCTGGTCCGGGCTTTTGTTTTGATATCGTTTACAATATCCAGTATGCATACCAATCAGGAAAATAATGCGAACATCAGCCCAGGCAGAGGCCGCAAGCTGGAGTCTGGCAATTTGATCCTGGTGGGCATGATGGGTTCGGGAAAAACCACGATGGGCCGGGTGCTGGCGCGGCATCTGGGGAAGGAATTTGTCGATAGCGACGAGGAAATCATCAAGCGTACCGGCGTGACGGTTCCGCATATTTTCGATGTGGAAGGCGAGGCCGGATTTCGCCAGCGCGAAGCGGCAGCAATTCGCGAATTGGCCGGGCGTGACAATATCGTGCTGGCAACCGGCGGAGGCGCGGTGCTGGATGAGAATATTTGTGCGATTCTGAAACAGAGCGGGATCGTCATCTATCTCAAGGCGAGTGCGCATGATTTGTGGCAGCGTACCCGCCATGACCGCAACCGGCCGTTGCTGCAAACCGAGAATCCTTATGCCAGGCTGGTTGAACTCTTTCAGCAACGCGACCCGCTTTATCGGCAGGTTTCGGATATCGTGGTGCAAAGCGGCAAACAGAGCGCCCATGCGCTGATGCTGCGCCTGACAGGTGAAATAGAGACGTTCAAAAGAAACTGCCATTCGGGAATGACAGGTACAACATGAAGACATTGACCGTAGGGTTGGGCGAACGCAGCTATCCGATACACATCGGCAGCGGACTGCTCGACCAGGCTGCGTTGCTGCAGCCAGCTGTTCCGCGCAAGAGGGTGGCCATTGTTTCGAATACCACAGTCGCTCCGCTTTATCTGGGAAGGCTGCGGCAAACCCTGCAGCAAATCGGGGTGGAAAGTCAGGAAATTATTCTGCCGGACGGCGAAGCCTATAAAAATTCCGACACCCTGAATCTGATCTATGACGCTTTGCTAAGGAGTCATTGCGAACGCAGCACGCCGCTGATCGCGCTGGGCGGCGGTGTGATCGGCGACATGACCGGCTATGCGGCAGCGACGTATCTGCGCGGGGTGCCGTTTATCCAGATACCGACCACGCTGCTGGCGCAGGTGGATTCCTCGGTGGGTGGCAAAACCGGCATCAATCACCCGCTCGGCAAAAACATGATCGGCGCGTTTTACCAGCCGATACTGGTGCTGGCCGATACCGATACGCTGAAAACCCTGCCGGATAACGAGTTGTCGGCCGGATTGGCCGAGGTCATCAAATACGGCCTGATCCGCGATCTGCCGTTCCTCGACTGGCTGGAGCAGAACATGGACAAGTTGCTGGCGCGGGATACCGCCGCGCTGCAATACGCGATTGCTCGCAGCTGCGTGAACAAGGCAGAAGTGGTTGCAGCGGATGAACGCGAACGCGGCGAACGCGCACTGCTGAATCTCGGGCACACATTCGGCCATGCAATCGAGTCCGGCATGGGATACGGCAACTGGCTGCACGGTGAAGGTGTCGCGGCGGGCACGATCATGGCGGCAGACCTGTCGCGTCGCCTGGGCTGGATCAGCGAGCAGGATGTACAACGTGTGCGCAGCCTGTTCGCGCGTGCCAAGTTACCGATAGTTGCGCCCGACCTGGGGCCGGACAGGTATCTCGAACTGATGGGGCTGGACAAGAAGGTGGAGGGCGGCAAGATACGCTTTGTGCTGCTCAGGCAGATCGGTCACGCCGTGGTCAATGGTGAAGTGCCGCCTGAAATTCTGCTGCAAACCCTGCAAGCTTGCTGCAAGGAGCAGGTGGCCGAAACGTCGGACACCCGGCATGGCTGACAAGCCCGCGCCCTTTGCCGTCTCCGCGCACAATTCACGCGGCAGGAAGATAGCCGAGGAAGCGCCGCAGGGCCGCAGTGAATTCCAGCGCGACCGCGATCGCATCATACATTCCGGCGCGTTTCGCCGTCTGGAATATAAAACGCAGGTATTCGTGAACCACGAGGGTGACTTGTTCCGCACCCGCCTGACACACAGCATCGAGGTGGCGCAGATCGCGCGCTCCATTGCACGGAGTTTGCGACTTAACGAAGACCTTGCCGAAGGGATCTCGCTGGCACACGATCTGGGGCACACCCCATTTGGCCATGCCGGACAAGAGGCGCTGAATGTCTGCATGAAAGCCTATGGCGGATTCGAGCACAATCTGCAATCGCTGCGCGTGGTCGACATGCTGGAAGAACGCTATGCAGAATTTGACGGTTTGAACCTGTGCTTCGAAACGCGCGAAGGTATCCTTAAACATTGTTCCGCAGAAAACGCCGCCAGACTGGGTGAGGTTGGCGAGCGCTTCCTGAAAAACCGCCGCCCCTCGCTGGAAGCGCAAGTCGCCAATCTGGCCGACGAGATCGCCTACAACAATCATGATGTGGATGACGGTTTGCGTTCCGGCCTGATCACGCTGCAACAGCTCGAAGAAGTGCCGCTTGTTTCCGCACAATTGAGCGAAGTGCGCCAAACCTATCCCGAACTGCCGGAGCGGCGCGTGGTGCATGAAATTGTGCGTCGCATGATTGGCGCACTGGTGACAGATTTGATCAGGCAGAGCGAGTCCAATATCGATTCGCATTCACCGGCCACGCTCGAAGACGTGCGCAATGCTCCTACATTGATCGCCTACAGCGACGGGATGAACGAGCAGCAGCGGGTACTGAAGAACTTCCTGCGCGTTCACCTGTATCGCCATTACCGCGTGTTGCGCATGAGTGCCAAGGCGCAGCGCATCATCAGCGATCTGTTCGGCATCTTCATGGCTGACAGCCGTTTGCTGCCGCCGCAATTCCAGCGCCTGGCCGAACAGGATCGCGCACGCGCTGTCGCCGACTACATCGCAGGCATGACAGATCGCTATGCGATACGCGAACATCGCCGAATTTTCGCGGTAGAAGAACTGGTATAGCCTGGCAAGGCGTGTTTTCGGCGCTGTTGCCCATCCCCAGTGGACAAGGTAGAATTTCCCCCCTTTCGCGTTTGAAATTGACGTGGCGGCATGTGTCGTCATTTTTTTGGTTTGTTGATCTGATTTTTTGTTTGGACTGGGGAACATGTGAGCAATTCTTATTTGCCGTTGCAACAGGGTTTGTACGATCCGCGCCAGGAGCGCGATGCATGTGGAGTGGGCTTCGTGGCCCATATCAAGGGCAAGCAAAGCCATGACCTGATAAGCCAGGGTTTGAAAATTCTGGAGAATTTGACCCATCGCGGTGCGGTAGGTGCCGATCCGCTGGCCGGCGACGGCGCGGGTATTCTGTTGCAGATTCCCGACCAGTTCCTTCGAGATGAAATGGGTTGGGGCAAGATCGAGCTGCCGCCTGCCGGCGACTACGGTGTCGGGATGTTGTTCCTGCCGCGCAATGAGTCGGCGCGCGCCGCGTGCGAGAAGATCATCGCAGAAAAGATCGCTGTCGAAGGACAGCAGTTGCTGGGCTGGCGCGATGTGCCGGTGGATAGTTCGGGCCTGGGCGAAAGCGTCAAAATGGTGGAGCCGGTGGTACGCCAGGTATTCATCGGGCGGGGCGGAAACTGTATTGATGGTGATGCGTTTGAACGCAAGCTGTTCGTGATCCGCAAGACCATGGAACATGCGGTAAACAGTCTGCCCGACTCGCTGGGGAAAGGCTTCTACTGCCCGTCGCTGTCGTCACGCACCATTGTTTACAAGGGCATGCTGCTGGCCAACCAGGTCGGCAAGTACTATCTCGATCTGCAAGACAATCGGGTGGTCAGCGCGCTGGCGCTGGTGCACCAGCGTTTTTCCACCAACACTTTTCCGACCTGGGATCTGGCTCACCCGTTCCGTATGATCGCGCACAACGGCGAGATCAACACTGTTCAGGGTAACGTGAACTGGATGACCGCGCGCCATGCCGCGATGTCTTCCAGGCTGCTCGGCGAAGATCTGGAAAAGCTCTGGCCGCTGATCGTGGAAGGCCAGTCCGATTCAGCATGCTTCGACAACGCTCTGGAATTGCTGGTCGCTGGTGGATATTCCCTGCCCCACGCGATGATGCTGCTGATTCCCGAGGCCTGGGCGGGCAATCCGCTGATGGACGAGGAACGCCGCGCATTCTACGAATACCATGCCGCGCTGATGGAGCCATGGGACGGCCCGGCGGCCGTTGCATTTACCGATGGACGCATGATAGGCGCGACGCTGGACCGGAACGGGCTGCGGCCGGCGCGCTATCTGATCACCGAAGATGACCTGGTGCTGATGGCTTCAGAGATGGGGGTGCTGGACATACCGCAGCACAAGATCGTCAAGAAATGGCGTCTGCAGCCCGGCAAGATGTTCCTGATCGATATGCAGGCCGGGCGTATCATCGACGATGGCGAACTGAAAAACCAGCTTGCCGTCGCCAAGCCCTATCGGAAACTGATCGAACAGACCCGCTATTATCTCGGCGACCTGCCTGAAGTGTCCAGCAAGCCGAAAATGCAGGCTTCCCTGCTCGATACCCAGCAGGCTTTCGGTTATTCACAGGAAGACATCAAATTCATCCTGACCCCGATGGTGAATGCCGGAGAAGAGCCGACAGGCTCTATGGGTGCAGATGCAGCCCTGGCGGTATTGTCGAACCGGAACCGCTCGTTCTATGATTATTTTCAGCAACTGTTCGCGCAGGTGACCAACCCGCCGATCGATCCGATCCGTGAAGAGATCGTGATGTCGCTGACTTCGTTCATCGGCCCCAAGCCCAACCTGCTCGGCATCGAGGAGAACAAGCCGATGTTGCGTCTGGAAGTACACCAGCCGGTGCTGTCGAACGACGACATTGCCAAATTGCGCAACATCGATCAGTTGACCCAGGGACGCTATCGCTCGCTGGTGCTTGATATTACATATCCGGCAACGCTGGGCGCGCCCGGTTGTGAAGTGGCCGTAAAGGCTTTGTGTGCCTCGGCCGACAAGGCCGTGGCCGAGGGCTACAACGTGTTGATTCTGTCGGATCGTGCAATTTCTGCGAAGCGTGTTGCAATACCTGCGCTGGTGGCGTGTTCAAAAGTGCATCACCATCTGGTCCAGGCAGGGTTGCGCACCAGCGCCGGTCTGGTGGTGGACAGCGGTTCGGTGCGCGAGGTACATCACTTCGCGTTGCTGGCCGGTTACGGGGCTGAAGCGGTGTGTCCGTGGCTGGCATACGAAACCATAGCGGCGATGAGCCTGCCTGCAAAAGTCGATCTCAAGGAAGCCAGGAAACGCTATATCAAGGCGATCAACAAAGGCCTGATGAAGGTGATGTCAAAGATGGGCATCTCGACCTATCAGTCATATTGCGGTGCGCAGATATTCGAGGCAATCGGCCTGAATGCCGGTTTCGTTGCCGAATATTTCACCGGTACCGCGACGCAGATCGAAGGTGTCGGAATAAGCGAAGTGGCTGAAGAGGCGGTACGCACGCATCGCAGCGCTTTCGGGCGCGACCCGGTGCTGGCCAACGCGCTCGATGCAGGCGGTGAATATGCCTGGCGGGTGCGCGGCGAAGAACACATGTGGACGCCTGATACCATTGCGAAGCTGCAGCACGCGACGCGCACCAACAATCCCGCGACATACAAGGAATACGCCAGGCTGATCAATGAACAAAGCACAAGGCTGAAAACCCTGCGCGGGCTGTTTGAGATCAGGCCAGCTGGCCCAGCCGTGCCGCTCGAGGAAGTCGAGCCGGCCAAGGAGATCGTCAAGCGATTTGCCACCGGGGCGATGTCGCTGGGTTCGATTTCGACCGAGGCGCATACCACCCTGGCCATTGCGATGAACCGCATCGGCGGCATGTCCAACACCGGAGAGGGCGGCGAAGACGCGGCGCGCTTCAAGGTGCTGAAGGGCGGTGAAATGCTGTCCGACATCATCGGCAAGAGCCGCATCGAAAGCGACCGTAAACTGAAGGCCGGGGATTCGCTGCGGTCACGCATCAAGCAGGTGGCGTCGGGCCGTTTCGGCGTGACCGCTGAATATCTGTCCAGCGCAGACCTGATCCAGATCAAGATGGCTCAGGGCGCCAAGCCTGGAGAAGGCGGCCAGCTTCCCGGCCACAAGGTGTCCGAGTACATTGCCAAGCTGCGCTTTTCGGTGCCAGGTGTCGGGCTGATTTCGCCGCCGCCGCATCACGACATCTACTCGATCGAAGATCTGGCGCAGCTGATCCATGACCTGAAGAACGCCAATCCCAGCGCGGCGATCTCGGTCAAACTGGTCTCCGAGGTGGGCGTGGGAACAGTGGCGGCCGGCGTGTCGAAAGCAAAGGCTGACCATATCACGATATCCGGCCATGACGGCGGCACAGGCGCATCGCCGATGTCTTCGATCAAGCATGCCGGCACACCATGGGAGCTCGGGCTGTCCGAGGCACAGCAGACGCTGGTGCTGAACAGGTTGCGCGGCCGTGTCGCATTGCAGGTGGACGGCCAGATCAAGACCGGCCGTGACGTGTTGATCGGCGCGTTGCTGGGCGCGGACGAATTCGGTTTCGCGACCGCTCCGCTGGTAGTCGAAGGCTGCATCATGATGCGCAAGTGCCACCTCAATACCTGCCCGGTCGGCGTTGCAACGCAGGATCCCGAGCTGCGCAGGAGGTTCACCGGACAGCCGGAACATGTCGTGAACTATTTCTTCTTCGTGGCCGAGGAAGTGCGCGAGTTGATGGCACAGTTGGGCATGCGCAGATTCGACGACCTGATCGGGCGCAGCGACCTGCTCGACGTGAAACAAGGCATCGCGCACTGGAAAGCACAGGGACTGGATTTCTCCAGGGTGTTCCATCAGCCGGATGTCGATGCCGGCGTCGCTAGGCGCCATGCACAGACCCAGGACCACGGGCTGGAAAAAGCGCTGGACAGACAGCTGATCGACCAGGCGCAGAATGCGCTGAACGACGGACAACCCGTATCCATCGACAGTGCGATCAGCAACGTCAATCGCACTGCAGGCACCATGCTTTCACATGAGGTCGCGAAACGCTACGGCCATGCCGGTTTGCCGGCCGACACCATCACCGTTAAATTCACCGGCACTGCCGGCCAGAGTTTCGGCGCCTTTCTGGCGCATGGCGTGTCCTTCGAATTGCACGGCGAAGGCAACGACTATGTGGGCAAGGGGCTGTGCGGCGGACGCATCAGCATCAAGCCGCCCAAGGATGCCAGACTGGCCACGCATGAAAACATCATAGTCGGCAACACCGTGCTGTATGGCGCGACATCCGGAGAGTGCTATTTTGCGGGAGTCGCGGGCGAGCGGTTTGCAGTGCGCAACTCCGGCGCGATTGCAGTCGTCGAAGGCGTGGGCGACCATGGTTGCGAATACATGACCGGCGGAATGGTGATCGTGCTGGGCCTGACCGGGCGCAATTTCGCAGCAGGCATGTCCGGCGGAGTCGCATATGTGCTCGACGAAGACGGCGGCTTCGAGAAACGCTGCAACCTGTCGATGGTCGCGCTCGAACCAGTTCCTGAAGAAGTGGCAGTGCTGGATGCGACAGAGGAATTGCCCGAAAGTCATGGAAGGGTTCACTTCAATCATTTAAACCGGGCAGATGAGCATGTCTTGCGCGAACAAATCGAGAAGCATCTGCACCATACAGGCAGTCCGCGCGCCAGACACATCCTTGAAAAGTGGACGGCATATCTGCCCAAATTCATCAAGGTGATGCCGACCGAATACCGGCGCGCACTGCAGGAAATGGCGGCGCAGCAAGTCAAGCAGAAGGAGGCCGCATAATGGGCAAGCCAACCGGATTCATCGAATTCAAGCGACTCAGCGAAGCCAGCTTGCCTGTGGCGGAGCGGCGCAAGAACTATCAGGAGTTCGTGCTGCACCTGAACGACGAGCAGGCCGGCATACAGGGTGCACGCTGCATGGATTGCGGTATCCCGTTCTGTACCTCGGGTTGTCCGGTCAACAACATCATCCCGGACTGGAACGACCTGGTATATCGCGGCAACTGGCGCGAGGCGCTGGATGTGTTGCACTCTACCAACAATTTCCCGGAATTCACAGGACGCATCTGCCCGGCACCATGCGAAGCGGCCTGCACGCTGAACATCAACAACGATGCGGTAGGCATCAAGTCGATCGAGCACGCGATCATCGACAAGGGCGGCGAGAACGGATGGGTGGTGCCGCAGCCGGCAGAGAAAAGGACCGGCAAGAAAGTGGCGATCGTCGGTTCCGGCCCTGCCGGTCTCGCTGCCGCGCAACAACTGGCGCGCGCCGGGCACAGCGTGACCGTGTTCGAGAAAAACAGCCGCATCGGCGGATTGTTGCGCTACGGCATTCCCGATTTCAAGCTCGACAAGCGTCTGATCGACTGGCGCATGGCGCAGATGCAGGCCGAGGGCGTCGAGTTCAGGACCTCAGTATTCGTCGGCAAGGACAAACCTGCCGGAAGCGTGGCAAATGATGCAAAGAAGACCATCAGCCCCGCCGAGCTGTTGAAAAAGTTCGATGCGGTAGTCCTGTCCGGCGGTGCCGAGACTCCGCGCGACCTGCCGGTGCCAGGGCGTGAACTGAACGGCGTGCATTTCGCGCTGGAGTTCCTGATTCCACAGAACAGGGAGGTTGCCGGCGATGCTCGCAATCCGATCAGTGCCGCTGGCAAACATGTGATTGTGATCGGCGGTGGCGATACCGGCTCCGATTGCGTGGGAACATCTAATCGCCACGGCGCACTGTCGGTCACCCAGCTCGAGGTGATGCCGCGCCCGCCGGAACATGAAAACAAATTGCTGGTATGGCCGAACTGGCCTCTCAAGATGCGCACATCAAGCTCGCACGAAGAAGGTGCCCAGCGCGACTGGGCGATCGTCACCAAAGAACTCATCGGCAGAAACGGCAAGGTCGAAAAACTGAGCGCGGTGCGCGTGGAGTGGAAAGACGGCAAGATGCACGAGATAGCCGGGAGCGAATTCGAGTTGAAAGCCGACCTGGTACTGCTGGCAATGGGCTTTGTCAGCCCGGAGCAGAGGGTGCTGGACGCCTTCGGCGTGGAGAAGGACGCGCGCGGCAATATCAAGGCCGACACCGAGAGCTATCGCACCAGCCAGGACAAGGTATTCACCGCCGGCGACATGCGGCGCGGACAATCGCTGGTGGTTTGGGCGATACGCGAGGGGCGACAGTGCGCGCGCGCAGTTGACGAATTTTTGATGGGATCATCGGTTCTGCCCCGCTAGCCAATTTTCGACGCTGTCCTGGCATGACTGTACTGTGTGCGCCTGGGCAGGGCGATGAGTTCTGCTGCAACTTCAAACAAATTATAAAGAGAAAAAATGAATTTCAAGCTGAAAAACGACACCTTCCTGCGCGCATTGCTGCGTCAGCCCACCGAATACACCCCGATGTGGATGATGCGTCAAGCCGGCCGGTTCCTGCCCGAATACCGCGAGACTCGCAAGCGTGCCGGCAGCTTTCTCGGCCTGTGCAAGAACCCGGACTATGCGACCGAAGTGACGCTGCAGCCGCTCGACCGTTACCCGCTCGATGCGGCAATTCTGTTTTCCGACATCCTGACCGTGCCCGATGCGATGGGGCTGGGGCTGTATTTTTCCGACGGCGAAGGCCCGAAGTTCGAGCGTCCGCTGCGCGACGAGGCTGCAATCCGGGCTTTGCGCGTGCCGGATATCGGCAAGGACCTCAAATATGTCACCGATGCAGTGTCACAGATACGCAAGACGCTGGATGGACGCGTACCGCTGATAGGATTCTCCGGCAGTCCGTTCACGCTGTCCTGCTATATGGTTGAAGGCGGCGGCAGTGACGATTACGCCAGGGTGAAAACCCTGATGTACAACGAACCGAAGCTGATGCACCACATTCTCGAGGTGACAGCACAGGCGGTTACCGATTACCTGAATGCACAGATCGAAGCCGGCGCACAGGCCGTGATGATCTTCGATTCATGGGGCGGCGTGCTGTCACATGCGGCATTCCATGAATTTTCGCTGGCTTACACACAGCGCATCCTGTCAGGCCTGACCAGGGAAAAGGATGGCGTTAAGATCCCGTCCATAGTATTCACCAAGGGCGGCGGACTGTGGCTCGAAAGTATCGCCGAAACAGGCTGTGATGCGGTCGGACTTGACTGGACCATAGACATCGGCATCGCACGCCAGCGTGTCGGCAACAAGGTTGCACTGCAGGGCAACATGGATCCCGCCGTGCTGTTTGCATCGCCTGAAGCGATACACAAGGAAGTGGAACACATACTCGGCAGCTACGGGTTCGGCAGCGGCCACGTCTTCAATCTGGGCCACGGCATCTCGCAACATACCGACCCGGAACATGTCGCGGCGCTGGTCAAGTCGGTGCATGAACTCAGCAGAAAGTTTCACTGATCGTCCTGTCTGAAGCAATGCTGGAGCAGGCTCCTGCAAAAGCCGCAGAAGATGCTGCGGCTTTTGCATTTCTGCGACAATCACAACATTGATCGGCTGAATAAACATGTCCATAGTTCGCGTCGCGCTCGATGTTCCATTGTCCACCCTGTTCGATTACTCGGTGGACGAGGGTATTCCGGTTGCAGCAGGACAGCGCGTGATCGTGCCATTCGGAAAACGTCAGTTGACCGGCGTCGTGATGGAGCAAGCTGCTACGACTGACATGACTCCGGAACGCATCAAGCCGGTAACGCATGTGCTGAAGGATAGCGCGCCGCTGTCCGGTGAATTGCTCGGCCTGCTGCGTTTCTGCAGCGATTATTACCGTTACCCGATCGGGCAAACCGTGCTGTCGGCGCTGCCGGTGCGGCTGCGCTCCGGCAAACCGCTCGTCAGCAAACCGGCATTGAGCTACCGGCTGAGCGCGAGTGGCGCGGCGCTCGATATTGCAGCTTTTCCCAAGCGCAAAGTGGTGCAGCGGCGGATTCTTGCCAGGCTTGTGCAGCAGCCGTGCAGTCTCGCGCAACTTAAAAGCCTTTCGCCGACTGCAGGCAGGCAACTGCAGACGCTGCTTCAGGAAGGCTATGTGGAGCAATGCGAGGAGGAAACATCAGCCGGCGAACACCGCTTCGAGCAGACGCACACGCTCACCGGCGAGCAGCAGGAAGCCGTCGAGGCGGTAAGTGCCGCCCTGGGCTACGCCTGTTTCCTGCTGCACGGCATCACCGGCAGCGGCAAGACCGAAGTTTACGTGCACCTGATGCACCATGCCCTGCAATCGGGCGGACAGGCGCTGTTGCTGGTTCCCGAGATCAACCTGACGCCGCAGCTGGAAAACTATTTCCGCAGTCGTTTTCCGGATCTGAACATGGTCAGTCTGCACAGCGGCCTGTCCGAGGGCGCGCGCGCGCATAACTGGCAGCTGGCTCAGCAGGGCGCCGCGCAGATCGTACTCGGCACACGTTTGTCGGTGTTCGCGGAATTGCCCGGGCTTGCATTGATCATCGTCGACGAGGAACACGACAGCTCGTTCAAGCAGCAGGATGGCCTGCGCTATTCGGCGCGCGATGTCGCAATCTTTCGAGCCAGCCAGCGCCGGATACCCATCGTGCTGGGATCGGCCACCCCGTCTCTGGAAAGTTACTACAACGCTCAAAGCAACCGATACCGGATGCTCAGGCTGGCCGGTCGAGCATTGGCCGAAGCGCGTCTGCCTGCGGTGCGCTGCATTAACATCAACCAGACCGTGATGCACAACGGCATCAGCGAAAATCTGCTGCGCGAGATCGGGCAGCGCATCGCGGGCAATGAGCAGAGCCTGCTGTTCATCAACCGGCGCGGCTACGCACCGGTGCTGATGTGTGCCGCTTGCGGCTGGCTGTCAGGCTGCATGCATTGCGCCGGGAAAATGGTGCTGCACCTTCAGGAGAAACGCCTGCGCTGCCATCACTGCGGTTACCAGACACGCGTGCCCGTTGCCTGTCCGGATTGCGGCAATCCCGACCTGCTTCCAGTCGGCAGTGGCACGCAGCGCGTCGAATCCGTGCTGAGAGAACGCTTCCCGGACTCGCGCATATTGCGTGTGGACCGCGACAGCACGCGCAGCAGACGCGCCTGGCAGACGATGCGCGAACAAATACACGCGAACGAAGTGGACATCCTGGTCGGCACGCAAATGCTCGCCAAGGGGCACGACTTCCCCGCGCTGACGCTGGTCGGCGTGCTCAATCCGGACAGTGCGCTGTACAGCAGCGATTTCCGCGCAGCCGAGAAACTGTTTGCGCAACTGGTGCAGGTGGCAGGCCGTGCCGGGCGCGCCGACAAACCCGGCGAAGTGATCATTCAAACCGCATTTCCCGAACATCCGCTATTCCGCGCGCTGCAGGCCCATGATTTCGAGGGCTGGGCCGCATCTCAGCTGGCCGAGCGGAAGATGGCGGGATTCCCGCCGTTTGTGTATCAGGCGATGCTGCGCGTCGAGGGCAAACTGGAGAGCGAGGTTTACGGCTATCTGGATCAGGCGCGTGCCGCCGCGATTGCGCTCCGCCATGAGGTGGAAGTTTTCGGCGTGGTGCCCGCCGCATTGCCGCGCCGCGCCAACCACCTGCGCGCGCAGTTGCTGATACAGGGCAGAACCCGCAAGGAACTCCAGGAATTTCTGCGCGCCTGGCAACCATCGCTGGATGCGCTTCCGTCGCAAAGGCTGCGCTGTTCGCTGGACGTGGACCCGCTCGATTTCTAGCGCGAACAATTAGCGGATCGGCAAACCCCGAATGCACCAGTGCACCGCATGCGCGGGGTTGTCCTGTAAAATTAGATACAATTTTCCATAACCCGGAAGAATGTGCCGTTATAAAGTGCCAGTCTGGCAGGACGCACCGCCAGACATGAACGCAGGGAAAATCGACTTTGTTTTCCATCCATTGAATCCGGACACGCATGGTTGAACATCATTTGAAGGAATATCTGCATTCCCCCCGCGGCGCGATGGGCCTGATCGCATTGTCGATCCTGACGGCGGAGTTCCTGATCATGGTGCTGATCGAGGTCGGCCTGAGGCCGATTGCCGGTCCGAGAATTCCTGCAATATTCTGGGAATTCCTCGACCCGCTGTTGCTGATCATCATCGTCAGTCCGTGGATATACATGCTGGCTGTTCGACCGCTGGAGAAGCAGCAGGAGATGCTCAGGCAACAATTCAACGAGCTGAGCATAACCGCCGTCACATTCGAATCGCGCGAGGGCGTGATGGTGACCGATGCCCATAACAAGATTCTCAGGGTCAATCATTCGTTCTCGGAAATCACCGGATACAGCAATGAGGAAGCGGTCGGGAAAACACCCGGCATGCTTCACTCCGGACGCCATGACAGCATGTTCTACCGCAACATGTGGCAGGTGCTTGAACGTGACCGGTTCTGGAGCGGCGAGGTGTGGAACCGCAACAAGAAGGGCGAGATATACCCGGAGTGGCTGACCATCACGGCCGTACTCGGACCTGCTGGACAGGTCACCAATTATGTCGGCATCTTTTCAGACATTACCGAACGCAAGGCAGGCGAACAGCAGCTGCGCAGGCTTACCGCGCATATCCAGACCGCGCGCGAGGAGGAGAAAACCAGGATCGCGCGCGAAATCCACGATGACCTGGGTGGCACGCTGACCGCGCTCAAAATGGATGTATACCGTCTCGCCGGCAAGCTTTCCGGTTACGGGCAGGCTGCGCCGCTGCTTGGACATGTCGAGTCGATGACGCAACTGATCGACAACGCGGTGGGAGTCACCCGGCGCGTGATCAGCGACCTGCATCCGACCGTGCTCGACGATCTCGGGCTGGTCGCGGCGCTGGAGTGGCAGTGCGGGCAATTCAGGCAGCGCACCGGAATCGCCTGCGAGGTGTCCGGTGCCGGGGACGGGGACGACGAGTCCAGGCTGGACAAGACCGTGGCCATCAATCTTTTCCGCATATTCCAGGAAGCGCTGACCAATGTGGTACGGCATTCCGGCGCAACCAGGGTGAATGCCGAATTTCACCAGAACGGGGAAGAGATCATCCTGACCATCAGTGACAATGGCCGCGGCATGCCGGAAGGCCTCGTGATCGCGCCGACCTCCTACGGCCTGCGCGGCATGCGCGAGCGCGTCGCACAGATGAACGGACAGATATTGTTTGACAGACCGCCAGGCGGAGGCATGCGCGTGACGGTGATATTGCCGGTCGCGGCGGAAAACAGCAAGGAAGGGGAAATATGATACGCATCCTGATTGCAGACGACCATGCCATCATCCGTCACGGGCTGAAGCAGATCATCGAGGACAGCGGCGAGATGCGCGTGGTGGCCGAGGCCGGCAGCGGCAGCGATGCGCTGCGCAAGATACGCGGGAGCGAATGTGATGTCGTAGTGCTCGACATTTCGATGCCGGACATGAGCGGCATCGATGTGCTCAAGCAGATACATGCGGAAAAACCGCAATTGCCGATCCTGATCCTGAGCATCTATCCGGAAGACCAGTATGCCGTGCGCCTGATCAAGGCCGGCGCCGCAGGCTACATGACCAAGGAGAGTGCACCGTCGGAAGTGGTCAGTGCGCTGCTGCATATCGCCGGCGGCAAGAAATACATCAGCCCGGCGGTGGCCGAACTGCTCGCCAATGAAGTCGGCACGGATGAGGAAAAGCTTCCGCACCAGATCCTGTCGGATCGCGAATATCAGATATTCCTGCTGCTCGCATCGGCCCGGACCGTTTCGGAGATCGCCGATATCCTCTCGTTAAGCGTGAAAACCATCAGTACCTACCGCAGCCGCATTCTGGAAAAGATGCGCCTGAGCAACAACGCCGAACTGATGCGCTACGCCGTCGACAATCATCTCTCGCAATAAGCGTCCCGTCTTCTCACGACCCTGATCCGGGTACCTGCCCGGCCGCCTGCCTGCTCACCAAACTGGTTCATTTCGCCGGTTCTGGTTTCTGCTGCTGTCAGACAGACACCGACAGCAATTCCTGCCGTCCACCTACATTATTTTAAGACAAACCTCGCTACCGACGGCGGCGACGCGGAAACATAATCCGTCCATCGATTATGCAAACTGGTTTGTGTGAAAACACCATGATTAACGTGTTTATTGTGGAAGATTCCGAGACGATGCGGGAAAGCCTGCGGTCCATGCTGTCCGAATTTCACAACATCCGGATAACCGGCTATGCGGCGGACGAGACGGGAGCGATAGAGCAGATCAATGCGACGCTGCCCGATGTCGTGGTCCTCGACCTCAACCTGCAGTCAGGGACAGGCGTTGCGGTGCTGAAGGATGTCAAAAAGCATCATGCCGGAATAATAGTCATGGTGCTGACCAACTGCAGCGGAGAGGCATACGTAAATGCCTGCAAGCGCGCAAACGCGGATTATTTCTTTGACAAGTCATTTCAGTTCATGGAGGTCCGTGATGTGTTTTCCAACTGGAATAAAACCGGTCACTGCGAAGCTGGATATACCGGCAGGCTGAATGATTAACCGTAAAAAATCTGGAGAAACTGATGCCTAAGCACATATCTCGTTTGTTGATTCTGGTTGTGGTATTTGCGGCCGTAGCCTTTACCGCAAAGAAAGTCCTGACACCGGCAACGTTCTATCAATACGGGCATTACCGGGGAGCCGCGGTCGCGGAGATTGCGTCCAAGGTTCCCAAACTGCAGGGGTCGGCCTCGTGCCAGTCGTGTCACAAGGCGGTTTACGCCGAATGGAGCGCCGGCATCCACCGCAAGTCAACCAAGGATAATGTGATTCAGGGTCTGGTCGTCAAGAATGGCCCGGGTTGTGAAGTCTGCCATACCGGTCCGGCAGGCAATCACCCATCCAGGGAAGCCATGCCGCTTTCCCTCGAGGACAGGGTGACCACGATCACCCATAAACATATCGCCCATCCGGCCGATGTGCCGGGCAGGAATTTGATGCTGGCAGCGAATGACATGAGCAGCCTGTGCCTGAACTGCCACGAAAAGCTGGCCGCACGCCCCAAAACGCAGCCGCAAATTGAGGTAGCGAGCCACAGCGGCAAGGAATTGTGCACGGCTTGCCACAATCCGCACTCGCCGATGATCGACTTTGCCGCAGTGCCGAGACCGCCCTATGACCCGGTTACCGGCAAGCTTGTCGCGGTGTCTGCCATGAAGGCAGGGGATGCAGGCGCTGGCAGGTCGGTCGCGGCAGCGTGCGCGTCATGCCATGGCAATGCCGGAATGAGCGTCAATCCGGTGTGGCCGAATCTGGCCGGTCAGCATGCCAACTATCTGGTCAACTCGCTGGAGGCGTTCAAATCCGGTACGCGCAGGAACGACATGATGAGCGCGATGGCAGCGGGACTTAGCGATGCGGACATGCGCAATGTGGCCGCCTATTTTGCAAAATCCCGATGCGGCGTAACTGGTGGTGACAAGGACAAAGCCAAACTGGGTGAGTCACGCGTAGCGGAAGCGGGTTGCGCGGCATGTCACAGCGCAGGCGGAATTCGCGGCAAGGGCCCGGCCGGAATCAGCGCAAGCCAGTCATGGCCGAATCTGGCCGGACAGAACGCCGAATACCTGGCCGTGTCGCTCAGGGCGTTCAAGGACGGCACGCGCAGCCACCCAGTGATGTCGAGCGTGGCCAAAACACTGTCTGACGCCGATATCGACAACGTGTCGTCTTACTTCGCCAGCGTCAGTTGCCAATGATTAATTCAGTTAGTGAGGAAAAAATGACTACTCAGGACGAAATAATTGAAGCGCAACAGGTTCCGCTGTCTCGGCGGGGATTTCTGGAACTGATGGGCAAGAGCGTTGCGTGTGCCGGTGTGGTTGCCGGCGCAGTTGGCGCGGGTAGTGCGATCGGTGCGACGCAGTCTGGCAACGGCAAGCACGCATACCAGCAGAATGACCAGCAGTTTGCGGAAGCGGTCAACGATCCGCCAAAAATTCCCGAATACAACTGGAACGATCACCAGTGGGCGATGGGCGTCGACACGACGCGCTGCATCGGCTGTTTGCGCTGCATGGAAGCATGCAAGATGGAAAACAGCGTGCAGATGGATGCGAACCACCATCGCACCTGGGTCGAGCGCTACGTGTATCTGGAAGGCTCGGATACAGCACTGGTCGACAGCCAGGCCGAC
>JAJDNO010000026.1 GCA_022340615.1 Gallionella sp. | reverse complement strand
CAAAGCCGTAGGAAGCGCCCTGACCGTCGGTCGTGAACGGAACGACACCCGCATGGACGCCGCTGTCGCCTACCGACCACAACATCGGGATCTTGGCGGAAGAAAGGCCACCAGCTGCACCGTTAGCCGGCACCATACCCAGTTCAGCCAACGCGCCTGAGAAATCGCTGGTACGGCCACCGACGAACAGCGAGAATTCGCCGCCAGTACCGGGAACGTAAAATTGACCATCGCCCGCAGTTGTCGCGCCAGGAGTACCAGCAGCTGAATCGTTCTTGGTGTAGCCAGCAGTCGACAGGATGGCTGCGTTCAGCACGGCCGGAATGGACAGGTTATCGCCTTCCACTTTTTCCTGTGCACCTACCAGCGTATATGCACCGCTTTTGAAGGAACGACCAAATGCGGTCAGCATCGGAAAATGCTGGAAGTGACATGCCGCGCATTCCATGCCGGTTTGACGGGCAAACAACGGCAACGCCGATGCTTCCGACGTGAAGGTCACTGCGGCAACAAAACTTGCCAGCAGGAACGCAATTTTGCTCAAGATGATTTTATTCATACCTCTCCCCTAGTTATTACGTTAAAAAATTACGATCGATGTGCCGAAAAACATACAACCTAGACGCACATACCTATAAAAACTAACGTCTGCAGATCGACCGCTTGCATTGTACACCAATACCGTTTCAGCCTTGTTACATCTGCCGGGAAAATATATCACACACTAAAATCCCGGGGAATTTCTAATTGCAACAAAATGTGAAAAGTTGGTATTTATGCAACAGCATCAGAATAGCGCAAACAGATTGATTGTAGAAGTTGAACTGCCCAGCGCATTCTGGTGCGCAGCATCCCAATAGCCGCCGCTTGCACTGGTAAGCGACAGCGTAGCCATCAGGTTCTGCGCCAGCTTGTAGGTCGCCAGCAGCGTGATTGCATTGTCGCTCGCGTTGCCCACTCCGCCTATCGCAACGCCGCTCCTGCCGGAGCGGACCGCGAAGCCCAAAGTGGCCTTGCCCGGAATCACGCCCATTTCGGCGGATAGATTGAATGCACTCCTGGTGGCGGTCCCGTAAACAGGAACGGGTGTGGTTGCGGTCAGATTGATCAGCGTGGCGGCAGGGTCCCTGTTGTATGTGTTAGTTCCTGCCGGTGCCGTCGCATAACTGGCATAAAAACCCACCGGCGTATCGCCGATTTTTCCCTGGAACTGTGCGTCTACCGCTCGCGCCCTGGTATCTGCATACTGATAGATTCCGTCAGCATGCTCAGCCGAGTTTCCACCCCAGATCTGAATCCCCGCGCCCGTATCCCATCCGGCCAAGTCAAACATCACCGCGGCACGAAGATAGTTGGAACTCAAAGCCGCAAGGGTGCCTCCTGCGATGCCGCTCTGGTCGTACTTGGTTATATTGATGAAACCGCTGGAACTGTTTGCCACCAATGCCACGCCTGTTGCGGCACCCGCAGTACCGATGAATTGCTGCGCGGAAAGCGCAGTGTTGTGCGCGCCATTCAGTCCGGGAACCGGGCTCATCTGATGCACGACATTTGCACCGGTATTCAGCAATTCAAAGCCGTAGGATGCGCCATGATCATCCGTGCTGAACGGAACAATGCCGGCGAGGGTGCCTTCCGGCAAACCCAGTTTCGGGATATTCAGCTGGTATAGCAGCGGCAACTTGGCCGAGCTATGGGACCCGCTGACAACCGTGCCCGAGACCGATCCGCCCGTGCCGATTTCAGACAGAAATCCGGCATTTTCGCTGACACGGCCGCCGAAAAACACCGCCAGTTCACCGCCCGTACCTGGAACATAGAACGCACCGTCTCCGGTGGATTTCTGTGAGCTCAGGCTGGATGCCTGATTGGTTTTTTCATAGCCAGCCGTGGCCAGCACAGCCATGTTCAGCGTGTTCGGAATTGTCAGGCCTTCACCTTCCACTTTTCCCTGTGCGACGCCCATCATGGTATAGCCAGCGGACTTGAATGCCCGGCCGAATCCGTTCAGCATGGGAAAGTGCTGGAAGTGGCAAGCGGAACAGACCATGCCGGTTTGCCGGGCGAACAAGGGCAACGCCGAGGCTGCCGACGAAAAAAAGATTCCCGCAATCACGCCTGCCAGAAGGAAAAATGCTTTTGCGCGAGCAGCCGTGTGAGTGAATTTATTCATGCCTCGCTTCCAAAGAGTTTGAGAGTTCCTGACGAGTTTCGCATATCCCTCCTGGCAATCGGGAACAAGTGGCAATGCAAATGACTTGACTCTCAGGCAATGGCAAGCGCCATGCATTGAGCCGTATTGTGACAAAAAATCAGCACAAGGTCACGATTTTCCACCGATATTATCCGTGCTGCGGCCCGCCCGGCATATCTGGCCATGCAGCCGGCCCCGCAATTTGCCGATATACCCGGATTATATGCGCTGCCGTACGCAGACGCGTCCGAGCGAAATTGGCATCGAACCTTTTTAAGGCTTGGCACTCCAATACTGCGAGTGCTAGAATTATTGCGTTAATTAGGAGGTACCACAATGAATGCAACCATGAGTTTGCCCATTCCGTCTGCCGTCGGCAGCCTGGAGAACTACGTCCAGGCGGTAAACCGCTTCCCGATATTGACACCTGAGCGCGAGTTTGCTTTGGCAACGCGCTTCAAAAACGAAGACGACCTTGATGCCGCACGCGAACTGGTGCTTTCCCACCTGCGCGTGGTGGTCAGCGTCGCGCGGGGCTATGCCGGTTACGGACTGCCCCAGGCCGATCTGATCCAGGAGGGAAACATCGGCCTGATGAAAGCGGTAAAACGCTATGACCCGGAACGCGGCGTGCGCCTGGTTTCGTTTGCGCTTCACTGGATACGCGCCGAGATTCACGAATTCGTGATTCGGAACTGGCGGCTGGTAAAGATCGCAACGACCAAGTCACAGCGCAAGCTGTTCTTCAACCTGCGCAGCTTGAAGCGGGGGCTCGAACCGCTCAGGCCCCAGCAAATCACCGAAATCGCCAAACAGCTGAATGTCAGCGAACACGACGTGGTCGATATGGAAGCGCGTTTCGCCGGCCATGAAGTTACACTGGAGCCCGGCAGCAGCGATGACGATGAAAGCTACGCTCCGATCAACTACCTGGCCGACAATTCCGAATATGAGCCTTCGCAGATTCTTGAGACTGCCGAACGCGAAAAAATACAAACGTCCGGCCTGGCCAGCGCACTGGCAGTTCTTGATGAACGCAGTCGCCGTATCGTCGAGGCACGCTGGCTGTGCGAAGAAGGTTCCGGCGCAACGCTGCATGACCTGGCCGCCGAATTCAATGTGTCGGCCGAGCGTATTCGGCAGATCGAACAAAAGGCCATGAGCAAAATGCATACTGAACTGGCAGAAGTCGCTGCGTAAACAAGTGCTTCAATAGCAGGAAAGCCGCTTATTCAGCGGCTTTCCTATTTAACGATCTTCAATTTCGGCTTGTGCGCCGGCGGTCTGTTCTCGCTGTCGCCGCCACCCGGTGAAGGCGGCAGATCACCGCCCTGAAATACCAGCCCCTGCCCCGTCTCCTTCGCAAATATGCCGATGGTTGCCGCTACCGGAACCAGGAGATCGAACGGCACCCCGCCAAACCGCCCGGTACAGGTAATCATGTCGTTGCCCAGTTGCAGATCGCGCACTGCGTCGGCGCTGATGTTCAGGATGATTTCGCCGTCCTTGACATGGGTACGCGGCACCTCGGTATGTTCATCAACCTTGACAGCAAGATAGGGAGTCAGGCCGCTATCCACACACCATTCATGTATCGCGCGAATGAGATAAGGACGCGTGGAAAGATCGTTCATGCCAATTCCGTTACGAAGTTGAAACAAGGCTGCTGTGCAAGTCGGATTTCATCCGGAGACGTGAACAGCAGGCCGCCGATGATATCCATGTGGATTACTTGCGCATCGCTCTTTCTGCGGCTGTCAGCGCATCGATAAAGCCCTGACGGGAGAACAGACGCTCGGCATATTTCATCAGCGGTGCCGCATCCTTGCCCATCTGGATTCCGTAATGATCGAGCCGCCACAGCATCGGCGCAATCGCAACATCGAGCATCGAATAATCGTCTCCCAGCAGGAACTTCTGGGTAGCCAGTATCTGCGATAGCTGGGTCAGATTGTCCCGCACGGCCGCACGCGCCTTTTCCGCAACCTTGGGAACACCGTGCTCGATTGCCTCTACCTGGCTGTATATCTCCTGCTCGAAACGGTGCAGGAACAAACGGGCACGGCCGCGCATGACGGGGTCGGGCGGCATCAGCTGGGGATGAGGAAAACGTTCATCGATGTATTCGTTGATGATGTTCGCTTCATACAACACCAGGTCGCGCTCCACCAGCACCGGCACCTTGCCATAAGGATTGATTGCCGCGACATCTTCGGACTTGTTCATCAAGTCCACGTCTATCACTTCAAAGTCCATGCCCTTTTCAAACAGCACGATCCGGCAACGGTGGCTATAGGGACATGTCGTCCCCGAATACAATCTCATCATAAAAAAACATTAACCCTTAACCAATTGGGTGCTATGCAAACGCATACGCACCAGGAAGAAACCGATAATTGCGACCACCGCACTGACGATTATTGCCGCAATATACGGATAAGCCCCAACGCCACCATTGGCGCCGGCTATCCAGTAATAGCGCTCAAATATCGTACCAATAATAATGCAGGTTGCCACGGCCATGGTCGCATTGATGTTGTGCCGAACGAATGGCATGGCCAGTGAAGAAAACGGAATCACCATCTTCAAAGCGATAACCGCCCACCAGATAACGGTGTAATCTCCATTCTGCATCCAGTTGATCCGATCGCGTTCTTCCGGAATATTGCCATACCACAGAATCAAATATTGCGCGTAGTAGGTATAAATCCACAACAACGTAAAAGCCAACATCATTTGTGCCAGGTAATTATACACGAAGGGCTTTACCGGATTCACCAATCTGTTGCGGCTGTTCAAATAGTAGATCCAGATCACCAGGAATGACAGGAACATGCCGAAGAAGCTGATAAATTCCTGCATGCCGAAGATCCCGCTCTGCCAGCCCGGCACCATGAACATTTCAAAATCCCATGCCACCATCGTGCCGTAGAGCACGTATACATAGGGTACCCAGCAGGCTATGGAATGAAAACGTGCCGCATCCTCGGGGCTGCGCTCGCTGACCGCCTGACGCTTGATGAAAACCCAGTGTATCGTCATTGCCAGCAACATGCCGATGATTTCGCGCCATGCCAGGAATGTGAATCCGTCCCAGGAGGATACGGCCAGTTTATGCTCATGGGCCATTTTTACCCACGGAAATGTCGCATCAGCGTTGACCAGCAACACGACCAGCAGCACGAATGCCAGCGGGAAAAGTGCAAACAGGGAGCTGGCCAGAAACCGGATTTCGTATCTCCATCGCGCACCCGCCAGATGCAATACGGCTGAAAGTGTCACCCCCCCAAGGGCAAGATAGAGCACCACCAGAAAGTTTACGGTCAGAACCGACCAATTGCTGTATGAAAACATGTTGACGGTCTCCTATTTTTTCTTCTGTGCAGCTGAAGCAACAGCAGGGATTCCCCGCTTTTGCAGCACAGCGCGGACGTAATCTATCACTTCCCAACGCTCGGTCGGACTCAGGTCGATTGCATAAACCGGCATCACCGCGCCGCCAAAAGTGATCATGCCAAAGATATAGCCATCGGGATAATCCGGCGAATTCCACGAATGTATCGTGTTGCTGGAGGTCAGGTTCCAGGGTTGCAATATCAGCTTCTGGCCGACATAGCCGTTTCCGGTACCCGATTTGCCGTGACAGGGTACGCAATATATCGAGAACAACCGATGCCCCATATCGACCGATCTTGCCGTTATCGGAACCGGATTTTTCAGTTTGAACGCCGCATCCTTGTCCTTGACTTCAATCGAAGACGTAGGTGTGTTGGGAACGGGAACTGAACGGCTCGGAAACGGATACATGCCGGGATTGGCAGGATCATAACTTTCCTGGGGTTTGATGCTGATCTGGTTACCCTGGTCCATGGACCACGGCCATGCATGCGCGAACGTCGGTGCAACCATTAATATAATTGCCAAGGATATATTTTTCATTTCCCCGCCTCTTCCTGAATTTCCAATGCCTGGTGTCTTGTGAATATTGATTTCAGTGTAACGCTCGCGGATTCCTCAGACTGTACCAGTATGCCGATCTGGTCTTCGGATACCTTGGCGCTGTACAACGGCGAACGCCTTGCAGGCAAACCCGCACAAATCAGGAATCCAAGCACGGTGATGTATACGCCCCCCAGAATGAACAATTCATAGGTCAGCACGAAATTGGGCGGAAACGGCACGATCGGTTTGCCGCCTTTCATTTGCGCAAAGAAGTTACCCTGCGCAGCGGAGGTCAACCAGAACATAAGAAAGCCCATTACCACGGCACCGAACAGGGTAAACCACTGCACACGGACTGGCCTGTTGCCGAGGAACTCCTCTACTTCCGGATGCTCGATCGGAGACTTGACTATCATGTCCTTCTCGGCATTAAAGCCGTTGATACCAAGATTGCGCAATTCGGTAACGACCTTCTCAGCCTCGTCGAAATTGGTGAATAACGCGAGTAAATGACGTTTGCTCATTTAGTGTGCTCCCTTCCCTGCTGCGGCAAGTTCTCCGGCAGCTTGTAGTGCTTGTAGTTTTTTGGTTTCCAGACTGCGGTGATAGACCATTTCCTTCACTTCATACATCGATACTGACGGGAATATCTTGCAGAAGAGCATGAACAGTATGGCAAACCAGCCGAAACTGCCGAACACGATGCCCCATTGCACCAGACTCGGCCACTGGTTGTGATCCCAGGTCCACGGGTAAAAACCGTCCGCGAAAGTTGGCGCGACGATCATGAAGCGCTCCAGCCACATGCCCAGGTTAAGCAGCAGCGAAACTGCGAACAGCACCGGGATATTGGTCTGGAAACGTTTGAAAACAAGCATGAATGGAACCACCGATGCACAGAAGTTCATCATCCACCAGAAAGGCGCATAGGTACCCGTGGCTTTCTCGATCAGCAAGTGCTGGTCGTGCGCGTTATGTCCGAACCACGCCTGGGCGAATTCGACCCACTTCAGATAAGTCCAGACCATTGCAATCGCAAAGGTCAGGCGCGCGACTTTCTTGAGGATGGATTTCGTCATGTATTCCTCAAACTTGAACACGTAGCGCAAGATGATGAACAGTGTGATGATCGCGGCACAGCCCGAATACAACGCACCAGCCACAAAGTAAGGCGGGAATGAAGTGATATGCCAGCCGGGTTGCTGCGACGCTGCAAAATCGGTGGACACAATCGAGTGCACCGATACGGCGAGCGGTATCAAAAAGCAGGCGATGGTCAGATAAGTCATGCGGAAATTGCGCCACTGCCGGTCGGTTCCTTCCCAGCCCAGCGACAGCACGGCGTAGAGCTTCTTGCGCCAGCCGGAATGCATGTTGTCGCGGCAGATCGCCAGATCGGGGATCATCCCGACATACAGGAACAGAATCGATGAACTGAGATACGTAAAAATCGCCATCGCGTCCCACAAAAGCGGCGACTGGAAGTTAGGCCACACCTGGCGCATATTCGGATACGGCAGTGCAAAGTAAATCTGCCAGATACGACCCAGATGCACTGCCACAAACAGGCCGGCGGTCATCAGCGAAAATGTTGTCATCGCCTCTGCAAAGCGGTAAATCGGTTTGCGCCAGTCCGCGTGCATTATGTGCAGAATCGCCGACAGCAATGTGCCCGAATGGCTCATGCCGATCCAGAAAATGAAGGTGGCAATATACAGGCCCCACATGTGCGGATTGTCAAAATTGCCGACACCCAGACCCATGTTGTACTGGTAAACCTCGCAACCCACTCCAACGCCGAACACGGCAACTGCAATGAACAATATGACCCAATACAGCTTTCTGGGGTTTTCCAAGCTCTTGAGCACATCGGTATTGATCTTTGCCCAGGCGATGTCTTCGCGAATATCTTTCATCGTTTATTTCCTAAAGAAATTACAGTGATTAAGCCAGTTTAAATTTCGGTTTCGCGCACACGTTCCAGATACATGATCGAAGGATAGGGTGCCAGCCACTCATAGACACGGTAACCGCGCAGATCGCTGCCGCCCGGCTCCTCGTCCTTGGCCTGCTCATGCTTGTTCAGTTCAACCTGCTGGGCCATCCACTGCTTGTGCACCCTGGATTCCGGGTCCACCAAATTGCCAAAACTGATCGCGCTGGTCGGACATGCCTGCTGACAGGCAGTCTGCAATTCACCGTCATCACGCACCAGACGCCCCTGGGTCTTTGCGTCGCTCTCGGCGCCCCTGATCCGCTGTATGCAGAAGGTGCACTTCTCCATCACCCCCTTGCCGCGCACCGTCACATCCGGGTTCAGCTGCATGTTCATTTCGGCAGGCCAGACATTGTCGGTTGACGGGTAATCCCACCAGTTGAAGTAGCGCACTTTGTACGGGCAGTTGGACGAGCAATAACGCGATCCGATACAGCGGTTGTATATCTGCGAATTCAGGCCGTCGGGCGTGTGGTTGGTTGCGCCTACAGGACACACCGTCTCGCACGGTGCAGCTTCGCATTGCTGGCACAGCATGGGCAGATAACGCGCTCCCCGTTCCGGAAACTCGCTCCCGTCATGATCCCAGTAACGCTCGATGCGCATCCAGTGCATCACCTGGCCGTTCGCAAATTTCTCCCTGCCCACAACCGGCAGGTTGTTTTCTGCATAGCACGCCACTGCACAGGCATTGCAGCCGCTGCATGCATCCAGGTCGATAGCCATTGCCCATTTGTATGGGTTGTGCGGCACATCGCCATCCGGGTGGCGATGGCGAAACTCCGAGTAATTTTCAAACAAGGTGGTAATCGACATTATTAGATCTCCTTCGAAAGATTTACTTTATTCGTGAGCATCTCGGGGACAATTTTCTGCCCTTCCTGATTGCCACCAACTGGGCCTTCATCCTTGACCACGATCACGCGATTACCCGTTCTGCTGATTTTCACGCGCGTCTCATGCAAGGCCAGTTCACCGGTTTCCTTGTCATAGATCATATCCAGTATCTGGAACGGGTTAACGCCATAACCCTTGGCATATCGGCCCATCGCTTCATGGCCACGACCCAGCGGTATCGAAACAGCATCTGGATGTATCCCGGGGAAAATGTATGCCTGCACTTTGAGCGAGCCGCTCTTGCTGGTCACCTCGACAATGTCACCTTCCACAATACCCAGTTCTGCAGCCTTTTTAGGATGAATCTCGATCCACGAATCCCACACGATCGTCGTCAGGGGATCAGGGGATTCCTGCAACCATGGCTGGTTGGTATTGCGCCCGTCGCGCAGATTGGCATTCACGTGAGGAATAAGTTGTAACGGATATTCCGCATCTGCTGCAGATGGTGCAGGCAACGTCAAACCTGCAGCACCGGACTTGACCGACAATGACGCGTGCTTTGCACCCTCAAATTTGATAATGCCTTTGCTCAGTGTTTCATTCCAGAAAATATCGTTGTCTGGCTGATTGGCACCGCCAAGCGCGGCCTTGTTCTGCAACACTGCTGCACGCAAATAACCGTAGTAATCATCGAACGGCTTGTACTCCGCGGCGCGGCGCTGCTTGATCAGGGTGAGCAGGATATCGCCCATGCCGCGGGTATCCGCGTGCAGCTTTTCCATCAATGGCTGGCGAATGTTGATTTGCGCATTCCCCGCCATATATTCCGGAACCTGCGTTCCCCAGTCTTCCAGAGCGGAGTCCAGCGGCAACACCAGATCGGCCTGCAGCGCTGTTTCATCCAGGTATTGTGCAAACACCACCTTGAAATCCGCCTTGGCCATGTTGTCCTTGTATTTCATTGCCGCCGGCGATGTGAAAACAGGATTGGACCCGTAGCTGAACAGCACCTTGTACTTGCCCGCAGCCAACCCATCATTCAGCGCCTTCAGCGCAGCCGTGTTGCCTGTCAGCGGAGCCATTTGCGGGAAAGGCACGATGGCCGCCGCCTCAATCGTCTTGCCCACGTTGCCCAGCACGTGGTTAAGCAGATTGATCGCCGCTGCATTTTGCGAACCGTGCGCATAGCCTTCTGCAGCGCTGCCTGCCAATACCAGGCTTGGCGTGCGCTCCTTGAGAATGGCAGCAATCTTGTCGATCTGTTCGGCAGATACGCCGGTGTCGTTGCTGACACGATCCTTGTCGTAAGTCTTCACTGCAGCAGCTATATCACCCGGTATGCTCACGCCATGCGCGCCCAACGCGTTGATGATGCCCAGCGCGAGTATGCCTTCCGTTCCGGGACGAACCGCCAGCCAGCGATCGGCATTCGCGCCGGTAATGGTCATCTTGGATTCAACCTGGATCAGCACCCCGCGCTGATGTCCGCCAGAACCTTTGCGGAACTGCGCATATTGCTGGGAAAAGTTCACCGGTGAAACCCATGCACCCAGGAAGTCGGCACCGAATGACAGCACCACCCTGGCCTTGCCGATATTGAAGCGCGGCATTTCCACACCGTAAGACTTCTTGTTTGCTGCGCGCACCACGGCCGGACCGATCGCCTCATATACAAAATGATTCTTGCTGCCGAGGCTGTCCATGTAGTTGCCCATCAGCACCTTGGTGTGGCCGCTCATGCCGCCGGTGAGGAAAGCAACTTCATTACCGCTCACACCCTTAAGCTTTTCGTCGATCAGCGCATAGGCTTTTTCCCAGGTTATCGCCTCGCCCGTATTGCCGGTACGCAATAACGGCGCGCGTACGCGGTCCGGGTTGTAGTGATTCTGCACCCCCGCCTGACCCAGACCGCAGGTCTTGCCGCGATTAATTGCCGACTCGGGATTGCCTTCCAGTTTCAGCACGCGCCCCTCGCGGATGCGACCGGTAATGCTGCAACCGGCATCGCACTGTGCGCAGGTGGAATTAAAGTACACGCTGACGCTGGGAATCATGTAGTCCTTGGTCTCTACATAAGAAACCACTGTTTCCTTGCCGCTCTCGACCATGCCGTTGCCACAGCCCGTCAATGCAACTGCCGTGCCTCCCCAGCCGAGAACTTTCAGGAAATCACGCCGATCAAATTCGCTGTTCATCATAACAACCTCTCTAAACTATTTATGGCATACCGAACAGTCGTTCGGGCCCTGAGCCTTAAGAATGCCCGACGCATCGATAACCGGCTTGCGCATGCTGTACCAATAAGCCTGATTGCCAATCGGAATACCGCCGGGCGCGGTTACCGGATGTTTTATTTCATGGCAGGTGACGCAGAAACCCATGGAAAGCAACTTCTGGCGGCGGGCTACCGTCATTGTTTTCACATTGCCGTGGCAATATCCGCAAACTTCCTGGACTGGGCGGTTTAATTGAAAGACGAAACGCTGAATATGGCGCTCGTGGCTGAACCTCACAAAATCCGGAAGATCATGCACCTTCTTCCAGGGGATGGACTTCTTCGCATCCCAGTACGCAAACAGCTTCTTGATGCGCGGCTTGTTGCGAACCTCGTCAATGCTCTGATGACAGCCTATGCATTTTTGCACCGGCGGGATTCCCGCAACCAGACTGCGCCTGGCATAGGTATGGCAATACATGCAATTGATCTCCATGCCGCCCTTGTCGTGATCACCCGCGTGACGAAAGTGCGGAAACTCGATGGGTTGCTTGACCGCCGGACCGATATTGTCCGGGCCCTCGGCCCAGTATTTTGTAATCCAGTCGGAGAAGGCAGAACCGCCGCTATCAGACTTTTGTCTTGCAGCCTTGTCTATAGCAGAACCGTCAACACCGGGATCGACTGGATTAGATTGCGGAGTATCAGCTGCATAGCTGATACCGGCAACGAAAAAACCCAGCAGCAATAAAGACAAACGTAAGAAACTGTGCATCGTAAGGGCTCCCCCGGCAAACAAATGATCCCACACCGGCTTGCGCCGGAATGAATGAACAGATAAAAGTAAAATCGGATTATTTTTTGATGTATTGATTCGCGTTTATTATTATCAAAATTCGTTATTGTTATATTTTCCGCAAAGTAATTAACGCGGCGCGACAACACGGCCGAATAATGTCCAGTCTTAAAAATAAAGTCAACACGAAATATTTGTTCTCCACTCAGACGCAAAAAAATAGTTATATGGCACACGTAATTACATTAACCGCTTATATACATTCAGAAACATTTCGATACATTTTAAAAGCAGGATCATATCGGGCAGAACATCATGAATGAAGAACAGGCGATATTTGAGTTCTTTTCCCAGGCGGAAAATCTCTCTCTGGCTCTTTCAGTTGCAGAACAAATGGACAATCTTCGCAAACAAATGAACAACCGCTTTTGGCAGGAATTGAGCGCACGGCTCGACGCGTTGATAAAAGAACATCAATTGGCGTGGCGGGTCGAACTCACCGAAGATAAAGCTTCACCGGAATGTCTGGTCGGCCTGCATTGCTCTTTGAACAGTAACCAGCCTCTCTATCTTCGCCCGATGATGGAACAGCAATACAGCGGGGGGGAGTGGCGAATATATTTTGGCCTGATCTGGAGCGGTGCTTCCGGCCATGCGGGACTGGCTGCCGCAACCAATTTGAAAGCGACCCTGCAAAAAGCCGGCTTCAAGAACAATGAAAGTTTCCTGGCCTGGCAGTGGACCGGATTTCATCCGCGCCGAAAAGATTTCCTGCTCAGATATGCCAGCCAACCGGAAAAGTTGCTGGAAGAGGCGGTGGCAAAATTTGCGACATTGCTGATCGATCACAGCGTTGCCATCGATCAAGCCAATGCAAGGCTCAGCACAGCCGGTTCTAAAAGCCTTTCTGCATCGCTTGAAAAGTTGCGCGATGAATTGCTGGATTGACCGGAAAGATTCGTCGCAGAAAAATCAGACCGGATTGGCCTGGTCAAAGAAGCGGTATTCCAGACCGAACCGGTTTGCCAGGTGTTCGCCCAGCGCCTGGATACCCAAGCGTTCAGTGGCATGATGCCCGGCTGCAATAAACGCAACGCCGGTTTCATTTGCCAGATGATAGTTCTGTTCTGATATCTCGCCGGTAATGTAGGCATCCACACCCTGCGCAATTGCTGATTCAAAGTATCCCTGGGCGCCGCCGCTGCACCAGGCCACCTTTCGAATATTCCCGGCCCCATCCCCGATGACCTGCGGCGTGCGCTGCAAATCATCCGCAATTTTCCGGGAAAATTGCGTCAGCGAGCGCGAGGGTGTCAGCTCGCCCAGCCAGACCATGTCCTGGTCACCGAACCGGCCCTGCTCGATCAAACCGAACAATTTTCCGAGTTGCGCATTGTTGCCCAGCTCACCATGGGCATCGAGCGGAAGATGATAGGCCAGCAAACTTACATCGTGACGCAACAATTGGGCAATGCGCTTTTTCCTGGTGCCAACCAGCGTAGCCTCCTCGTTGCGCCAGAAATATCCGTGATGTACCAGAATCGCATCCGCACCCCATTCGATGGCAGCATCAAGCACATGCTGTGAAGCCGTCACCCCGGTCGCGATGCGGCGCACCTCCGCGCGGCCTTCCACCTGCAAACCATTCGGGCAGTAATCCTTGAACAGGTTGGTTTGCAGCAGGCTTGCGTTATAATCGCGCAATTCATTTAGCAGCATGGCAATAACCCCAGATTAAAATATTCCAGTCAACAAAACCATCATAACATGCGTAAACACTGGCTTCTTTTTTCACAAACCGTCACGATCGCTCTGGCATTGCTGTTCATCATCCACACGCTCAAGCCGGAGTTGCTGCCCAAAGCGGCGCGCACCGGAGTAGTCACGCTGTATGAGAGCACACCCCTGTCCGGCAATGCCCGTCCGCCGGCGATGGGAATGAGTGTCGCGGCACAAAAAGCCATGCCTGCCGTGGTAAACATCTTTACCCGCACCATCATCAAGAACCCGGTCAATCCTTTCATAGATGACCCCCAGTTCAAATTCTTCTTCGGCGACCAGTTGGACAGCAAACCGCAAACCAGTTCCAGCCTTGGCTCGGGTGTACTCGTCAGTCCGGACGGTTACATACTGACCAATGAACACGTGGTTGAAGCCGCCGACCAGATCGAAGTTGCGCTGTCCGACGGTCGCAAGGCCAAGGCGCATGTAATCGGCTCGGATCCTGAAACCGACCTTGCAGTGATCAAGATCGATTTGCCCGGCAGTCTGCCTGCCATAACTTTCGGGCATCCCGAACAGGCTCGGGTAGGCGACATGGTGCTTGCCATCGGCAATCCCTTCGGCGTCGGCGAAACCGTCACAATGGGCATCGTCAGCGCGCTGAATCGCGACCACCTCGGCATCAACACTTTCGAGAACTTCATTCAGACCGATGCCGCGATCAACCCCGGCAACTCGGGCGGCGCCCTGGTGGACGGAAACGGCAACCTGATCGGCATCAACAGCGCAATCTATTCGCCGAATGGCGGATCGCTTGGCATCGGCTTCGCGATCTCCGCCAACACCGCCAAAAAGACCATGGAGCAAATCATCCTGCATGGATCTGTCACGCGCGGCTGGGTTGGCGCAGGGGTTCAGGAACTCACCCCGGAACTTGCCGAGTCATTCAAGCTGGCCGATACAAAGGGAGTTTTGATTACCGAAGTGATACGCAACAGCCCGGCAGCGCATGCGGGGATGAAGACCGGCGATATACTGGTCGCGATAAACGGCAAGAACATCAAGGACTCGAACGCAATGCTGGATACCGTAGCCAACATGGCGCCCGGAAAAATCGCCTTGCTCAAACTTATACGCAACGGAACAGCCATCAATTTGAAGGTAAAGATCGGCAGACGCCCTATTCCCAAAGAAGAATCCGAGTAATGCAAGCGGCGTGAACTGCTATTCCTCCCCGCTTTCTTCCTTCGACTCTTCTTCCCCTTCCCCGGATTTCTTGCGGCCAACCCATACGGCAACCAGGATTCCGGTTTCGTAAAGCAGCCATAGCGGCACAGCCAGCATGGATTGGGAAACCACATCAGGCGGAGTAAAGATCGCACCGACCACGAACGACCCGACCACCATATACGGCCGTATTTCGCGCAACTTTGCCACTGTGATGAAACCCATGCGCACCATCAGCACGACCGCCACCGGCACCTGAAAGGTCAGGCCGAATGCGACAAACATGGTAAGCACGAAACTCAGATACTTGTCGATGTCCGTCATTACCGCGACGCCCATCGGCGCGCTGGCGGTAATGAATCCGAATACGATCGGGAATACCATGAAATAGGCAAAGGCCATGCCGCAAAAGAATAATGTCGTGCTGGCGATGATCAGCGGCCACACCAGGCGTTTCTCGTGTTCGTACAAACCCGGGGCGACGAACCGCCAGACCTGGTACAGGATATACGGCAGTGAAATGAGAAAGGCGGCCATCAGGGCCACCTTGAGCGGCACGAAGAATGGCGTGGTAACGTCCGTGGCTATCATTTGCCCGCCTTTGGGCAGCTTGGATAGCAGCGGCTTGGCCAGCAAGGTATAGAGCTTGGAAGCGAACGGAAACAGGCAGACGAACACGATAAGCACAGCCACCACCGCGTTCAGCAGGCGTGTGCGCAGCTCGACCAGATGCGCCATGAAACTCTCGCCTGTGCTCATTCTGATTTGCTTATCGGCGGCGTCGGGGACGGATTCTCAGCCGGCGCAGCCTTGTCAGCCGATGAGAGTTTTGCAACTGCTTCATTGATTTCCTGCACTTGCTGATCTGCTGTCTGCGCCGCCTGTTTAAAGGATTGCTCCAGTTCGCCGGCTTCGGCTTGCACCTTTTGCTGCAGCTGGCGGAACTCATCAACCGCCATGTCGCGCTCGATGTCGGCTTTCACGCCATTGATATAGCGCTGCGCCCGCCCCCAAAGGTGGCCGAGGGTGCGCGCCACTTTTGGCAGGCGCTCAGGTCCGATGACAACGAGTGCCACAACCATGATCACCATCAATTCCGAAATGCTGAAGTCGAACATCTATGCAGGCCGCGAACAGAATCAAACGTTAGTGGTTTTTTTGTCCTTCACTTCGCCTTCGATGGTCTGCCCGCCTTCATTGATATGTTTGGCCGGCTCCTCGGCGGATTGCATGCCTTCCTTGAAGCCCTTGACCGCGCTGCCGAGGTCCTGGCCGACATTGCGCAGTTTCTTGGTACCGAAAACCAATACGATTACCAGCAACACGATCAGCCAGTGCCAAATACTTAATCCGCCCATCTCGTTCTCCTTTTAAATTAATCGCGCCTCACCATCGGCGGGATGTTGCCACCGCCGATCACGTGAATATGCAAATGAAAAATTTCCTGTCCGCCGCCCTTGCCGGTGTTGATCACGGTGCGGAAACCGTTTTCCAGCCCCTGCTCCTTCGCCAGTCTTGGCGCCAGCAGCAACATCTTGCCAAGCAAGGCTGAATGCTCCTCACCGGCGTCGTCCAGTGTGGACAGGTGCAGCTTAGGCACCAGCATGAAGTGCACCGGGGCGACCGGATTGATGTCGTGGAACGCCAGAACCTCGTCATCCTCGTACACCTTGCGACACGGAATCTCGCCGCGCACAATTTTACAAAACAAACAGTCGTTCGTACTCAATCCCTGCTCCTGCTTTCTTTCTCGGCAATGCCCGACAACCCTTCGCGACGCTCCAGTTCGTCCAGCACATCTGACGCGCTCAGCCCATGCTGAGCCAACAGTACCATGCAATGAAACCACAGATCGGCTGTCTCGTGCACCAGATGGTCCTTGTTACCCGTCTTGCTGGCAAGAATGACCTCGGTGGCTTCCTCGCCGACTTTCTTCAGGATCGCATCTTCCCCCTTGCTGAACAGCTTCGCAACATACGAGCTTTCCGGCGACGCCTGTTTGCGTCCCGCCAATATAACGGTCAATCGTTGCAATATATCCTGTGCCATTATTCGCAATTCATCTTTTCGGATTTTTATTTACCGGATTATCCGTCCGATAGATTTCCTTGGGTGATTTAATTACCGGATCCACCTCAACCCACTTGCCGTCCTCAAGCCGGTTGAAAAAACAGCTTTCCCGGCCGGTATGACATGCGATACCACCCAATTGTTCTACTTCCAGCAGAATCACGTCCCCATCGCAATCGAGTCTGATTTCCTTGATTTTCTGGAAATGACCCGACTCCTCGCCTTTATGCCAGAGTTTTTTCCGCGAACGAGACCAGTATACCGCTTCGTTTTTTTGCCAGGTCAATTTCAACGCTTCTCGATCCATCCATGCAACCATCAGCACGCGGCCGGTGGCGGCATCCTGTGTGACAGCAGTCACCAATCCGTCAGTAGACCAGTTGACCTTGTTCAACCAAGCTTCACTCATAACCGCACCTCGATTCCATTCTTCGCCATAAATTGTTTGGCCTGCCGCACGGTATATTCGCCAAAGTGAAAAATACTCGCAGCCAGCACGGCATCTGCCCCGCCCTTTTTTATCCCGTCGACGAGGTGCTGCAAATTGCCCACGCCGCCGCTTGCAATCACCGGGATCTCCAGCGCATCGGTTACGGCCCGCGTCAATGCCAGATCAAAACCGGATTTCTGACCGTCCCTGTCCATACTGGTCAGCAGAATTTCACCTGCGCCCAGGTCCTGCATTTTCTTTGCCCACGCCACCGCATCAAGGCCTGTGGCCGTGCGCCCGCCGTGGGTGAATACCTCCCAATGCGCGGGTGAAACCTGCTTGGCATCGATCGCCACCACAATACACTGCGAACCATAGCGCCCTGCAGCATCGGCGACCAGTTGCGGATTAAGTACCGCGGAAGTATTGATGCTGACCTTGTCGGCCCCTGCATTGAGCAAGCTGCGCACATCGCTTACTTCACGCACCCCTCCGCCGACGGTCAGCGGAATGAAAACCTGCGAAGCGACCTGTTCGATCATCCGGTAAATGATCCCCCTGTCGTCCGAGCTGGCAGTAATGTCAAGAAAGGTCAGCTCGTCGGCCCCCTGATCGTCATAACGGCGCGCGATCTCGACCGGGTCGCCGGCGTCGCGCAGTTCTACGAAACTCATGCCTTTGACTACACGGCCAGCATTGACGTCAAGACAGGGGATGATGCGTTTGGCCAGCATGAGTCAGAGCGTGGTCGCTGTCAATTCATCCGCCAGCGCCTGCGCCGCCTTGAAATCCAGCGTGCCTTCATATATCGCTCGTCCGGTTATCGCGCCGGTAATACCTTCCGACTGCACTGCGCATAACGCTCGCACATCATCCAGGTTGGTGATGCCGCCGCTGGCAATCACCGGCACATGCAGCGGGCCGGCCAATTCAACCGTGGCAGGAATATTAACGCCGGACAACATGCCGTCGCGCCCGATATCGGTGTAGATCACCGCCTCCACGCCGTAACCTTCAAAGCGTTGAGCCAGATCCGCCACGTCATGTCCGGTCAGTTTCGACCAGCCATCCACGGCCACTTTGCCGCCCTTGGCATCCAGACCCACCATGATATGCCCTGGAAAAGCATCGCAGGCTTCATGCAGAAAGCCTGGCACCTTAACGGCTGCGGTGCCGATGATTATGTAAGTCACGCCAATATCCAGATAGCGTTCTATGGTTTCCAGGTCGCGTATACCGCCGCCGAGCTGCACCGGAACATCCATCCCGACCTCTTCAACGATGTTGCGCACGGCCGCTTCGTTTTTTGGCTTGCCGGCAAATGCGCCGTTCAGATCGACCAGATGCAAACGCCGCGCGCCTTGATCCATCCAGTGTTTTGACATTGCGGCCGGGTCCTCGGAAAACACTGTGGCATCTTCCATCACACCCTGTTTCAGGCGCACACAATGACCGTCTTTCAAATCTATCGCAGGAATAATCAACATGGCAGTAAGTAAAAAATTAAGGATTCCATTGCACAAAGTTTTGCAGCAGTTTAAGCCCGTCTGCCTGGCTTTTTTCCGGATGGAACTGCACCGCAAACAGGTTATCCCTTGCCGCGGCACAGACAAATGAATGCGGATATTGGCTGGTTGCCTGCACCAGCGAGGCATCTTGCGTCTCTACATAATAGCTATGCACAAAATAAAAACGTGCATCCTGCTCTATGCCGTTCCATAACGGGTGTTTCACATGATGTACCTGATTCCAGCCCATGTGCGGCACCTTGAGTTTGTTGCCCTGCGCATCGCGCATATTACTGGCAAAACGCACCACCTGGCCGTGCAGAATCCCCAGTCCGGCGATATCTCCCTCGCTGCTGTGTTCAAACAGCATTTGCAATCCGATGCAGATACCGAGAAACGGCTTGCTGCGTGCGGCCTGCAAAACAGCATCGCGCAAGCCGCGCGCATCCATTTCGCGCATACAGTCAGGCATCGCGCCTTGCCCGGGGAAAACCACCCGGTCGGCATTTGCAATCGTGCCGGAATCATCGGTGACGACAATTTCCGCTGCAGGAGCCACCCTGCGCAAGGCCTGTTCGACCGAGCGCAGGTTGCCCATGCCGTAATCGACTACCGCAACATCAACCGTAGCAACCATGATGGATTTATATCGTTCCCTTGGTGGAAGGCATCACGCCGGACATTCTCGGATCCAGTTCCAGCGCCATGCGCAGCGCGCGACCAAACGCCTTGAATATGGTTTCGGCCTGATGGTGTGCATTGTCTCCAGCAAGATTGTCGACATGCACCGTCACCAGAGCATGGTTGACGAATCCCTGAAAAAACTCCTTGACCAGATCAACATCGAATTGGCCAACGTTGCCGCGCACGAATTCGCAATTGAATACCAGGCCGGGACGGCCGGATATATCCACCACCACCCGTGACAGCGCTTCATCCAGCGGAATGTAGGAATGGCCGTAGCGGCGCAAGCCTTTCTTGTCGCCGATCGCCTGATTGAATGCCTGACCCATCGTGATACCGATATCTTCGACAGTGTGATGAGCATCGATATGCAGATCCCCTTTGGCCAGGATATTCAGGTCCAGCAACCCGTGCCGGGCGATCTGATCGAGCATGTGATCGAAAAAAGGCAACCCGGTATCGAACCTGGATTTTCCGCTGCCGTCCAGATTTAATTCAATGTTGATCTGGGTCTCCAGGGTATTGCGTGAAACTTTGGCGCTGCGCATGATTGTGTCCTGTGCGGATTGAATAATTGTATTCTGCAATGATTACATAAACCGTTCGTTCTGGTTCCGACATATCCGGAAGGCTGGTCTCCACCGAAACTCGCTATATATTGTGCATACTTCCCTGCAACGCCTGTATGAATTGCTCGTTTTCATCAGGAGTGCCGACGGTCACTCGCAGACAGTCTTGCAGCGCCGGATGCGAGCCATGCAGGTTCTTGATCAGAACGCCGCGCTGCTTCAGGCCGTTGAAAACGCCTGCCGCATTCGCCACGCGGAACAGCAGAAAATTGGCCTCGCTGGGATAAACCCGCACACCGGCGATTCCGCGCAGCTGCTGGAACAGCTTTTCCCGATCCTGCCTGATTTGTTCTGCCTGGTGCAACAACACCTCGTGATGCTCCAGCAATTTCGCCGCCACCGCCTGCGTCAATACGCCGACATTATACGGCAAGCGCAGCTTTTCCAACTCCATCAGCCACGCCGCGCTGCCCGCCAGAAAGCCGAGACGCAATCCTGCCATGCCCAGCTTGGAAAAAGTGCGCATCACCAGCAGATTTGGATAACTCGCAAGATGCCGGATAAAGCTGTCGCCGGCAAATGCATAATAGGCCTCGTCCAGCACCACCAGACCGGGTGATGCAGAGATGATCCGAGCGACGTCTTCAGCCGGGAACAGATTGCCGGTAGGATTGTTCGGGTAAGCCAGGAACACGAGGGCGGGCTGTTCGCGGTGGATCGCAGCAAGCATCGCGGACAAGTCCAGCGAAAAATCCTCGCTGCCGGGATCTGACTTGAGGGGGACGCCCACATATCGCATGCCGGTGAATATCGCGATCATCCGGTACATCACGAACGACGGCTCAACGCTCAATAATGTCGCGCCGGGCTTGTTAAGAGCCAAAGCGAGCAGCTGTATCAGTTCATCCGAGCCGTTGCCGAGCAATAACTCCATTCCTTGCGGCAAAGCGGTCGCTGCACGGATTTGCTTTTTGAGCGATGAAGCAACCGGGTCGGGATAGCGGTTGATGGCCGCGTCAGCGACCGCCTCGGCGATTTCGGCGCGCAATGCAGGCGGTACCAGATAGGGATTTTCCATCGCATCCAGCTTGATGTAGCCGGAACTGTCCGGCACATGGTAAGCGTGCAGGTCGAGTACTTCCTGGCGCAACAGTGCGCCAGCGAGAGAAGATGCCGAAATGGAAGACATGAAACAACATCAAACGTAATTACAAACAGCCGGGAGCTTATCACATAAGGCGATTCGTTAAATCCCTAATAATCCGACTCCTTCCTTCTTTCCACTTTCCTTCTCTCCGTCCCCCTTCTTTCAACCTTTCTTTTTTCTTTCGTCGTTCCGCTTCTATCCAGCAACTCGAAACATATGTTCCCGGCCCGATTGCTGATCAACGACAACTGATAGGCCAGTTGCTCTGCCCAACGCGAGGCTTGATACAGGCCGATTCCAAAACCGTGCTCGGATACAACCACCCCGCGCAGCAGTTTTCCGGCAATGCTTTCCGGTATCTCATCACCGCTGTCGCAGACTGTTATGCATAGCGGTTCGAGCCGGATTTCGACCGAAATGTCGATATCGGGTTCGGTTTGGCGCTTTCTCAATGCGTTGTCGATCAGGTTGTCGATCACGCAATCAAACATCGCCGAGGGAATATTTTTGACCGACAAGCCCTCAGGCTCGTGCCAGTGGATTTCCTGATAACGGTTGCGCAGCCGCAAGCTGCTCCACCATGCATTCAGGGCTAGCTGGGCGGATTCGTGTTCCACTTGGGGTTGCTGCAGCTTGATCAGGGTTGCTTCGATGCGCTGGGAAAGCAACGGGAGCTGTTGCTGCAACAATTGCTGCGCCCGCTGTTCGCGGCTCTGCGAGATGGCGGTAAGCGAAAGCAGCGATTGCAGCATGTTCTTCAGGTCGTGGGTCAGGCGCGATCCGGTCTCGTACACCGCCTGCAAACGCGTGATGTCACGCAGGGTTTGTTCACGCTGTTTGGACTGGTAGAAATAACCGATCAATTGCACCAGCAGGTGTATATGCAGCATCAGCGTGGGGTTGAGTGATTGCCCGGCATACAGCGTCAGGCGCAACCCCCGATCTTCCACGACGGCAGCGTGTTCGCTGACCTGTCCTACCTGGCCGCCGCCTTCGGACGTTTGCCATGACAGCCCCGACAGCCAGGGCAAATCAGCCAGCAAGGCGACGGCCCTGTGCATATAAGACGCCGCATCCGGCTCGCGCTGGACAGCATCGGTCAATTCGGCGAGCCAGCTCTCGAAGGGGGTGCCGACATTCAGCAAATAACGCGAGAATTGCGCCTGCAGGCCGCTGAATCCAAACAGGGGGGTCCACAACACGCCGAATGCCAGCAATATGAATCCCATCAGGAACAGCGCGCGGAGCAGCGCATCCAGGTAATCCAGCTTCCCCAATGTCATGAATGCAAGGCTGCCGAGAATCAGCAGGGCCAGCAGCATGAACAGCAGCAAGCTGTATATGAAGTCCACCGTCCCGGTACTTTCGGTCTGCTCCTTGCTGGTCGGAAGCGCCGTCATCGCCAGCAGCAAAATTGGCAGCACATAATGAATCAGCGTGCGCCCGACCTCGATGGTGGCCTGAGCGGCGAATAAATTGGGCACGACCCAGAGCAGCAGCACTGCAAGCAGATAGATCATCACCATCATGTACAACAGGCGTGCCCAGTGCTCGCGAAAGACGAATACGCGCGCGCCAACCAGGCCAAACAGTCCGGTCAGCCAGAATGCCACCGTCCACCAGCTCAGGAAAAAAAACTCCGCCACTGCTGCCAGCGCTATCAGGATGAATGCGCTGATACCGACCTTGCGTTCGCTGCGCCACAGCGGCTGCCAGAGCAGGAACAATCCGAAGTGGGTAAGCAAAAGCGGATGTATCCACGGACTTTTCACGCCGAGCAGCAATGCACCGTGCAACAGCCACAGCATCGCCAGCAGCAACCAGCGGCTGTTATGCAGATATTTCACCATGTTCGGTGTCAGCATTTCGGCATTACCTTGTCAATATCTCGTCAACAAATTATCGATCAGATTGAATACCGCCTCCGGCCATCATGCCCGGCATTTCATCCGCCATAAACCAGATAATCTATCATTATGATTTTATTAGTTTAATTTAATTCCTGCTGAAATTCTTCGATGACTTGTGTGGTATTGGCACAGCAATTGCAGTAGAGTTTGCACTGCTTAACGAAAGGAGATTAACACAATGAAACGCAATCAATCCGGCTTTACCCTGATCGAGATCGCCATCGTGCTGGTGATCATCGGCCTGCTGCTCGGCGGCGTACTGAAGGGCCAGGAACTGATCAACAGCGCGAAGGTCAAGAACCTTGCCACCGATTTCAAGAACATCCCGATCTACATCTACGGCTACCAGGACAAGTACAAGGCCTTGCCTGGAGATGATGCGAATGCAGTAGGCCACTTAGGTGCCGCTGCCTCACAAGTTACTGGCACCACGACAGTAGGAAACGGTATCATTAATGGACCATGGAACACTACCGGCGGCCAGTCTGTTAACGGTGTTACAGTAGGCGCGGCAAATGACGAAAGCTACCTTTTCTGGCAGCATATCCGTCTGGCCGGTTTTGGCCCGGGGTCAACAGACCCGAGTAACCCATCGGGATACATCCCAACTAACGCAGTTGGGGGTACAATCGGTGTAACCAATTCTGGTCCCGACCTACCGATAACTGGAATGGTTGGAACCTACATCGTCTGCTCCAGTGCCATACCCTTCAAATTTGCCAAGCAATTGGATACCACGCTGGATGACGGCGATACTGCCAAGGGTTCTGTGCAAGTTACCGCTCAGTATGGCGCGGCTAATTATGGAACAGCAATCCCCACAGTCGGCAATGCAACCACAAATGATGACACTCCTGTTACCGTTTGCATGGGTTACTAAACAATCACCCGGCGTGACACAAGCCCGCTGTTCGCAGCGGGCTTTTTTATTGCCCGCCGTTTTCTATTTCCCGTTGTGCAACAGGGACTCGGCGACCTGCAATGCTTCCGGCAAGCCGAGCAGCACCAGGATGTCGCCGCTCTGCAGCAGCATATCCTCGCTCGGCTGCGC
>JAJDNO010000019.1 GCA_022340615.1 Gallionella sp. | reverse complement strand
CAAGATGAAATATCTCAGCCTCTGCCAGTACCCGGCTCAACATCAATTCAATATCAGCCAATGCGGCGCTTTTACCGTTGTCATCAGTCTGTCCACTCATGAATTTGTTTAGAATATCTGTCATGCCTGTTGAATCCTGAAGTCTTATTTTCGGGTCGGGTTTGTGGGTAGTGCATGACTATTATGCTGTGTTTGTATCGATCACGAAATCATTTAATGTCGACCCACCGGGATTTCATCATTGCTATACCGTTTTGAGCAGCCGGTTGCGCAAGACGTTGGACACCCGGCTTCAGAAAGTCGCTACGTCCGCTGAGTGTCGTTGGCATATCTCAGCGAGGGTCTGCTTAAGGGCTTTGAACTTGATACTTTGAAGTTCTGCTCCGTGCCAGTTTCTGACGTTCGAGGTCGGCAGCTTTACGGTATGAATATTTGTGAATAGACTGCCGCTTCGCCCCATTAGTGGACACTACCAGGGAGGATCGACATGTTCCGCCATATTGTGCTCGTGAAGTGGAAGCCGGAGGCGACTGACGCCGAACGACAGGCGTTGCGCGACGCCATTGAGCAGTTGCCAACACAGGTGCCAGAAATTATAGCTGCCCGTGTTGGTCTCGACGTCGGACGTGGACCAAACAACTACGACATGGCCACCGTGTTCGATTTCGAAGACATCGCAGCATTCAAGCGATATATCGCGAGCGCAGCGCACCAAGCCTACGTGCAGGGGCCGGCTAAGGCCGTCGCGCAGTTGGCAGTAGTACAGCACATTTGGTGAGCGTGTTTCGCTTGCTTTCAGTATCTTCGTCGGCGCGACGCTGCTGGATTTCGCCAACCGGCATATCCAAGACTACAGTTCCTTGTAAATCTTTTCAGCCAGGCGTTCATGCCCTTCGGCATTCGGATGCAGGGCATTGCCCTTCAGCTCTGGATCAGACAAGACATCGGCAATCGCGATCGCGATCAGCGGGACGTGCTGCGCTTCGGCGACCTTGCGGTAGAAATCAGGCGAAGACAGATTTTGAAATACGGCGCGCATCGGGCTCGGGTTTGGCGTTGCCATCTTTCAAGCATTCGCTGTGCTGACCGCGTTGGGTGTCGGACAATCCGCGCCGATGGTAAAGTGATACTGTTTGCTGCACTGTTCGTGATCGCATCCCGTCGACATCCGTCGCGTGGTGAAACTTCCGGGTTGTTTGCTCAATGATCTTCTTGCATATCCTTGAAATTGTTTTCCCGCTCGTTGCCGTGGTATCGGTTGGCGTGTGGGCGGGGCGTCGCCATCGTCCTGAAATGGACGTGGCCAACCAGCTCAACATGGACTACTTCCTGCCGGCGCTGGTACTGGGCGTGCTGGTAAAAGGCGATTTTCATATTTCCGAGTTCGCCAGACTTGGGCTGGGCACCTTCCTGCTGGTTGCCGCATCGGGCCTGGCGGGATTAATCACGGCACGCCTTTCGCGGACATCGCCCAAGACCATCGTGCCGTCGATGATGTTCAACAATTGCGGCAATCTCGGCCTGCCGCTGGCGGTGCTTGCGTTCGGCGAGGATGCGATGCCGGCGGCCGTCGTGATGTTTCTCGTCTCCAATATGCTGCACTTCAGCTTTGGCGCATGGTTCCTGAATCACAAGGCACGGCTGAGGGATTTATGGAAAGTGCCGGTGCTGCTGGCAACCGTTGTTGGCCTCGGTCTCAACCTGGCCGAATTGCATATGTGGGCGCCGTTGATGACCGCGATTCGAATGCTCGGCGAGGTCTCGATACCGCTGATGATGTTTGCGCTGGGTGTCAGGCTGGCGCAAATGACATTGGCCGAATTCCATCTCGGTTTGCTGATTGCCGTGGTGCGGCCGGTTGCCGGCATTGCACTGGCCTATGCAGTCGGATGGAGCCTGAATCTGACCGGTATCCAGCATGCGCAATTGATCGTGTTCGGCGCGCTGCCGCCGGCGGTGTTGAACTACATGTTTGCGGAGCGTTATTCCCAGGAACCGGAGAAGGTTGCGTCCATGGTGTTGATCGGCAATGTGGCGGCGCTGGTGTTTATTCCGCTGGCGCTGATGTTTGTGCTCAAGTAACCGGAAACAAGCGGAGATGCAACTGAATCTGTCGGGCTCCGTCCCTGAGATTTATACACTGGGCTCTACACTGGGGTCTACAAGCCGGCGTATCCGATCGACTGCAGTTCCTTGTAGATTTTCTCAGCCAGGCGTGCATGCCCTGCGGCATTCGGATGCACGGCATCGCCCTTCAGTTCCGGATCAGACAAGACATCGGCAATCGCATCCTCGATCAGCGGGACGTGCTGCGCTTCGGCGAGTTTGCGGTAGAAATCGGGGGCGGCCAGATCCCGAAAAGCGGCGCGCATCGGGCTCGGGTCTGGCGTTGCCAGCAGCACCGCCTTCGCCCCGTGTGCCTTGATCAGGGCGAGTATCCGTTCCAGGTTGGCGACAGTTTGTTGTTCGGGCAGGCGGCGCAGCATGTCGTTGCCGCCCAGCGTGACCAGCACCAGTACCGGGTTGTGTTGCTCCAGCAGGCCCGGCAGGCGCCGCAACGCCTGTTCGCTGGTGTCGCCATTGACTCCGCCATTGACCACCACCCACCCGGTCTTTTGTGCCAGCAGGTTCGGCCATGCTTGTTCGGGCGTCACGCCGGCGCCCTGGGTCAGGCTGTCGCCCAGTGCCAGCACCTCGCTGCCGGCGGGCAGTGCGTGCTCTTTGGCTTTGTGAGAACAGGCGGCAATCAGCACGATTGCGGCAAGCAGCAACACAAACTGCCGCAGGGAGCAATTTCGGGGGATGGTCATGGCTGGGCTTCTGGATATATTGCGGAGGGCCGCCTTGGTGCAAATGATCGGGGCAGGCTTAAACAGCCCCGGTTTCCTTGTTGTAACGTTCCCGGCTTTCCGACAGCAGCGCCGACAATTTATCCCAGGCTTTTTTTGTCGCGTCTGCCGCGGTTTTCTCCGCTGCCCAGGCGGTCATGTTTTCGTTGAAGTTTGCCAATTGCAGCACGCCTTCGGGCACGCCCTTGGGAAACTCGCTTTTGCTGTCAAACAGCACCCTCGCGGTGATCCCGTCAAATTTCAATTGTTCTGCCGCAAGCTTTACGAAATGTTTCACATCCTCGAGCGGATTCTTGAATTTTGCAGACTTGTTGTTTTCAACCTGCGTCCATATCTCGATGTTGTCTCCGCCAAAAACATAACCCGCCATCCGGGAAATATTCAGCGCGAGAATTCTGCCTGGCAACAGTATCAGGTAATCGATAAAGAAGTAGCCGCCTATGCCATCCGGGAAAACAACGTCACGCTCATATGCATCGCTGTATTTTTTTATGACCGTCGAAATGTTTCTGCTATCGGCCGTCTTGCGCAAATTGCGAACAAACAGGATCACGGCAATGACAACGGCGATGGCTGCAACAAGCAGTCCAATCAACACGGGCATATTTTCGGTATTCAAATATGTCATATTTTGCATTCATGTTGTACTTGCAAGCTTCATTCTGCACCAATGTCTTGCCGGCAGCTAATTCAATTGCCGCAATTCGGTTTTATTCCCGAAATTACATGCAAAAAACATGGATACATTGCCTCGTTCTTTGCACGAAACCTGTTGATCTCCGATCCTTTATCGCTTCAGTCATGGGCTGATGCAGTATGGGCGGGCTTCAATACGGCGTGCCGTCCTTGTGCGAGTACTGCCATTTGCCTGCGACCATGGCGGCCTGCATGTCATCGTCGGGATACACGACGGTATCGCCTGCGCTGCGGTCGCCGACCTCGAGGTAGATGACTTCTTCGCCGGAGCGATTCAGCAACTGGTGCGCATTGCCGGTACCGTACCTGAATCCGGCGCACATGCCCGGAGAAAGTTGCGTTTCGCCGGCATCGGTAATCAGCACCGGATTGCCCTGCAATATGTAGATGAACTCGTCCTGTCTGGAATGGGCGTGCCGCAAGGCCGAGATTCCACCGGGCAACAGCCGCGTCAGGTTCACCCCGAAGTTGGTGAGGCCGAACAGGTCGCCGAGCTGACGTTTTTCCCGCCCCGCCATGCGCGAGGCGAACGGCTCGGGATAGTTCGTGTTTTTTGCGCGTCGCGGAGCTTGCGCCGCCAGGATGGCGACGGGGGCGTTTTGTTCGTTGTGTGTTTGATTGTTCATGGCGATTCCTCGCGATTTGGTCGATTGGTTTTCAAAGGATCGGATTTCTTTTTTGTATCAAAAAGTATCTCGATTCACATGGTCATGCAACCACATTGTTTCCGAAAAATCACGGGCTTCGAGCCAACCCCACTGGCTCATCATCATTGACTGAACACTCCGGACATCCTGCGCAGAGCAATTGTTTTGCGGTATCCAGGATTGAAGCGTAGCATTTTCCGCTTGTCGCCCCGGCAGATCAGGCGGCAAGACACCGGCAATGAAAGCCGTTGCCGACTCCATAATTAAAAATTTAGGAGGAATCATGGCAAACAAGCACACTGATCAGTATCTGGAAAACAACAAGAAATATGCAAGCGGACAGGCGGTACACAATGCCGCTTATCCGGGAAAGCAGCCGATCAACCCGGACAAGCATGTGGCGGTGGTAGCGTGCATGGACGCGCGACTCGATGTGGAGGATCTGCTCGGCCTGCAGACCGGGGATGCGCACATCATCCGCAACGCCGGCGGCGTGGTGACCGACGACACGATCCGCTGCCTGATCATCTCGCATCATCTGCTCAATACCAACGAGATCATCCTGATCCATCACACCCGCTGCGGCATGCTCGCTTTCACGGATGACTTGCTCAAGGCCGGTCTCGAAGGCGACCCGGCTGCCGAGAAGTTGCTGGGCCAGGCCACGAAACGCAAGTTCACAAGTTGCGGCAAGTCTGCATCCATGCCATCTGCGTTTCATGCGTTCCGCGGCAAGCTCGAACCGCTCGACGGCGAACGCAACGCACAGCAGACGGAGCGCCTCGAGTGGGACGTCCGGCGCGGGATGTCTTCGATCCTGAACCATCCGTGGATACCGACCAGCGGGCCGGACGCGGTCACGGTGCGCGGATTCATCTACGATGTGGACACCGGCAAGCTCGAGGAAGTGAGCTACCCGGGCCCGATGGGAACGTTTGGCTGAGATGCCGCATTCAGGAACAGGGCAAATCACATAAGGAGCAAGCCCTGTTCCTTTTTGCGAAATGACGGGCCTCGCCCCTCAGTCAACCCAGGTTCGTTTCCTGATAGCGGCCAGTCGGGATACGCACCGCGGCACATGGCGGATATTCCCGCCTGGTCAATGTTCATCCAGGAAGCGCGGCTCGATGCTTATGCTTGCACGGGCGAACAGAACCACAGCTTGTTTCCCTCGCTGTCCAGAAAACTCCCGAAATAGGAATCGCCATATTGCTTGACCGGATCGGGGATGGAGACGCCGCGCGCGAGCAGTTCCTTTTCAGTATCCGGGGCGTGCTCGGTGGCGATCGTGATGCGGGGGCTCAGATTGTCCGAAGGCGGGGCATGCCATTTGTTCTTCAGCATCAGGATGGTTTGTCCCATAAGATAGCCGACCTCGGTTTCGTCTACCGCAACCGGGGGGAGGGAAAGCGTGTCGCGATAGAACTTGTGGGCGCGCTCGATATCGGGGGCCGAGAGCGCAATGCCTTTGATGCGCAAGAATCCCAAAGGTGAATTTTCCATTCTGATTTCTCCAAACGTTGAGTTTATGAAGCTGGTACATTATTCAGCCAGGCTGGCAATGTATTTCGAATGTTCCTGCAGCGCCGGCCCCGCGCTTACACTTTCGCCAGGAATACACCCCTGACAAACCGGGTCTGCCCTTCCTGAAGACTGCGCCGCGCGTTGCCGGCCTTTTCCGCGAGATTGTCGACGAACACCGACAGGCCCAGTTGAGCCGGCGCGGTGGATGCGGGAGGCGCGCTCACAGGTGTCACGCTCACGGGGCCACTGTTCAATATCATGTCGCTGACATCCTCGAAGGTTTCAGCAGTGAGCCCACATTCGCCGAGTACGCTGTGCATCGCTTCGATAGTGATCAGCAGGTTGTCGGCAGGTTCAGTGGCCCACGGCAGCGGATAATAAAACGTGGCGTCTTCCTTGCCGGCAGCCATCTCCTGAAAGGCGAACCGCCCTCCGGGCTTGAGTACGCGGCAAACCTCGGCGTAGAGCGTGCGTTTGTCCGCGATGTTCATGCCGACGTTTTGCATCCACACGACATCAAACGTATCGTCGGGGAAAGGCAGGTCAAGCGCGCTGCCCTGGTGCACATTGATGCGGCCGTCAAGACCGGTCAGCCGATTCAGCAGTACCGCACCGGTGCAATAATCGGACGTCAATTCGATGCAGTCGACGCTGCAGCCGGGCGAGTGAGCAAGCATGCGGGCGGCACCGGCCAGCCCGGCGCCAATATCGAGCACGCGATCTGCGGCGCATATCTGCGCCAGCTCCTGCAGTTCGCGTGACGCCTTGAATCCGCCGGTGTGAAAATGATCGAGCGCCCCCAGTTGCTCCGGCGTGATGCCCTGATCGGGATCCAAACCAACCGTGCGCAGTGCCGTCATGATTTTCGTTTCGATGTCGCGGGCAGAATAGTGCGCTTCCAGACCAGCCATAATCAGTTCCTCTTCAGTGTAATCAAACGGGATTGGATTTGAATTGTCATTTTGCTTTTGTACTATACCTTACATCCTGTCTGCTGCTTCCCGGACATCGCCCGGGTCCCGCCCGGCAGCGAATTCAGCCCCGCTTCAATATCTCATCGAGCTGCGCGATCGGCAGCGGCTTGCTGAACAGGTAACCCTGATAGTTTTTGCAGCCCATGTCCAGCAGGATCTGCCGCTGCCCTGCCGTCTCCACGCCTTCGGCAATGACGTCCAGGTCCAGGCTCTTCGCCATCGCGATGATGGTTTTCACGATGGCCTTGTCGTTGCTGTCGCTGGCCAGGTCGCGCACGAATGACTGGTCGATCTTGAGCTGGTCGAGCGGCAAGCGTTTGAGGTATTGCAGCGACGAATAACCTGTGCCGAAATCGTCCAGCGAGAGCTGGACACCGATATCGTTCAGCTTACCCATGGTCCTGATGACATCCTCGGTATTCTCCAGCAGCAGGCCTTCGGTGAGTTCCAGCTTGAGCAGTCCGGGATCGATCGCGTGGTGCGTTATGACAGCCTGCATTTCTGACGCGAAATCGGGCTGATGAAACCACTTGGGACTGACGTTCACCGCGATCGAGAGCCCGCGGGTGAGCGCATTGCCCTGCCACGACTTGATCTGAACGGAAGCGGTGTCCAGCACCCACCTCCCGATATCCAGGATCAACCCCGACTCTTCCGCCAGCGGGATGAATTGCGGTGGCGGGATCAGGCCAAGATCGGGATGCATCCAGCGGATCAGCGCTTCGACCCCAAGTACGCGCTGTGAGCTGTCGACCTGGACCTGATAGTGCAGCTGAAAATGGCAATTTTTGATTGCGAAGCGCAATTGGTTTTCGAGCGCCGCGTGCGCATTGATGGTGTTTTGCATCTCCGGATCGAAAAAGCGCATGGTGTTGCGCCCCGCTTTCTTGGACTGGTACATCGCGATATCGGCCTGCTTCATCAACTCTTCCAGCGACAGCTCATGGCCGCTGAAAACCGTCGCGCCGATACTGGGTGTGCTGCGCGATTCGTGCACGCCCAGCCGGTATGGCTCGCTCAGGGTGATGAGTATCTTTTCGCTGACCGTTTCGGTCTGCGCGCCCGCTTCGACAGGGTGTTCGCTCAGACCTTCCAGTATCAGCATGAATTCGTCGCCGCCCAGGCGGGCCACGGTGTCGCCTTCGCGCACGCAGGTCGACAGGCGTTTTGCGACCTGCTGCAGCAGCAGGTCGCCGATGTCATGACCGAGCGTGTCGTTCAGTATCTTGAAATTGTCGAGGTCAATGAACAGCAGCGCACCCTTGCGCCCGCTGCGCGCGCTTGAGGCGGTCGCATGCTGCAGCCGGTCGATCAGCAGGCGCCGGTTGGGCAGTTGGGTGAGCAGGTCATAGAACGCGAGATGCTCGATCTCCTCTTCGGCCGCCTTGCGCTCGGTGATGTCGATGTGGGAGGCGACAAAATGGGTGACGATGCCGTCGGCGTTCTTTACCGCGGAGATGGAAAGCCATTTGGGATAGATATCGCCATTCTTGCGCCGGTCCCAGATCTCGCCTTGCCATTTGCCCTCCGTCTTGAGGGCATGCCACATGTCGCGGTAGAAAGCCGCATCGTGGCGCCCCGATTTGAAGATGCGCGGATTGTGGCCAACCACTTCTTCGGCGGTATAGCCGGTATTCTCGGTGAATGCCTTGTTGACCCGCAGGATCACGCCATCGGCGTCGGTGATCATCAGTATCTCCTGCGACTCGAATGCCACTGCCGCGATGCGCAGCTCGGCCTCGTTCTTCTTGCGCCGGTTGATGTCTCTGACGTATGCGACAACGATTTCCCGGTCGCTGAATTTGACAAAGTTCGCGGATACCTCGACCGGAAACATCGAACCATCCTTGCGCAGGTGTCTGGACTCGAAAGTGAGCGTGCCCTTTTCCCGCGAACGCTGCCAGTGGTCGGCCCACACGTCTGCCGGCAACTCGGGATTGATATCGGGGATGGTCATCCCGAGCAGTTCTTCCCGCGTATAGCCACGCTCGCGGCAAGCCTCTTCATTCACGTAGACGATGCGCGCCTGCTCGTCGATCCACAATATGCTTTCGGGTGCATGGTCGCTGACGAACTGGGTGATCATCAGCTTGTCCTCGACCTGCTTGTGCGCGGTGATGTCGAGATAAAACCATACGCGTCCGAGGTGGCGGCCGTCATCGCTGCGCAGCACGGTGGAATTCCGTTCCAGTGTCCTGCCGTCGCGCAGCCTTATCTCGCAATGATCGTCCAGTCGAGGGTTGTCGTACAGCTCTTGCACCCGCGCAAGAAAGGCTTCGGGATCCGCCAGGCGTTCGCGTACTGCAGACAGCAGCAAACCATGCTCTACCCCGACTGCGGAGCCTTGCGCGAAGTCATTCGGGATTTGCCAGACCTCGAGAAACCGGCAGTTATGGAAAACGACGACCCCTTTTGCATCAACGACCAGAACTCCTTCGGGAGAGGCTTCATTGATTGCTCTTGCAAGCAAGTTCTGCAGTTCGCTATCTTCCACGCCTATTCCGGATGTCTGGCCGGCCATGCCAATGTCAGGGGTTATAGTGTAAACGATGAAGCCGGATCCGCTCCCGGAATTTCTGCGTGCAGTTCTCCGGATCAGACTGGCTGCACCATATCCCAGGCAAGCTTGATGATCAGCACCACCAGCAGAAACAGGAACAGCGCCCGGATGAACGCCGTGCCGCGCTTCATTGCGACGCGGGTACCGGTGTATGCGCCCAGCATGTTGAAGATCGCCATCGGGACAGCTATTTCGTACAGTACCTTGCCGGTCGGGATAAAAAACATCAGCGCCGCGATGTTGGTAGCGAGATTGACGAATTTCGCCGATGCCGAGGCCTGCAGGAAGTCGAGCGCAAGGTAGCGGATGAACAGAAAGATCAGGAAGCTTCCGGTGCCCGGCCCGAACAGGCCATCGTAGAAACCGATGCTCCCGCCGATCAGCACCGACAACACCCGCTCGCGCGTGCCGACCGCGAGAGGCCGCTGTATCGCGCCGAAATCCTTTTTCCTGAAGATGTAGATCGCCATCACCACGACAAGGAACAGCACCAGCGGACGCAGCACCCCATGCGGAATGAACGAAACGGTTGCGGCGCCGAGGAAGGACATCGCGAACGCGCTGGCCGCGGCAGGCAGCACCAGGTTCCACGGGATCGCGACTTTGCCGGCATAGTTGCGGGCCGCGACCGAAGTGCCCCATACCGAGGAGAATTTGTTGGTGCCGAATATCGTCGCAGCTTGTGAGCCGGGGAACACGTTGAGCAGCGCCGGAATCTGGATCAGACCGCCGCCGCCGACCACGGCATCGATCATGCCGGCGCAGTAAGCAAATGCGCAAAGTATCGTGAGATGCAGCATGGAGCGTTATCGGGGCCGGGTTCGAATTGTTTTCGCTGCATACAATAGCATGCCGTGAACCACGTTTCGCGGACTCCGGTGCCTCCCGGCAGGACATGGTGTACGATTGGACCACGGAGCGCAGCCGACACTGCGAAATTTTTTCCATCAAGGCGTATGAACATCGATCAGGATTTGTCGCAGCGCATCGTCATCCAGCCAGCCGATTTGCCGTGGGTTGCCGCGTCCGGCGCCGGGGTCCGGTATCGCTGGCTGGAAGGCGCTGCCGATTCGGCGGCGCGCGCGACCGCGATCGTCGAGCTGGAACCCGGCACAACGATCGCCAATTGCACGGAACAGCTGGGCGAGGAGATCGTGGTGCTGGCCGGGGTGCTGAGCGACGAATATGGCAGCTACAGCAAGGGCAGTTACATCAAGAACCCGCCCGGCTCATCTCATGCGTGCGAGTCCGCATCGGGCTGCACACTTTTCGTCAAGCGTCATCATCTCGACGCGGAAGACGACAGGCGCATCGTGGTGGATAGCGCGGCAATGCCCTGGTACCAGGGACTGGTGGATGGTCTAGCGGTGATGCCGCTGTCGGAATTCGGCACGCAGCATACCGCGCTGGTGCGCTGGGCGCCTGGCACCCGGTTCAACCCGCACCGCCATTACGGCGGCGAGGAAATCTATGTGCTGGATGGTGTGTTCGAGGACGAATACGGGCGCTACCCCGCCGGCAGCTGGCTGCGCAGCCCGCATCTCAGCGCGCACTGCCCTTACAGCATCGAGGGCTGCACCATCTTCGTGAAGACCGGGCATTTGCTGCAGGAAACTGCCGCCGCTTGATGCGGCTTGCTCAGGCTGCGCTGAACTACTGCTTGGGCGGCTTGACGATGCTGATCACCTTGGCGCTCGGTGATTCGCCGTCGGTGTAATAGGGTCTGGATTCATCGAAGCCAAGCGCGTCGGCCAGTTCCCTTTCGCGATCCGAGATCATCGCAAAACAATCCTTGATGTCCTGGATGGTGCCCTCCGACAGCGGGTTGGTCCGCCCGCCCATCGGCGTCACGTCCTTGACGATGTTGCCCAGGGTCTTGCGCATGATGCGCATGATGCGCTGTTCCTTGCTGAGTTCTTCTGAGTCCATTATTGATACCGTCCGGTGTTAATTTGCACCAAGCCACTTTACCGCAAAACGCGACCGGGGTCAGATTTGATATTTCCGGAAATTTGCTGCGGGCTGCATGCGCAGCTGATGATCCGACACCGGGCCGCCTTCCCTTCAGGCTGTCCGCAGCTTCGCCGCGAGCTTGTTTCTCGCCGTTGCAGTTGCTTTCTGTGCGGTATTCCCTGCGCGCTTCGCAGTCGATGTCACACGCTTCGCCACCTTCGTTACTTTTTTCTTCGCCGTTGCAGTTGCGTTCTGAGCGGTATTCCCTGCACGCTTCTCGGCCGATACCACGGTTTTTGCGACCTTCGCCACTTTTTTCTTCGCAGTCACCGCCGCTTTCTGTGCGTTCTTTTGCACCTTCTTTTCGGTCGCAGCCAGAGTCTTCGCGGCCTTCGCCACTTTTTTCTTTGCAGTAGCGACTGCTTTCTGGGTGGTCTTTTCTATTTTCCTTTGCGTCGATGCAAAACTTTGGGCAGCCTTCTCTACCTTCTTCTTTGCAGTCGCGGCCGCTTTTTTTGCAACCACTTCTACATTCTTCTCAGCCGAGGCCAGCGTTTTTCTGGCTTTCGCGACTTTTTTCTTTGCAGTGTCAGCCGCTTTCCTGGCGGTCTTTTCAACTTTCTTCTCGGACGCTGCCACGCGCTTGGCAGTCTTGCTGATATTGCGGCCGGCTTTTTTCACGCCTGTTTCAACTTTTTCGATTATTGCCATGATGTTCTCCTTCAATTAAAGATTGCAGACTGAAAACGATCCAAAAGTGCTGCTGATGCGCAAACTGAAGATTGCAGAATATATGTCGAAGAGTGCACCTTTCCAGCACTGCGGTCAATATCCCGACAGCGCAATATCCGGGAAACAGGCCGGCATGATCCGTTCAACTAATGGCGCGTTATCGAGACATGAATCCGCGACAGCGTTTCAATCCTTCTTCATGAACTGCTCGAGATGCGCCAGGAAGGCGCGCGTCTTGGCGGGAAGATAGCGGCGCATCGGCATCACCGCCCACGCGGGCACCGGCGGCAGGCACCATTCCGGCAGCACGCGCACCAGGCGGTTGAACTGTACGTCTTCCGCAACGAAGCGATCCGGCAATGCGCCGATTCCGGCTCCGTCGAGCAACAGCTGCTGGATCACGTCCAGGGAATTCAGCGTGAGCCTGCCCGGCGGCATGCCTTCCCAGACAGTCTTGCCGCGCAGCAGTTTCCATGCAACGGCGCTGCCCCGCGCGGAGAGCAGGCGCACCGCGTGATGATGCTCGAGTTCCTCAGGATGGCTCGGCGCGTTATGCAGCGCCAGGTAGATCGGGCTGGCATACAGGCCGAAGCTCTGCTCGTCGATCTTGCGCGCGACCAGCGTTGCATCGCTGTCCAGCGTGCCCATGCGTATCGCCAGATCGAAGCGCTCACCGATCAGGTCGACGCGCCGCGAAGTCAGGTCGAGATCGAGCTGTATCTCGGGCCAGGTTTCAACGAAGGTAGCGAATGCCCGGGAAAAATTCTGCATCGCATATTCGCCCGGCATCGAAACGCGCAAGCGTCCGCGCGGCCGTTCTTCATGGCTGTGCACGAAATCCAGCGTGGAGGCGACCTCCTCGCTTACGCGGCGACAGTGTTCTAGGAATGCCCTGCCGAATTCGGTCAGCGTCAGGCGGCGCGTGGTGCGCAGCAGCAACCGCTGGCCCAGCGCGGCTTCGAGATTGTTCAGGCGGCGCGAAACGGTGGCCTTGGGCATGCCTAGGTGCTCGGCGGCGCGAACCATGGTCTCCTGATCCACGATGGTCGCGAACAGGATGTAGTCGTCGGCAGAGATATTCTTTTGTTCCATTTATGGAACAGTCTATCCCGATTTACCGGCTTTATCCAGACATTTGATACGCCTATGATGCACCCACTAACCGAACACGGAGGCAATGATCATGAAACTAGTCGCGTTTGCAGCAAGCAGCAGCAGGAACTCGATCAACAGGAAACTGGTCACCTATGCAGCCAGCCTGGTCGAGGGCGCAGAGGTCGAGTTTCTGGACCTGAACGATTATGAAATGCCGCTGTTCAGCGTGGACCGCGAGGCGGAACTCGGCCACCCCGAACAGGCGAAAGCTTTCCTGGCCAGGCTCGCAGCGAGCGATGCGCTGATGATTTCTTTTGCCGAACACAATGGCTCATACAGCGCCGCCTTCAAGAACCTGTTCGACTGGAGTTCGCGCGTGGACGGCAAGGTATACCAGAACAAACCGCTGGTGCTGCTGTCGACTTCACCGGGTGCGCGCGGTGGGGCGAGCGTGCTGGCCACCGCGACCAGCGCAGCGCCGTTCTACGGCGGCCAGGTAAAAGCCAGTCTCGCCATTCCGAGCTTTCACCAGAATTTCGATGTCGAACGCGGCATGCTGAATAATAACGAATTGAAACAAAAATTGATCGAGGCGGTCAGCCAGTTGCATGAAACAATCACGGCCTGACTCGCCGCACTGTTCAAAGTAATGACCATTGCAATGAATACATTTACGAAAGGAAAGAACATGGACACCATGGAAACAGTCGCAATCAACGAATCGCGCGGCATCGAGCGCATCGTCGAGGGCGTTGCCACGTCGGACGGCGCGGGTGTGAAGCTCACCCGCGTGCTCGCCGGCCAGCTACAGCAGCGCCTCGATCCATTCCTGATGCTGGATGCGTTTGCCAGCGAAAATCCGGACGATTACATAGCCGGATTTCCCGACCATCCGCACCGCGGCTTCGAGACGGTGACGTATATGCTGGATGGCCACATGCGGCACCGCGACAGCGCCGGGCACGAAGGCCTGCTGGAAAGCGGCGGCGTGCAGTGGATGACCGCGGGACGCGGCGTGATCCACTCGGAAATACCGGAACAGGTGGACGGGCTGATGGAGGGTTTCCAGCTCTGGCTGAACCTGCCCGCGCAGCGCAAGATGGGCGAGCCTTGGTATCGAGATTTCACCAGTGACGCGATCCCCGAATATGTGACCCCGCAGGGCGTCACGGTGCGGGTAATCGCCGGATCCAGCAACGGCGTGGCCGGTGCGGTTACCCGCGAAGTCACCGAGCCGCTGTACCTGGACATTCACGCGCCGGCCGGGACCGAATTCAGCACAGCATTGCCGGCAGCGCATAATGCGTTCATCTATGTGTATCGCGGCGCGGTAACGGTCGGCGGCACGAAAGTCGACTCCCGACGCATGGGCATCCTGAGCAACACACCGGACGCAAATAACGTGTCCATCCGTGCTGACGAAGCGGCGCGCCTGATCCTGATCGCGGGCAAACCGCTCAAGGAACCCATCGTTCAGTACGGGCCGTTCGTGATGAACACACAGCAAGAGATTTACCAGGCACTGAACGATTTTCGCAATGGGCATTTCGCCTGATTTACTTAACTTCAACCGGAAAGGAGCTTCACATGAGCAACATCTTCAAGCAGGTCAACGGCGGCATCGCCAAATTCGTAGCCCAGCCCGCAGTCGGCACAACGCTGATACTTGCCGCCAGATTGCTCGCAGCGGCGATCTTCATCATCGCCGGTTATGGCAAGCTGGGCAACTACGCGGGAACCCAGGGTTACATGGCGGCAGCCGGCGTGCCGGGCGCGCTGCTGCCGCTGGTGATTGCGCTGGAACTCGGCGGCGGACTGGCGCTGTTGTTCGGTTTCCAGACCCGCCTGGTCGGATTCCTGCTGTCCATGTTCTGCATTGCCACCGCGCTGATATTCCACTCCGGCGCAGCCCAGCACATCATGTTCCTGAAGAATCTCTCGATGGCGGGTGGCATGCTGGCATTCACGGTATTCGGCGGCGGCCGTGCCAGCCTGGACGGCGAATCGCGGTCTTCCTGACGTATTGCCTGACGTATTGTTTGAACCGGCCGGGTTTGCGCTGCAACAGGCAAACCCGGTCTGGTTGCAATACCGGATGTATGCACAAATTGATTGAAACCCTCTACTGGAGTTGATTGCGATGACTGAGCGCATGCCTGTTGTGTTCGTGTCCCACGGCGCACCGAATGCATTGCTGGAAGCACCGGACACGGTTGCCTGCTGGGCCGGAATCGGCCGGCAGATTCCCGAACCGTCGGCGATCCTTGCCGTATCGGCGCACTGGGAAGCGCAGCGGCCCACCGCCAGCCTCGCTGCTGCTCCGGAGACCATACATGATTTCTCGGGATTCGCGCCGTCTCTGTACCAGATCCAGTATCGGGCGCCGGGCGCGCCGGCCCTCGCCGAACGCGCCGCAGCAATGCTGTCGGATGCCGGACTGGCGGCCGGTCTCGATCCCGGCCGCGGGCTGGACCACGGCGCATGGGTGCCGCTGTCGGTGATGTACCCCGGTGCGGATGTGCCGGTCACGCAGCTTTCGCTGGTCAATGGTTCCGGGGTCAACGCCGCCGGGCCGGCCACGCATGTCGAAATCGGACGGGCGCTCGCCCCGCTGCGAGACGAAGGCGTGCTGATCATTTGCTCCGGCGCGATCACGCACAACTTTTCGTGGATAGACTGGCGTGCCAAAGAAGGAGAAGCGCTGTTTCCGCAGGCCCGGACATTCACCGACTGGGTTGCGGAAAGCCTGTCAGCGCGCGATGTGAAGTCGCTGCTGGCCTATCGCGATGCGCGGTACGGCGCCGAATCCCATCCCACCGAGGATCATTTCATGCCGCTGTTCGTCGCGCTCGGTGCGGCGCTGGATGACACACCGGCGCGCTTCCAGCCCCGCTTTACCTACGGCGGCCTGGCGATGGATGCCTATCTGTGGAAAGACTCGCGTCCCCGCTAAGACCCGAGCCGTATGCTGTGCAACTTCGGAACAAACTTATGACCGAGCAATTTTTTCAGGGTATCGAGCTGCTCCCGGATGCGGGACCGGCAAAACAGCTGTTCGTGCTGTTGCACGGCGTGGGCGCCAGTTCGTCAGCCCTGCTGCCGCTGGCCCATGCGCTGAAGAAAGTCTTTCCCGGCGCGGCATTCATGCTGCCGGACGGGTTTCAGCCATTCGATCGCGGACCGTCGGGCAAAAGCGATTTTCTCCGGCAATGGTTCTCGATCAGCGGTATGACCGAAGATACCCGGCCCGCGCGGGTCGCCGCGGCGATGCCGGCGCTGCATGATCTGGTGCGGCAGGCACAGCATCGCCACCGCATCCTGCAATCCGACACCGCGCTGGTGGGCTTTTCCCAGGGCGCAATCATGGCGCTGGAATACAGCATTGCCCATGATGGCGGCGTCGGCAGGGTGCTGTCGTTTTCCGGCCGGTTTGCAACGCTTCCTGACAAAGCGCCCGAGCTGACCACCGTGCACCTGTTGCACGGCGAAAACGACAGCGTGATCCCGGTCGCGCACGCACACGCTGCCTATGCAAGGCTCACCGAATTGCAGGGGGATGCCACGCTGGACATCGCTTCATCCGTTGGACACGAGATCCATGCCGCGCTCGTCGATCGGGCGATCAACCGCCTGCAGACATGCATCCCGCTGCGCAGCTGGCAAAAGGCTTTGAACGATGCATGACGCGAAAGACTTGCGCATGACGCGGGAAAATCGAAAAGCACACCGATTGTGCAGCCTTCTGTATATATTAAGCAGCTGCTGATTATTGATTGATTTACCCTAAGGATGAACGTGCATGTCGCTTAAAAAGGTGGACGTATTGCTGGTCGGTGCCGGCGTGATGAGCGCGACGCTGGGCAAGCTGCTGTCTTTGCTGGACCCGTCGCTGAAGATCATGATGGTCGAACGGCTGAGCCGGGTGGCCCACGAAAGTTCGCACGGGCTGAACAATGCCGGCACCGGCCATGCCGGTTATTGCGAGCTGAATTACACGCCGCAGCGCCCGGACGGCAGCGTCGATATCAGCCGCGCGCTGGCTATCAACGCGGCCTACGAGGCGTCGCTGCAGTTCTGGTCATACCTGGTCGAACAGGGCGTGCTGCCCGCTCCGGAGAAATTCATCAATCCGATCTATCACCAGAGCTTCGTCTGGGGCGAACAGAATGTCGCTTTCCTGCGCAAGCGCTACCAGGCACTGCACACCCATCACCTGTTCGAGGAAATGGAATACAGCGAGGACCCTGCGGTGCTGCGTAAATGGATGCCGCTGGTGATGGAACATCGCGACCCGAATCAGCCGATCGCGGCCACCCAGGTCAAGCACGGCACCGACGTCGATTTCGGGATGCTGACGCGCAAACTGGTCAGGGCGATGTCGCGGCAACCGACTTTCGAGCTCAGGCTCGGCCATACCATCACCGGCCTGAAACAGCATCCGGACGGCCGCTGGCATGTACGCGTCACCGACAATCACCAGAACCACAGCAAGACCATCGATGCAGGTTTCGTGTTTCTCGGCGCGGGCGGCGGGGCGCTGCCGCTGCTGCAGAAATCCGGGATAACCGAAGGCCAGGGCTACGGCGGATTCCCGGTAAGCGGGCACTGGCTGATCTGCCGGAATCCGGACGTGGTGAAACGCCACACCAGCAAGGTGTACGGCAAGGCGCCCGTCGGCGCGCCGCCGATGTCGGTGCCGCACCTGGATGCGCGCATCATCGACGGCAAGCCGGGCCTGCTGTTCGGACCGTTCGCCAGCATCACCACACGCTTTCTGAAAGGCGGCTCGGTGCTGGACATGTTCTCGTCGATCAAGTCGAACAACCTCAAACCGATGCTCGCGGTGGCGCGCGACAACCTGGAACTGACCCGCTATCTGGTCGCCGAGGCTTTCCGTTCGCACAAGGACCGTGTTGCGAGCCTGCAGGAATTCTATGCGGATGCAAAGCTGAAGGACTGGGAACTGGCCTCGGCCGGGCTGCGCGTGCAGATCATCAAGGATTGCGACATCAACGGCGGCAGGCTGGAATTCGGCACCGAGATCGTCACCGCGAAAGACGGCACGCTCGCTTCGCTGCTCGGCGCATCGCCGGGCGCGTCGACTTCGGTGCAGGCGATGATCGAAGTGATCGAGCGCTGCTTCAAGTCGCGTATCAAAAGCGCCGAGTGGCAGCGCAAACTGAAGGAGATGATTCCTTCCTATGGCGAATCGCTGGACGAGAATGTTGCGCTGCTGCATGCTGTGCGCGAAAGGACGCTCGCCACGCTGGGGCTGGAGCACCGGGAAGGCAAGTCCGGCAGCAAAAAGAAATGAACAGGCGTTCAGCCCCGGCCAGCCTCCTTCGCAGCAAAGAAAAATAAATCTACATGAGTGCAAGTTCCGTAAAAGACCTGTCATTGTCCGCCTGGGCGCCGCTGCGCCACCGGGTGTTCCGCACGCTGTGGATCGCATCGGTGGTGTCGAACATCGGCTCCTGGATGCACGAGGTCGGCGCCGGCTGGCTGATGACCACGCTCTCGCCGAGCCCGCTGATGGTTGCGCTGGTGCAGGCCGCCACTTCCGCGCCGGTATTCATGCTCGCGCTGCCTGCCGGCGCGCTGGCCGATATCGTCGACCGGCGGCGCTACCTGATCGCATCTCAGCTGTGGATGATGTCCGCCGCCGCGCTGCTCGGCGTGCTGACGCTGACCGGCGTGACGACCGCGATGACGCTGCTGCTGTTTACTTTCGCGCTCGGCATCGGCACCGCAATGATGATGCCGGCCTGGGGCGCGATCACGCCGGAACTGGTGCAGCGCTCCGAGCTGCATGCCGCAATCGGGCTGAACTCGATCGGGATGAACGTATCGCGCTCGGTCGGGCCGGCGATTGCCGGCTTCATCGTTGCCGCCGCCGGGCCGGGTCTGGTGTTCATCCTGAACGCGCTTTCGTTCCTGACCGTGATCGTCGCGCTGAAAAACTGGCAGAACGCGCCCAGCGACAACGAATTGCCCGCCGAACGCGTGGTCGGTGCAATGCGTGCCGGGCTGCGCTATGCGCGCCATTCCCCGGAACTGCGCGCGGTGCTGACCCGGGGCGCCGGCTTCTTCGTGTTCGCCAGCGCATCCTGGGCGCTGCTGCCGCTGGTGGTCCGGCAGGAATTGCAGCGCGGTCCCGGCACCTTCGGGCTGTTTCTGGCCTGCATCGGGGTCGGCGCAATTACCGGTGCGCTGTTGCTGCCGCGGGTCCGCACCCGTTTGTCGCGTGACGGCATCGTGGCGGGCGCCACTGTACTTTACGCGATCGCGATGCTGGCGCTTGCGCACAGCGCCAGCGTGTATGAGGCCGGCATTGCGATGGTGATGACCGGCACGGCCTGGATCAGCGTGGTCTCGTCATTGATGACCGCCGCGCAGACCGCTTTGCCGGCGTGGGTGCGCGCCCGCGGCCTGGCGCTGTTCTGGGTGGTGTTCATGGGCGGCATGGCCGCTGGCAGCACGCTGTGGGGACAGATCGCTTCGTGGATCGGCATTCCGTTCGCACTGACCGCGGCAGCTGTCGGAGCCCTGCTCGGCATTGCAGCCACCTGGAAATACCGCATCGGGCAGCATGACGAAACCGACCTGACGCCGTCGATCAACTGGCCAACACCGATGCTGGCCGCCGACACCGAGGCCGACCCCGGCCCGGTGATGGTCACGGTTGAATACCTCATCGACCCGGCCAGAACCGATGAATTCGCAACAAAAATGCACCAGACGGTGCGCAGGATACGGCGCCGCGATGGCGCGTTCATGTGGGAGTTGTTCAGCGATGCCGATCATCCGGAGCGGATGGTGGAATGCTTCATGGTCGAATCATGGCTGGAGCATTTGCGCCAGCATGAACGGGTCACGGTTGCGGACCGCGCGATCCTCGACCGGGTGCGCGCGTTCCATCTCGGCAGCGAGCCGCCCAGGGTCACTCACCTGATCGCGGGCAGGCGCTAGCGGAAAGGCGCCGCCCGGATTACTTGAACAGCAGGAATACGCCGACGACGAAGCTGGCCGCGCCGCCGATATAGAAACGCATCACCTGGTCGGAATCGGCACCGGTCAGCGCGTGGGTTAACTGGGAACCGATCGAACCCGACAGGCGGTAGCCCCAGAAAGCCAGGCCGACGCCTACGACTGCCAGAACGATGCCGATGATTTTCATTGCGGATGATGAACCATTTGCCATGCCAGTCTCTCCTGTTTGAAGTTTAAATATAGCTGCCGGCTGACATTGTAACGGATGCTAAAGTCAGTATTGTTAAACCTTAGCGCGACATACGGGCCGGATTGTGCAGTTGCACTCAAATCCGTTAATATATATTCATCATACATTTTTACGTAAACTTTCGTGATGGAACATCCACAGAACAAACATACCGACACCGGCCCTGACGACAACGAGCCGGAAATGGAACTCACCGATGGCGATATCCTGGATGCGATGCAGCATATTCCGGGCTATCTCGACATCTCTACTGACGATTTCCGCACCATCTATCACCTCGCACACCGCCATGCGCTCGACCGTCTGTTCGGCAATTTCCGAGCGGCCAGCCTGATGCGCACCGGGATAACACCGCTGCATCCCGGCATGCCTCTGGACGAAGCGGCCAAGGCGATGGTCGAGTCCGGCTACAAGGCGCTGCCGGTGGTAGACGCAGACGGCCGGGTAACCGGCATGCTCACCGAAAACGATTTTCTGCGCCGGCTCAACGTCGACACCTTCCTGCAATTGCTGCTGAGCATGCTCGATGAGAAATTCGAATTGAAGCACCGCTGCCATGAGACTCCGGTCAGCAAGGCGATGGCTGCGCCCGCGGTTACGGTGAGGGAGAATGCCGGGTTCGCGGAAACCATCGCCGCATTCCGCCGCCACAAGGGCCGCAGCATGCCGGTCGTGGACGGCGACGGCAGGCTGCTCGGACTGCTGCTGCGCAAGGACTTCCTGAGCGCCCGTCACCCCGAAAGCCTGCGATGAAGATTCCGGAATATTTGCGCAAGATGCAGGGCACCACCCGCGGCAGTCCGCCGCGCGTCAGCAGCGCCGAAATCTTCTGGTCGTGGACAGGTGCATTCCTCGGCATCGCCGCGGTCGCATGGGTGAATCATTTCTTTTTTACCGGCACCGACCTGTCGCTGATGATCGGTTCGTTCGGCGCCACCGCGGTGCTGGTGTATGGAGCGGTGCGCAGTCCGCTGGCGCAACCGCGCAATCTGATCGGCGGTCACATCCTGTCGGCCATCGTCGGCGTCGCCTGCTGGAAACTGCTGCACCCCTACCCGTGGCTAGCACAGGCGATGGCGGTTGCGACTGCGATTGCGCTGATGCATGCCACCCGGACCCTGCACCCGCCCGGCGGCGCCACGGCGCTGATCGCGGTGATCGGGTCGCCGGGCGTGCACAAGCTGGGATTCTGGTATGTGCTGATGCCGGCCACCGTCGGGCCGTTGATCCTGCTGGCGGTCGCGTTGCTGGTCAACAACATTCCATCATCGCGGCGCTATCCGGAAATCTGGTTCTGATGCGGAATCAGAATTTGATGAACGGATTTTCCCACAGCAGCTTGATCACTTTCATCAGTTCTGATGATGACGGCTTCTTGCTGTCCTGCAGCCGGGCGTTTTCTTCGCGCAGGTAATCCATCACCAGCTTGATCTTCAGATGGGTGTTCACCCGCGCAAGCAGGATGGGCGCGTTGATCGGCTTGTGGATGAAATCCGATGCGCCGACCGAAAACGAATATTCCTCGTATTCGTCCTCGTTTTTTGCCGTGATGAAGATGACCGGCACATCGGTCAGCGCGGGATTCGCCTTCAGGCGCCGGCACGCTTCCAGACCATCGATATTCGGCATCATGATGTCGAGCAGGATCAGGTCGGGCGGATTCGCAAATGCATAGTCCAGCGCCTGCTGCGAGTCGCTGAACAATTTCAGCGAATAATGCTTGCCCAGAATCGACTCGATGATCATCAGGATATCAGGGGCATCATCCACCACCAGTATCGTCGGACGCGCTGCGCTTTCTTCCATTGTTTTCTCCTTAATTTCGTGCATACCTCATTCTACCGCCACGCGGCAATGTCCCGGTAACGCGTGACTGAATATTTCATCCATCCCGGCCGCATCAGGTCTGGCTGCTCTCAAGCGCATGATCGATCGCGGCGATAAATTCGGCAAGCTCGTTTTCGGTTCGCGCGATCAGATTATCGACTTCGCCAAATTCCGCTTTGTGGATGCAGCTTTCCAGCGTTGCCGCCAGCTCCTGCAGGTTGTTTGCGCCCAGCGTCCCCGCGGTGCCGCGCAGGGTGTGCGCAAGCCTTTCCGCGCTGACGTGGTCTCCTTCGGCCAGCGCCTCGCGCAGCGTGCCGGCAAAGCTGCGCTCGTTGACCCGAAACTTGTCTAGCAGCTTGCAGTACAGGGCGACATTGCCGCCCATCCGGCGCACGCTTTCCGCGACGTTGATGCCGGGCAGCTCCGGCATTGATTCTGATCCCGGTCTGGAATCCGGCGCGGCTCGCTCTTCGGATTCGGGTTTCGTCTCCGAGTGTCCGGACGGCGTTTCCGCAGCGGCGCGCTTCGGGTTTATCCACTTGGCCAGTGTCGTAACCATGCGGTAGGGATCGATCGGCTTGCCGATGTAATCGGTAATGCCCGCCTCAATGAACTCGTTCTGCTGGCTGACCATCACATTTGCCGTCAGCGCGATGATCGGCAGCTCGGAAAATTTCGGATTCTTCCGTATCAGCCTGGTGGCGGTGACGCCGTCCATCACCGGCATCTGCATATCCATCAGCACACCATCGAATTCTTCCGCTGCCAACAGCGCGATCGCCTCCTCGCCGTTCTCCGCGGTGGTAATTTCGATTCCGAATCCCTCAAGAATTTCCTGCGCAACCTGGCGGTTGATCTCGTTGTCCTCGGCCAGCAGCAGGCGGGCGCCACGGATGCGGGAAACGAGCTCGGGACTGAGCTGTTCGCTGATTATCTTGAACCTGCCCGAAGACAGCACGCTCCTGCCCGAAACCTTGCTGACCGCATCGAGCAACTTGCTCGGCTGGAATGGCTTGGCCAGTATGCCGTCGACTGTCTCACTGTCCATCCGTTTCATCAGTTCATCCTGGTCACTGGAGGAAATCATCAGAACCTTGGGTCTGAAGCTCAGGAATGAGATTTCGTGGAGCTTGTGCGCCAGGTCGATACCGTCCATCTCGGGAAGTTTGCAATTGACCACAACCAGGCCAAAGGGATTCCTTTCTTCGTTTGCATTTCTGACCAGTTCCAGCGCTTCCTTGCTGTTCCCGGAAATCGTCACATCGAGATCGAATGATTCCAGGTAGCCCTTGAGGATCTGCAGGCTGTTCGGGCTCTGATCCACCGCCAGAACGCGCAGCCCGCTCAGGTCGCTGATCGCAGCCGGATTGAAGTGCAATTGTTTTGCCGGTTTCTGGAAGCGCGCGACGAATATGAATCTCGAACCATAGCCCGGGTTGCTTTCGACCCAGATTCTCCCGCCCATCATTTCGACCAGGCGCTTGCTGATCGTCAGTCCCAGGCCGGTGCCCCCGAATTTGCGGGTGGTGCTGGAATCCGCCTGGGTAAACGGATGGAACAACCTGTCGATTTCCTGCTGGGTCATCCCGATCCCGGTGTCGATCACGGTGAAACGCAGCACGATCTCATCGCTGGTTTCCCTCGCCCGCGCGACACGCAAGATCACTTCTCCATACTGGGTAAACTTGACGGCATTGCCGGCCAGATTGATCAGCACCTGGCTCAGCCGCAGCGGGTCGCCGATCAGCAATGGCGGCACATCAGGTGCGGTCTGCATCAGGAACTCGAGTTTCTTCTCGTGCGCCCGGCTTCCGGCGATCGTCGCCACATTGCTCATCACCTCTTCAAGTTCGAAGGTGACCTGCTCGATTTCCAGTTTCCCGGCCTCGATTTTCGAGATGTCGAGTATGTCGTTCAATATCCTCAGCAGCGATTTTGCCGAACCGTTGATCTTCTTCAGGTAATCCTGCTGCTTCGCGGTCATCCCGGTCTGCAGGCAAAGATGGCTCAAACCGATGATTGCGTTCATCGGCGTGCGGATTTCATGGCTCATGTTTGCAAGGAATTCGTCCTTGATCTGGTTGGCGGTTTCCGCTTCGCTCTTCGCAACCTCGGCCTGTTGCTTGGCTTCCTCGGCCGCTTTCAGCTTGTAGATTTCCTTCTCGAGTTCCTGGTTGACCGCCACCAGCAACCGGCTGCGCTCAGCCACATGCTTTTCCAGCACCACGATGCCGCGCGTGACCCGCAGGGTAAGCGCTGCGATGATCAGCAGCATCAGCGAACCGATGCCGACCCCCCAGCTCTGCGCGTGTTCGGATCTTTCGATCGCGGTGGCCACATCGCGATGATAATCCTGTTCGGTATTGGTCTTGTATGCCTTGATCTCGGACAGATAGTTATCCCGCAAGGTCCGCATCCTCAGGATCTCGTGCTCGGCGGGCATTTCCTTTCTTGCCGCCATCCGGGTCGCTACATCCAGCGCCAGATTGAAATAGGTATTGAAGTCGGCTTCCAGTTTTTCCAGCTTGCCGCGGTGCATGGTATCAAGCTGCTTCAGTATCCGGTAACGGCCCAGAATTTCTGATGCCTTGTCGTTCGCGATATCCAGGAAATCCGTCTCGCCGGTAGCCGCCGCGGTGTTGAGCGCATCCACGACGCTTGTGTAGGCGTTCAGATTTTTCTCGGCCTCATCGAGTATCGGGTAATCGACATCTCGCAGTTCCTTGAGGACATCATCGCCTTTCGACATCACCTGGGATGAATACGCCAGATAGGCGGCAAAACTCAGCGTCGCGATCACCGGAACCAGCAGCAGTTTCCAGGTGAGGGAATAATTGGACAGTTTTTTTGTCAGCTCAGTCATTATTTTCAACGCTCAATACGACCCTGACGCTCCCGTTCAGATATCGTTTGTCGATGTAGCCTATCGCATTCCTGTTGTTTGCGACGACCCTCCTGACTGTTACGTTGCCTTCCAGCGCGACCGGCGGCTGGCCATTGCCGGTGAAGATGACTCTTGCCCAGTACGCGGAGAGCTGCGTGGGATTCTTGTGAACCACTTTTTCATAGAACTCGTTCCGAGCTTTGCTGCCTTCGGCCTGGTCGATGGGGAAGGCGGCACCGTCATTCGGAAAGGTGTTGGACTTGTCGAGGAAGATTCTTGCGGTCTGCTCGGCCGTCAGGCTGGTAACGGGGCTTTGGGCGGATACGATGACGACCACCTCCGCATGCGCATTCGCGGCAATCATTGCCAGAATCAGCGCAAGTGTCAGACGGTTGCCGGCGATTTTCGGGTATTTCGGGAAATTCATCGTGTCTAGAATATGAAATCAATCACTGCGGAAATGACGTAGAACTTCGACCCGTACAGGGTGACATTGGCCGGCACATTCGCCAGGAAGCCATTCGAGGTGTCGCTGAGTTTTACCTGGTCGAGCTGGAACTTCAGGTCGGTATCCTTCATGAAGTCCCAGCGCATCCCGATACTGGTGGTGCGCTGTGCCCGGTTAGCAAGACGGGCCGCCTCCGCCGAAGGCGCGGGGTAATCCGAAATGATGGAGCCCTGGCTGTTTTGCGCATAGGTCAGATAGGGAGTGAACTTCTTCACGCGATAACCGGCGCTGACATACATCGCGCTGGTTTTGTAGGTCGATTTGCGCTGTATCCATTCGGACTTCGCAAACCAGTCACCCGGGTCGTATTGCACGCCAAAAGACAGATCGCGGTCTTTCACCCACGCCCCGGTCTGGCCGTTCAGGAAATCACCGGAATTGGTATCGCGCTGCAGGTAGCCTGCATGAAAAACAGCCGGGCCGTATTCGGAAGTATCGAAAATTCCCCGCAGATTTTTCGATGTCATCGAATCGCCCGTCGCTGCATCGCTCGTCTCGATCGAGGCCCTGCCGATCATGGCTTTCAGCGAATGCACTCCAGAGCCGTCATGCAGCGTGTAGTCGAGCGCGAAACCGTCGCTGTGCGAAGCCGGCTCCTGGCGGTAAACCTCGACGGGCGGATGTATCCAGGCATAGGTATAGCCGATATCCCGATTCTCGGATTCCAGGAATGTCGGCAATGCAATTCGTCCGGCTCGGACTGAGGTATCCGGAGCGAGCGCATACTTGACATTGACGAACTCGACTTCCGGCGCGTAGCTGTTCCCGGTGTGGTATTCGGAATCAATCTGAATCACGACCGAGACCTTCTGCGACATCTGGGCTGACATATGCGCCGCTATCCGGCTGTCGTTTGCGGTCGACAGGAAATCGCTCAGTCCCGGACCCCTCGGAATGCTGCCGTCCGCCACATAGTCGCCGGAACTCATGGTTGAATGGCTTACGCCGAACGAACCGAAACCGCCGAACGTGAGCTGTGGCTGACTTATATCAGCTGCGCCTGCATTCGCAACCCAGGCAAGAATGCCGAGCAAGGCGATGGAAGAATTTCTCATGAGCATGATGCACTCCCGCGGAAAGAAAATATTTCTTCATTCATCGAAAAATTCCGGGCGTTTGTCATATTGATGAAGCTATTCTAGTGCATTTTTTGCTCGCAACGAACGGTACTGGAAAACCGAATTGTACAAGTCAAGTGTACGCCCGATCGGGATGGCATATGCAGATTGCGTTATCCAGAGTGGTGTTATATCCTCATCTGCCAACGATGTGACGCGCTACCTGCCGATTGATTCCGCAACGCCTGCCGGGCGAGCCGGAAAGCGATGGGCCCGTGTGATCGTATTCAGGAGAATAAAATGCAAGATTCGAAAAGTCGCCCCAGCATTCTGGTAGTCGATGATGCCGCTGATAATCTGATGATATTGGAATCGATACTGTCAAAGGATTATTCTTTGAAAATGTTCAGCGACTCCACTCAGGCGCTTGAGTATGCATTCGCCAGTCCGCCCGACCTGATACTGCTCGACGTAATGATGCCACAAATCGACGGGTTCGAGATTTGCCGCCGCCTGAAAGCCGATCCCCGGCTGGAAGATGTGCCGGTGATCTTCATCACCGCAAAGACCGATGTCGAGGACGAGGAACGCGGTTTTGCGGTCGGCGCATCGGATTTCATCCACAAGCCGATCAGCGCGCCCATCGTGTCCGCCCGGGTCAAGACCCATATCAAGATCAAGTTCCTTCTCGACTTCCTGAAGGCCGAGAACACCAGCCTGCAACAGAACGCGCAACAGATGGCGATACTGAAAGAATTCGTCTGGGGCGGCACTTACACTAAACGCTGATCGACACAGCCAGACCAGTCTTGCGGGTTGCATCCGCGCAGCATCAGTGTTTCCACCAGTCCGCTATGCTGCTTCCAACAGCGGGGTTCACCAGGTAGCCGTAAGAACGATGGCAATTGAGGCCGACATCGTTGCGAAAGAAGTTGTAGATGCCGTGGCAATGATCCTGAATCGACTCGACCAGGCCCAGTTCCAGCATCGGGCTGAAACTCTCCTTCAGATTCTGATTGAGCGACGCCACGTCACCCTCCGCCGAAAAATTTACCCAGTGGCGGATCAGTGAAGGATAGCTCTTTTTGGCATTGCCATTCATTCCCAGCAGGCGGTGCTGGAAGTAATGCAGCCCCATCGGGCTGCCGAGCGTCAGGAAATCGACTTTGCCGGTTACCCCGTCCAGATTCGACAGCTCCCAGAGCGTATCGTATGCGATCACGGAACCGAGGCTGTGACCGATCAGTAGCACATTGTCCTGCCGATCGAGCGCCTGCCGCAGTGCCTGTTTCAACAAATCGCGTATCCTGCGAGCGACGCCGTCGCTATTGTTGAAATAGCGATCCATCTCCCGCGCGGTTCCGCGCACCTCTTCGGGCAATATTCGTATCAGCCATGGAACGTGGTCTGCCAGCGTCAGCATGAAACGGCTCAGCCAGATGTTCCACGCTCGGGCCTCGCTCATGTCCTGCTGCGTCGGCCCGTGCGTGTTGATCAGCGCATCGATCCACGGGATATCGAGGGTGATATCCTTGTATTTGTGGTAATAAAGATAGTTCCAGCTGACCAGATGGAATTGCGGGTAGCAGCCCTGAATTTCCCCGGCCATCGAACGGTCGGCGCGGCGCACCCCCTCGACCAGCGTACGCCAGAGCAGTTCACGGTGCAGTTCAGCCTCGGGCTTCGGGTTTTTTCCCGGCACATAGATGATCTGCTTCGTTGCCATGGGTGATCAAAGGCTGTTCAGGATGCGCTCTCTGGCCTTCTTCGCTTCGTCATCGCTGATCAGACCCTTGTTCAGCAGTTCCTTGACCTTGTCCAGCCGCTGCTCAACCGTTTCGCTGGGTGGCTGTGCTGCCGTGGACGGTGCGGGGCTGGCACAGTCGAGTTTCGCGTGCAGGCCGAAGCCGGTGATGTCGCCGCTGACCTCCCGGGTGTAATCCTTGCATCCTTCCTTCCTGAGGGTCACCTTGCCGTACAGTGATTCCTTTTCCCTGGGATAGAGGTTCGGAAACACGTCCGTACGACTGAGCTGCATCGGCGTCACGCCCATTTTATTGCCCATCACATAGACCTCCGCTCCGGCCGGAACGGATTCGACCTTGAAAGGCGCAATTCCGGCGGACGGAGACATGCGGTCTCCCCCGGTCGAACAACCCGCCAGGAGCAGGAAACTGAAAATGAAAATGAAAAATGACTTTGCTGGATGTGCTGACAACATGGCTCCCCCTTAATTATTGAAATTAATATTCATGCATTAAATTTGTTTGCGTGCCACCAGATCAATCAAAGCCGACATGCCGCTGTGCCCGGTCCCTTCGCCGATGTGGTCATCGTGTTCGCGCAGATGGATGATTTCCATTTCGCCGAACGCATTGCGCAACAGGTCGGCAGTGTACATGTTCTCGGCCAGCGGCGGTCCGCCGGTTTTGTATTCCAGCTGCCGCGGCGTATAGCCCTGCAGCAACAGCAGCCCGCCCGGTTTCAGGCAGCGCTTGATACCGGCAAACATCTGTTCGCGCAGCGCCGGTGGCGCAAACTGGATGAAGATCGCGGCTACCAGATCGAAACGGTTTTCGCCCCATTGCCACTGCGCCAGGTCGGCCTGTTCGAATTCGATAGACGCACCGCGCTGCCTGGCGAGTTTCTTCGCCTTTTCCAGCGCGACCGCGGAGGCTTCGACCGACAGCACCTGCAATCCCTGCTGCGCCAGCCACACGCCGTTGCGGCCCTCGCCGTCCGCAACTGCCAGGCAGCTCATGCCCGGTTTCAGCAAATCCCGCTGCGACACCAGGAATGCGTTCGGTTCGGTTCCGAACAGGTAATCTTCGCTTGCATAACGCTCGTCCCAGCTGCTTGCCATCGTGCATCCTTTCCCGGCTTTTTCGTTTCGTCAGTTCGTGCCGCCTTGCAGCGGGATACAGTCGAACAGAAAGTCGCCACCCCTTCTTCGACCGGCCCGGTCCTGCGGCCCGGGGTTTCATGTTACCCTTTTTGGGCGGTGGATTAATAGCACAAACAGGGGCCATGAAAAAATCGGTACTCATTTTTCTCGCTGTTGCACTGTTCGGTTCCGGCTGCAGTACGGTCAGCCTGCTGTACCGCAATGCTGACTGGTATCTGCAGCACAGGATCGACGGCTATGTTTCATTCAATGCCGGCCAGGAAGCAACGATACGCCGGGACATATCCGTTTACCTGGACTGGCATCGCAAGCATGCGCTGCCCGAATACATTGTTTTTCTGCAAAACCTGAACGGCGCGGCCCAGTATGACGGCCTGCTGCAGATCGGCAGAATCGCGCAGCTCAGGGCACAGCTGCTGGATCTGTACCACCAAACCCTGCGGCCCGCGGTCAGGCCGGCAGCAGAATTATTGAGCAGCCTGGACAGCCGGCAGATCCGGGAACTGAGCGACAATCTTGCGAAGGAAAACAGCAAGCAAATGCAGGAACTGCAGGATTTGGGCCGCAAAGCATACCTGGACAAACGCGCCGACGATACTCTGGATTTCCTGGAAGGACTGGTCGGGAAACTGAGCCGCGATCAACGCAAACAGGTCAGGGAAATGAGCCGGCATCTGCCCTCAGTCCGGGAAATATACCTGGAGCAGCGCTATACGAACCAGCGCAGGCTGATCAGCATGCTGAACGAGCACGCCGGCGCAGACCGGATTGCCTCATTCATATCGCTGTGGCTGATGACTCCCGACGCGACCCGGACAAGCCAGCAGCAAATTGCCATCCATTCGTTCGAAACCGCCGACGATGAAATGATCGCGCACATCCAGTGGATGCTTACCGCAAGGCAGAAAGCCCACCTGAACAAACAGCTGTCCCGTTACATCGATGAGCTGCGCAAGCTCAGCTCCGGGATCAAATCGACGGGCGGTGGTTCCGTCGATATTCCTGCCGAACAGTCCCGGCCAGGAGGAAATTGATGATACGCAGGAGCATCACGATACTGGCGGCAGGCTGCTTGATGACCGCCGCTGCATTTGCCCGGGGTGAGCAGCCGGCGGATACCCCGGTCGCCACCGTCCCTGCCCGGGATACCACCCCGCCAGCGGCAGCAGCCGGTCGGCCGCTATGGGAAGCCGGGCTGCTCGGCCTGGCTATCACGCAACCGGCCTATCCCGGTTCCGAGGAGCGCGTCAGCCGATTGCTGGGCCTGCCGTACCTGATCTACCGCGGCAAGTATCTGCGTGCCGAGCGCGGCAACGTCGGCTTGCGCGCGCTGAAAACGCCGCGCACCGAACTGGATCTGGGTTTTGCCGCCAGTCTGGGTTCACCATCGTCCGACATAGCTGCAAGGCAGGGCATGGCTAACCTGGGAACGCTGATCGAGTTCGGTCCGCGGCTGAAAGTCAACCTGGGCAACCTTGCAGATATCCGCCGTGATTCGCGTTTCCAGTTCCCGCTGCGTGAAGTGATCGACGTCAGCCATGGTTTTGTTTCGCGAGGCATAACGTTCGAGCCGGAATGGGTACGCGACACGCGCCTGCGCGAGCACTGGTTACTATCAACGAACCTGGGCATGCTTTTCGGCGACACGACGCTGGCAGACACTTTTTATGGCGTGTCGCCGGGCGACGCGACGCCGACCCGCAACAGTTATTCAGCCAAGGGCGGCCTGTTTGCGTTGCGCGCAGGGCTGTTCGTGTCACATTCGGTATCGCCGGATTTGCGCCTGTTTTACAGCTTCCGGATCGAGTCCCTGGCAGGCGCCGCCAACCGAGACAGCCCGCTGGTCAGGCGCAGACTTGGCTGGGGTGCCGTGATCGGATTTGCATATACGATGGCACGCTCTGAGCAGCCCGCCGAAGAATGATTCCACATCACTTCTCAAGCCGCAGGAATTTAATACTCGACTAATTTGCTATACTTGCACCATTAAATAATTAAAACGCATGTCCCCGGAGTCATCTTGTCACATCAACACAAAAACAAAGCCCCACAGATCAACGAAGCGCGCAGCGGACTGGTCAGGGCACTGCGCGGAATATTGCCCCCCGAATCGCTGCTGGTCGATGCCGAGGACCTGCGCCCGTTCGAATGCGACGGACTGTCGGTGTACCGCCAGTTGCCGATGGTGGTCGCGCTGCCGGAAACCATAGAGCAGGTACAGAGCATCATGCGGCTGTGCCATGACTGGCAGGTGCCGGTGGTCGCGCGCGGTGCAGGCACCGGCCTGTCCGGCGGCGCACTGCCGCTCGACAATGGGGTGCTGCTTAGCCTCGCCAAGTTCAGGAACATCCTGAACATCGATGCTGACAACGCGATTGCGACCGTGCAGCCCGGCGTGCGCAACCTCGCGATATCCGAAGCTGCGGCAGCCTTTGGCATGTATTACGCGCCCGACCCGTCGTCGCAGATCGCGTGCACCATAGGCGGCAATGTCGCGGAAAACTCCGGCGGTGTGCATTGCCTGAAATACGGCCTGACGGTGCACAACATCCTGATGCTGAAAGTGGTCACCGCGGAAGGCGAGCTGCTCACCATCGGCGCGGAGACGCTGGATTCGCCGGGCTACGACCTGCTCGCACTGATGACCGGCTCCGAAGGCATGCTCGGCGTGATCGTCGAGGTCACCGTGAAATTGCTGGCCAGGCCGGAACGCGCCCAAGTCGTGCTCGCCGCGTTCGACGATGTGGTAAAAGCCGGCGAGGCAGTCGGTTCCATCATTTCTGCCGGCATTATTCCCGCCGGGCTGGAAATGATGGACAGGCTCGCGATCCAGGCTGCCGAGGATTTCGTGCATGCGGGGTATCCTCGCGATGCCGAAGCGATCCTGCTGTGCGAACTTGACGGCACCCATGCCGAGGTTTCCGAATACATCATGGCGGTGCGCAGCATATTGTCCGAATGCGGCGCGACCGAAGTGCGTACCGCGGCGGACGAGGCCGAACGGCAGCTGTTCTGGAAAGGCCGCAAGTCGGCTTTCCCCGCGGTGGGGCGGATCTGTCCGGATTATTACTGCATGGACGGCACGATACCGCGCCGCCAGCTGCCCCATGTGCTGCGTCGCATCAGCGAGATGTCCGCGGAATACGGCCTCGCGGTCGCCAACGTGTTCCATGCCGGCGACGGCAATCTGCATCCGCTGATCCTGTTCGACGCCAACAAGGCCGGTGAACTGGAACGTACCGAGGAATTCGGCAGCAGCATCCTGCAGCTGTGCGTGGAAGTCGGCGGCACGATCACCGGCGAGCACGGCGTCGGCATCGAGAAGATCGACCAGATGTGCGTGCAGTTCCGCAGCGCGGAATTGGCCCAGTTCCATGCCGTCAAGGCCGCGTTCGACCCTACCGGCCTGCTCAATCCCGGCAAGGCGGTACCGACGCTGCACCGCTGCGCCGAATTCGGCGCGATGCACGTGCACCACGGGCAGCTGCCGCATCCCGAACTGGAACGCTTTTAGAGACGCACACGCCCATGCTTGATTCAGATATCAGTTCAGATTTGCAGCAACAGGTGCTGGAAGCCTTCCGGAACAGCACGCCGCTCAGAATTTCCGGGAGCGGCAGCAAAGCCTTTCTCGGCAACCCGGTCCAGGGCCGGACGACAGACGTTACCGGACATCGCGGCATCGTCGAATACGATCCGCGCGAACTGGTGCTGACCGCGCGCAGCGGCACGCCGCTCGACAAGATTGAAGCCGCGCTCGCGGAAGCGAACCAGATGCTCGCGTTCGAGCCGCCGCATTTCGGCCCAGGCGCGACACTGGGCGGCACGATCGCGTGCGGCCTGTCCGGGCCGCGCCGCCCGTACAGCGGATCGGCGCGCGACTTCGTGCTGGGCTGCCAGATACTGAACGGCCGCGGCGAGATACTGCGCTTCGGCGGACAGGTGATGAAAAACGTCGCCGGCTACGATGTGTCGCGCCTGATGGCCGGCGCGCACGGCACGCTCGGCATCATGCTGGAAACCAGCCTTAAGGTGCTGCCGCGCCCGGCTGCCAGCATCACCGTTACCAGAGAGTGCAGCGCGGAAGGTGCGATCTCGAGCATGAGTGCGTTGCTGGGAAAGCCCTATCCGGTTGATGGCGCGTGCTTTCACGGCGAACAATTGTACATACGCATATCCGGCAGCGCGCAGGCCGTTCAGGAAGCGCGCGGCAAGATAGCCGGTGATGTGCTGGCCGATGCGGATGCCTTCTGGCTAGCGCTGCGCGAGCATCGCCTGCCGTTCTTTCAGCACAGCGGCGCGCTGTACCGCGTCGCGGTCAAACCCGCGACTCCGCCGTTGAACATCGAAGGAACCTGGCTGCTGGACTGGGGCGGTGCACAGCGCTGGTTGTTCAGCGGCGAGGATGTCGCCGCAATACGCCACCGCGTCGCGCTCGCCGGCGGGCATGTCACGGTATTCCGTGGCGGCGAGCATCCGGTCCCGTTATTTCAACCGCTGCCGGGGCCGCTGCTGGCGATCCACCAGCGGCTCAAGGCCGGCTTCGACCCGGACAGCATATTCAACCGCGGACGCCTGTACGCCGAACTCTGACATGCAAACGTCCATTCCCGCCGAACTGCTTAAGAATCCCGATGTCGCCGAGGCCGATTCCATCCTGCGCGCATGCGTGCATTGCGGCTTCTGCACCGCGACCTGTCCGACCTATCAGCTGCTGGGTTCTGAATTGGACAGCCCGCGCGGCAGGATCTACCTGATCAAGGAGATGCTGGAAAGCGAACAGGCGAGCGCCAGAACCCGTTTGCACCTGGACCGCTGCCTGACCTGCCGTTCATGCGAAACCACCTGCCCTTCCGGCGTGAAGTACGGGCGACTGATCGACATCGGCCGCGAAATGACCGACGAACTGGCGCCGCGCTCGTTCGCCGAAAAACTGCTGCGCCGGACTATGCTCGCGGTGATCCCGTACACCGCGCGCATGGCGTTTGCGCTATCCATTGCGCGCGTGTTCAGCCCGCTGCTGCCGGCCGGGCTCAGGAATAAAATACCGGCCCGTCAAATCCCGGCAAGCCGGCAAACCGTTGCGACAGCATCACACAAGCGCCGCATGCTGGTGCTGGAAGGCTGCGTGCAGCCGCTCGGCACGCCGAACACCAATGCGGCCGCAACTCGCGTGCTCGACCGTCTCGGCATCTCGCTGGTCAGCGCGCCCGGCGCAGGCTGCTGCGGTGCGCTGAACCAGCACCTTTCCGACAGCAATGGCGCGCGCGTGATGATGCGCCGCAACATCGATGCATGGTGGCCGCATGTCGAAAACGGCGCGGAAGCCATCGTGATGACTGCGAGCGGCTGTGGACTGATGGTGAAGGACTACGGGCATGCATTGAAAGACGATGCCGAATATGCCGGCAAAGCCGCGCGCATCAGCGCGCTGACCCGCGACCTCAGCGAGATTATTTCGGGCGAAATACTGAACGCCGGGAAGCAGGACGCGTTCGCCGGAATCGGCCGGGGCACGCGCGTCGCGTATCACTCCTCATGCACCCTGCAGCACGGCCAGAAGCTCGGCGGATCGGTCGAGTCTATCCTCAGGCGCTGCGGCTACGAGCTCACGCCGGTCGCGGACAGCCACCTGTGTTGCGGCGCGGCCGGATCATACACCCTGCTGCAGCCTGTGCTTTCCGGTCAATTGCTGAATAACAAGCTTGCCGCTCTGCAGAACGGCAATCCCGAAGTGATCGCCTCGGCGAACGTCGGTTGCCAGATGCACCTGGCCGGCGCGAGCAATGTTCCGGTCAGACACTGGATCGAGTTGCTGGATCAGAATCCGCCCTGATAAATATTCAATCCCGATCTTCCGGAATGCAGCGCATGGCGATTACACCGTTTCATCCCTGCACAGCATACTGATCGGGCCAAGCTCTGCAATGTCGGCTCGAGTGTGCTACTGAGGCGCTGTCAATGCTGCCTGATTTCGACTATCACGGGAAAACAAAAACCCGTCCATGGAGGGCGGGTTTGTGTATTGGTTTCCGGCGCTCGGACCGGGAACAGGCGGGGCTAAAGGTATATCACGGCCGGGAAAACGGAGACTGCCAGCACCAGAACCAGCCATTCCAGATTGCGTCTCGCCAGCCAACCCGTGAAATGCAGTACAAGTATGGTTATGGCTGCCACGTAATACAAAGCGATATATAGCATTCGTTACCCCTTTCTTAAGTTGAGACTACTTTTCAAATGCGGCCAGCGTTTCTTCCCCGATATCGGCACCAGGCACCGTCATGATCGTATGCTGCTTCTTGGCCCATATCCAGTCACTATATCAATGATAACTGATGTTGCATCCGGATTCCAAGTCGTTTCCCGCGACAGCCGATATATCGGCAAACCATGCCGGCTCGTACCGAAGACCGCACTCAGCGCGCAAGCCTCAACCGTTCTGAATCAGGTTATAGAACACGAACAGAAACACTGCACCCAATAAAACAATCACTATTTTCATGGTGCGCGCGGTACGCCTTTTCTGCATTGCAAAAAGCTGTTCTTCCAGGTTGTCGTTCAAAATCGTTTCCTTCCATATTGTCCGGGTTTGTACATTACAGCCCCGCAGGCCTTGAATCCGGGCATTCACGACTGCTCTTACCTGTTGCACTGCATGCCCGGTTACCGTTCGGCTATCCGGCAAAGACGGTATTCTGACACAATCCGCCGCATTCTAATCCGCGCCCACTTGTGACGGGCCGGCAAAATTGGAAACGCAACTTCCTGCTTAGCTTATCAGTCCGGCTTGCCCCAACTGGTAGAATATGGCTTTTGCTGATAAATTGCAGTTCCAACTGCGCCCCGTCACTATTGTTGCCCGATCAATGGACTCACCCCCTGGAGAGTAGAACAAGTATGGCCTGGAGATTGTTACTGGTTTTAACTGAGGTCCTGTTTATTACCATATGGGATTACAAAATGTCCGGGACGTATTATTCCCTGGACGTTTTGTATTGTCTGCCGATCATCCAGGCTTCGCATATCAGCGCAATCCGAAACCTGCGCCAATCCGATACGCAGGTGGCTGCGCTGGCCGGCGTGATCACCGCCGTTGCGTGGAGCATAGCCGAAGCGGCTGTGGTCTGGCCGGCTTATCCGCTGGGCGCGCTGACGACCAACATCATTACCCGCAGCATCACGTTCACCGTGCTCGGCCGGGTGATGGCCAAACTCTGGAAAGCCAGAACCTATTCCCACAAGGATGCCTTGACCGGACTCGCGAACCGGCTGGAATTTACCGAACGGTTTTCGGCCGAACAATCACGCAGCGAACGATCCAGCAAGCCCTACTCTATCCTGTTCATCGAAATCGACCAGCTCAGGGAACTGAATGACAGCCTTGGCCACCGAATCGGAGACATCGCCCTCAAGGCGCTGTCCCGCATATTCAGCGGAAACTCCAGGAACATCGATACGGTTGCGCGCATCAGCAGGGATGAATTCGCGATATTGTTCCCCGAAACCGATGAATACATTTGCGGCGTGCTGGCCTTGAGGATCAACACCGCAGCAGAAAAGATGTTCAAGGAAGAGGATTGGCCGTTATCCCTTCTCATAGCCCGAGTGACGGTGGTCGGCGAGGACAAGAGCTTTGACGAGGTGCTGGAAGAAGCCGAAGAAAAAATGAATGCGCTCAAGAACGAGAACAACGAATTGTGGCTGCACGTATAGCCGCGGCTCGTTCGGCATCCTGCAGCGTCAGAATTTTCCCGCCCAGGTCCGCAGCCCCTGCATGATCATTTCCACGGCAATGGTTCCGACATAAAGCGCGGTAATCCGACCGGCAATTTCGATATACCTGCGAATGACCGGTTCGTTGCGCGGCCGGACAAAGTCGTGCGCCGCCTTGAGGGCAAGCATGATCACCACGGATATGAATACCGCCGCAATGATGGTGGCGCAGGCATACAGCGCTTCGTGCCGCTTGCCGATGACCACGCTGGCACTGATCGTGCCCGGACCGATCAGCACGGGCATCGCAATCGCACCCGCAAGACCCGCTGATTCACCCCTCAGCGCAACGATGGCCTGCGGACCATTGAACACGAACTGCAGCCCGATGATGAGAAAGATCACACCCCCGAATATCTGGAAAGAGGCAAACTGCGCCTGAATGATGCTGGAAAAAATCATGTCGCCGAGTATCGCGAAGCAGCAGAACACCACGGTGGCGATCAGGCTCCCGCGCACCAGCACCTGCGCGAAGCGCTTGCGATCCAGTTTCTCGACCATGTCAACCAGATAGATGATGACCAGGAACGGATTGAGAAGAACCAGCATCAGGGTTGCGGATCTAATGAAGTCGGTCATGTTATTTCCCTCGTATGTTCAAGGTCTCGATCCCGCGAAGGTCAGACTGCCGGCGCCACCCGCTTTTGCATGCTTCTGAAAAGATTGGGGGACAGCACGGCCAGGCCTGCCAGAATTCCCGGCATCCCCTCATAGACAGCGTTCTGCCATCCGGCATAGCGCCACAGTATCGCCGTTCCCAGCCCGGCGAATATTGCAATGATGCTTGCCCTGGTGTCGGGTTTTCCGCCCAGCGCCAGCACGATCAACAACGGCGCGAACGCGCTGGCAAGGCCGGACCATGCCATGATGACCAGGCTGAATACGCTCTGCTTGTTCAGCAATGCCCATAACAGGGCAGCCATGCTGATTCCGGCGGTACCGGCTTTCAATATTTTTGTATTTTCAATTTTGTGCGGAAGCAGGTCGTGGGTCAGCGCGGAAGAACAGCTCAGTATCAGCGAGTCCGCCGTCGAAATCGTCGCGGCAAAAATCCCGGCGAGAATCACGCCAACCATGGCCGGAGACAGCAATCGCATGGCCATCGTAGGCAGCGCCAGTTCTGCATCGAACGAGCCGGGATCGACCAGATAGATCCGGGACAACAGGCCAACACTCGTGGCCATCAAATAGAATACAGTAAACCAAAGGTAGTACCACATCCGCGCCCGATTCATTTGCCCGGCATCGTTGAGCGTCATGAAACGGACCATGATGTGCGGCTGCCCGACAACCGACAATCCTGCAAATCCCCAGCTGACGGCAAATACCAGACCGCCGGCAATACCCGGCACAACCAGATCCTTGGGAAACCAGTCCATGAAACCGGGCACTCCGTTCATCTGCGTGATGGCCGGTGCCACACCGCCGAGATGGGATATCGCGGCAAACAGCAACAACCCCATTGCGAGCATCATCACGACCGACTGGGCCGCATCCGTCCAGATCGACGCACGGATTCCGCCTGAAAAACAGTAGCCCATAACCAGAAACGCGCCGATGACGGCTCCCGACCATGCGGGCCAGTTTAGCAGCACGTGAAGCGCCTTGCCGCCAGCGACCAGCTGCGCGCTCGCATAAGCCAGCATGAAGAGCAGCGATACTCCGCCGATAACCCGCTGCAGCACGCGCCCCTGCCCGCCATTCCAGCGGCTCAGCACCCCGGCGAAACTCGCCTCTCCGGTATGCTGGGTCGCCATCCGCAAACGGGAATGAATGAACGTGGAAGACAGAAAATCACCCGTGATCCATCCCAGCATCAGCCATATCGAAGCCAGCCCGGTCACATAGGTGTAACCGATCACACCGATGAACATGAAGCCGCTGTTGTTTGTCGCGACTGCCGACAGACCGACCAGGGACGGTGCGATGGACTTGCTGGCCAGATAATAATCATGCTTGGTGTTGCGGCTGCTGAATACCGACGCAATGCCGATCAGCAGAAAAACCCCCAGAAACAATACGAAGGTCAATATCATTTTCTTTTTACCTTCCCTGAAATCAAGATAGATGCGAATGCCCCGCCCGGGCTAGACTGCCTGCAATTCGCCCCGGTAGTTTTCCGGACCGGTGTGCGCCTTGATCACCTCGATATGCTCGCGTGCAGCGATGTATTCGGGCCGTGGCGATTGATCGCAGAATGGCTGCACGACCCGGTTACTGATCGCGTTGTATACAAAAAACGCGTTGGAACGCGGGTCGGGCGTGATGTTGCTGCTGGAACCGTGCATGGTGTTGCAGTCGAAAATGATCACCGAGCCCGGCTTGGCTACCGCGCTCACGATCCCTTTGCGTCCGGTCAATTGCTCAAGCAGATCGTCCTCCGGCACACCATACTCCTGCTTCTTCAGCGATTCCCTGAAATGGTTGGCGGGCGTTTCTCCGGTGCAAACTGCATAGGACTTGTGCGACCCGGGCATCAGCATCAGGGGGCCGTTATGCAGGGTGTTTTCGGTCAGGGTGATGGACATGCTCAGCGCGCGCATCGCAGGCATGCCATCCTCGACATGCCAGGTTTCGAAATCCGAGTGCCAGTAGAATTCCTTGCCGCGGAAACCGGGTTTGTAATTCAGCCTGGACTGGTGGATGTAGACATCGTCGTCCAGCAGTCCCTGCGCGATTCCTGCCAGTCGCTCGTCCGATGCCAGCTGCCTGAAAACCTCGCTGATTCCGTGCACACGGAAAATCGAGCGGATGTCGCCGCTTCCGGGCTCAGTGATTACCTCGTCCCTTGCCTGCATGCCGGGATCGCGTCGCAGACGCTCCAGTTCGTCCTTGAAACACTGGACCTCACCGGCGCTGAATACATCGTGGAGCACCAGGTAACCGTCGCGTTCGTATTGCGCCACCTGACCGTCCGACAAATTCGTCAACTGCCGCTGCGGACCGGGTGCATAAACCACCGGGTCCAGGCGCGGCATCAGGCATGCCGCACGACCGGCGCGAGATGGATACTTATCCTGCGCTGCAATCATTTCATTTCCTCCCGTTCAATTCATTCCAACTCATCCGCTCCGGGATGTTCATTCCTGTACCGCCTCGGCTTCCAGTTCATAAGCACCCTGGTCGTTATGCACTTCCTTGCCGTGCAACGGCGGGTTGAAGACACAAGCCATCTTCATTTCGGTCGTCGCGCGCAGTCTGTGCTTGTCATGATTGTTAAGCGCGTAGATCGTGCCGGGTTTGACGGGATAGACCTTCCCATCGGCCAGATCTTCGATCTCGCCTTCGCCGCTGATGCAATACACGGACTCCAGATGATTCTGGTAATGCATACCAAGGTCGGCGCCGGCATAGATCGTGGTGATGTGAAAAGAGAATCCCATGCCGTCGTTCTTGAGGAGCAAACGCGTGCTCTCCCAGCCGTTGCTCACCACACGCCGCTCGCCCTCGTCGGCCACATCCAATGTTCTGACTATCATTTCACTTCCCTCTCACTAATGTTTGCTGCTGCTCGATCCGCACATGTCACGCGACCAGAAAAAAATCCTTTTCGCTGGGGATTTTCCTGAAATGCTCGCATGATTCGCTGATGCTTTCCTCGATCATGTCCAGTCCCCTGCCGAGCGCTTCTTCGGAAATCGTCAGCGGGCAAAGCAACTTGATGACCTGGTCCTCTGCGCCGCTGGTCTCGATCATCAATCCCTTTTTGAAGGCGCGCAGCGAGATGTCGCTGGCCAGTTCTCCGCTCACGCAATTGATCCCCTGGAACATGCCACGGCCGCGCGCGTTGAAACTCCCGTCACCGTATTGCTCGACAAAGTGATTCAGGCGATCAGATATAACAAGTCCCTTTTTCTCGATACTTTTGGAAAACTTGCTGTCCGACCAGAAGTGGTTGATCGCCGCCGTCGCGGTGATAAAGGCATGATTGTTGCCACGGAATGTGCCGTTGTGCTCGCCCGGTTTCCACAGGTCAAGTTCTGATTTCATCAGCACCACCGCCATCGGCAATCCGTAACCGCTCAGCGATTTGGACATTGTGACGATATCCGGCTGGATGCCGACAGGCTCGAAACTGAAGAAGGTTCCTGTTCTGCCGCAGCCAGCCTGGATATCATCGACGATCAGCAGAACTTCATGGCGCCTGCAAACTTCCTGCAGCGACCTCAGCCACTCGAAGCTTGCCGCATTGATTCCGCCTTCACCCTGCACCGTTTCAACGATGGCCGCAGCCGGCCTGTCGACGCCGCTGCTGGCGTCGGTCAGCACCTTGTCCAGATATGCAGTGGTGTTGAAACCTTCCCCCAGATAGCCGTCATAGGGCATGCGCGTGACGCCGCCCAGATTGATCCCGGCCGCGCCGCGATGATGTGAATTCCCGGTGGCTGCCAACGCGCCAAGCGTGACGCCGTGGAATCCGTTGGTGAATGAAATGATGTTGTGTCGCCCGGTTATATTGCGCGCGAGCTTCAGCGCGGCCTCGACGGCATTCGTGCCTGTCGGTCCGGTGAACTGCACCTGGTAATCAAGCCCCCTGGGTCTGAGTATCTTCGCCTGAAACGTTTCCAGGAATCGTTGCTTGGCTACGGAATGCAGGTCCAGACCGTGTGTGATTCCGTCCGCCTCGATGTATTTCAGCAAAGCCTGCTTGAACAGCGGATTGTTGTGTCCGTAATTCAGCGTCCCCGCGCCGGCGAGGAAATCCAGGAATTCTGTTCCATCTTCGTCGTACAGGTACTCGCCGCACGCGCGGTTGAACACCCTGGGAAAAGACCGGGCATAGCTGCGCACTTCCGATTCCAACTCGTCAAAAATCTTCATAGTATTTCTCCTTAATTCTGAGTATCTGAGCCGTTCGCTGCTGCAAATGGGCCGATTCGAAACAGGTATTCAGTTTCATGCGCGCCTTCAAAATGCAACAGCTGCTCGAACAAGACTGAGCGAACCATGGCGGCATGCTGCTCAGTCGCGAATCCCGTGAACAATCTCAAAGAAGCTTCGTTTCCGGGTGTAATTGATGTCTCGATGTAACGGATACCCTGCGGTGCCATCCGTATCAGCAAATTGTTCAGCATGGTGCGCGCCAGGCCCCGGCCGCGTGCTGAAGGGTGCACCGCGACCTGCCAGACAAACAGGGTGTCAGCCCGGCCCGGAATGCAATATCCGGTAACGCTGCCAAGCAGCTCGCCGTTGCTGAAAGCGGCTATCGAGGAATTCTGGAAATGACTGCACTGCAACAGGTTGCAGTACAGGGAATTTTGGTCAAGCGGGGGACAGTCACGCACCAGCCGGTGCAACGCCATGCCATCTGCAGGCGTCAGGGTGCGAAATTCAAATGGGACGGGATCGTAAACCGTTAATTTTTTTCTATCTGTCTGATTTGTCAAAACTGAATATTGCGGGGGAAGGAATGCAAATCTTCCAGCGCATTTTTTGGTGATAACGACAACTGCGATATGCATCTTAACATATCAGGATGCACATGGCCAGGAACCATCCCTATACCGATGCATCATTGCCGCACATTTCTGTGCGCGCCTGCAGAAAAACAAAAATAAATTTTGCCTTGCCGTAGCGCTTACACGCCTCGCATCAGCCACCACCAGACGGTCAGCGTGACGAATGAAAAAACCAGTCCGACTGCAACCATCAAGGTTGCCAGAGGCGGGTCGAGATCGTGCTCGGTGGCGAGAATCGCGGCGGTGATCATCGGCGGCATTGCCGATTCGAACAACGTAACCTGTATCGCCTGACCATGTGCGCCGAACAGCGGCACATACAACATGAAGAGTACCAGCGGCGCCAGCACCAGTTTGAATGCCAGGCCAAGCGCAAGCTTCCGGCCGTTGCCGCGGAGATGGCCTAGCCGCAACTGGAAGCCGACCGCAAGCAGCGCCAGCGGTGCCAGCGTATCGCCCATGCGTTTCAGTATCACGCTGAGCCATTCGGGATAGTCGACCGGGATCAGCAGCAGCGCCAATACCAATGCGATAAACGGGGGAAACAGCACGATGCGCCTGGCCATTTCAGCCACACCGGGACGACCCGACGAATAAATACCTGCAACGGTGATACCCAGTGTGGAAAGCACAAGGAACGAACCGAGTTGATCGACGACAATGCCGCTGACCAGTCCCTGATGCCCGTAATACGCCTCGACCATCGGCAGTCCGACGTATGAGGTATTGCCCAGTCCGCCGGTCAGCATCAGCGCACCCACGGTACGGCGCGGCAAATCCAGCCAGCGTCCGATGGCCCAGAAAAATCCCGCCGACAATGCAAAAAGCAGCCATGCCATCGCAGCCATCAGTCCGACATTTCCGTTGAGCTTCAGGTCATGCAGATACAGCAGCGTCAATGCGGGCAGGGAAACATGGATGATAAAAGTATTCAGCACCGCAGGCGTGTTGACAGGCATGCGCTTGTAGCGGTGCAGCAGCACACCGGCGATGAAGCAGAATATGAGCAGGATGAGGTTGTTCACATCATTACCGCGATAGGTGCAAATTGCCGGAACATTTCCTGGCCGGGTACCTGAGTACTTCTAACAGCAGCTACCCTTGCCGCCAAGCTGGATCGGTGGACAAGGCACCGTTCCATACGAACAGAACACGCAGCAGTCGCCAGGCTTGGGTTTCAGCAAGGTTCCGCAGTTGGTGCATTCGTAAAACCACTGGCAGGAATCGACCGGCATCTCCTCTTCCCGGGCAAATCCGCACGACGGGCAGGTAATCACCGATCTGGTCTGAATTTTCATGTGTGGTCGATTATCCGTATCAGGACGGCACCCTGGCCGCGATGAAAGCCTTGAGCCTGGCGACATCCGCATCCATCACTTCACAGCGCTGCGGCAGATTTTCAATTCCGACCATGGCGGCCGGGCGTTCCGGTTCAAGGCCCAGCGCTTCATGTATGGTTTCGGCGAACTTGGCGGGCAATGCGGTTTCGAGGCAGATCAGCGGCAGGTGCGGCCTGCGCTGCTCCAGTCCGACCTTGATGCCGTCGGCGGTGTGCGTGTCGACCATCACGCCGTAGTCTGCCCATAGCTTGCGGATCGTCTTGAGCCGGTCCTGATGGATGCTCTTGCCGGAAACGATATCGAACTTGGGCAACGCATCCCAATACGGGGAATCCTTGATGTCGAACGATCCTCCCTTGTCCACGCTGTTCCAGAATTCGCGCACCTTTTCCCCGTCGCGCCCGACCAGGTCGAACATGAAGCGCTCGAAGTTGGAAGCCTTGGAAATGTCCATCGACGGGCTGCTGGTCTCGTAAGTGTGTACTGTATCGCGCGGCCGGTAAACGCCGGTGCGGAAGAATTCGTCGAGCACGTCGTTTTCGTTGGTCGCGAGGATCAGCTGGCCGATCGGCAATCCCATCATCCGCGCGATATGGCCGGCGCAGATGTTGCCAAAATTGCCGGACGGCACCGAAAACGCGACTTGTTCGTCATTGGAGTTCGTCGCGGCAAAATAGCCCTTGAAGTAGTACACGATCTGCGCCGATACACGCGCCCAGTTTATCGAGTTGACCGTGCCTATCCTGTATTTTTCCTTGAACGCATGGTCGTTGGACACCGCCTTGACCATGTCCTGCGCGTCGTCGAACATGCCTTTGATCGCGATGTTGAAGATGTTCGGGTCCTGCAGCGAATACATTTGCGCGCGCTGGAACTCGGACATCTTGCCGTCCGGCGACAGCATGAACACGCGGATGCCGCGCTTGCCGCGCATCGCGTACTCGGCGGCCGAACCGGTGTCGCCTGAAGTCGCGCCGAGGATGTTCAGTTCGGCGTGCTGTCTGTCCAGCGCATACTCGAACAGGTTGCCGAGCAGCTGCATCGCCATGTCCTTGAATGCGAGCGTCGGGCCGTTGGAGAGTTCGAGGATGAAGACGCCTTCTTCCAGTTTGCGCAATGGCGTGATCTGCGTGAAATCCGAATCAGCGCGGCCATTGCTGTAAACCGCGGGCGTGTAGGTCTTGCTGACGATGGCCTTCAGGTCGGCTGCCGGAATGTCGGTGGCAAACTTCGACAGCACCGCGAATGCGAGGTCGGCATACGACAGCTTGCGCCATGCATCCAGCTCAGCCCGGGTTACCTGCGGATACTGCTCAGGGAGGTACAAGCCGCCATCGGGAGCCAGGCCGCCGAGCAGGATTTCGGTGAAGTTTTTCGCCGGCGCATTGCCGCGGGTGGAGATGAATTTCATTTTGAACCTACCCTGTTTTCCTCTCGCGCCAACTTGAGAGGGGAAGTTTGTCAAATATCTTCAATCAGAAACAGCAGAACAGCTGGCGTTAGCGAGCGCGCCTTATGGCCGCTTGCCGGGCCGGAAGGAATAAGAATGCCTGAACCTTCCGGGTAACGCACGAGATGTCCGTGAAAATCGATTTCGAGTTCACCTTGAACGACAAACCCGACATGCCCTTTATTGCACCAGTCAGGCTCAACAAATTCGGAAGTGAGCTCCAGCAGGCGAAGCTGTCTGGCGCCACTGAGAAATGCCTTGAATCTCGCTCCATGAATCCCGTTCTGCCACGCCATCCCGTCGAACAGGACTCGATACTGCTCCATGTTATTTTCCGAGTTCTTCCAGACGCAAGCGCGTCACTTGTCCTGCCACTACCGGCAATCCTTCGATCTTGGCGATGGCCGCGTTGACGCGCTTCTCGAGCGTCTTGTGGGTCAGCATGACGAGATCGGTCTGCGCCTCGCCCGCTGCCGGCTCCTTCTGGATCACTGCATCGATCGAGATCTGCTCGTCGGCGAGGATGCGCGTGATATCGGCCAGCGCGCCCTGTTTGTCGAACACGCGCAGACGCAGGTAGTAGCAGGTCTGCACTTCATCCATCGGCAGCGGCTTGAGGTCAACCAGCTGGTTCGGCTGGAACGCGAGGTGCGGCACGCGGTTTTCCGGGTCGGCCGTGTGCATGCGCGTGACATCGACGAGGTCGGCGATAATCGAGCTCGCGGTCGGTTCCGCGCCCGCGCCCTTGCCGTAATACAGCGTGGGGCCAACCGCGTCGCCCTGCACCACGATTGCGTTCATCGCGCCGTCGACATTGGCGAGCAAACGCTTTTCCGGAATCAGCGTCGGATGCACACGCAGCTCGACGCCGCCGTTGGTGCGCTTGGTGATGCCGAGCAGCTTGATGCGGTAACCGAGTTGTTCGGCATACTGGATGTCGGTTGCGTCCAGCCTGGAAATTCCTTCGATGTGCGCCTTGTCGAACTGTAACGGAATACCGAAGGCGAGCGAGGCGAGGATGGTGATCTTGTGCGCCGCGTCCACGCCTTCGATGTCGAAGGTCGGGTCGGCCTCGGCATAGCCGAGCTCCTGCGCCTGCTGCAGCGCGGTGTTGAAATCCAGCCCCTTGTCGCGCATCTCGGACAGGATGAAGTTGGTGGTGCCGTTGATGATGCCGGCAATCCATTCGATGCGGTTGGCGGCCAGGCCCTCGCGCACCGCCTTGACGATCGGAATGCCGCCCGCAACGGCCGCCTCGAAAGCGACCATCACGCCCTTGTCCTGCGCGGCCTTGAAAATCTCGTTGCCGTACATCGCGAGCAGCGCCTTGTTTGCGGTGACCACGTGCTTGCCGTTCGCGATCGCTTTCAGCACCAGCTCTTTTGCGACGCCGGTGCCGCCGATCAGCTCGACCACGATGTCCACATCCGGATCGCTTACCACCGAGAACGCGTCTTCGGTGATGCGGCATGCGCCACCGGTGACTTTCTTCGCCAGTTCCACATTCTTGTCCGCGACCACGGTGATGCGGATCGGGCGGCCGGCGCGGCGCGTGATTTCTTCCTCGTTGCGCTTCAGTACGGTGAAGGTGCCGCCACCGACTGTGCCTATGCCCAGCAGTCCTACGTTGATTGGTTTCATGAGAATGATTTCTTAAAATTAAAAGCAGGAATTACAAAACCTTCGCGATAATAGAACCGGTGCGCCTGCGTGCGCTGGGTTCCTGAATCCAGCACCATAGCGTTTGCGCCCAATTCTTTTGCGACCTGTTCCAGATGCGCGATCAGCGCGTGTCCGACGCCCCCGGAACGGTGCGCCTCATCGGTCACGAGATCGTCAATGTAAAACTTCAGGCCATCGGAAGTATTCTCATGCCAGCGATAAACAGCCAGCCCGAGCACCGTTTCGCCGTTTACCGCCAGCGCCATGCGCGCATCTTCCAGAATGCGCGCCATCCTGGCTGAATAACCGCCCGGCAATTGCGGACGCAGCTGGCGATGCACACCCTCGGCACGCGCCAGCCATTCGGCACCGGCCATGCGTCCATCCTCGGCAAACACTTCCACAATGTTCATGTCCCGTGCTTGTTGCGGTAGTGTTCCAGGAAGCGCGCAATGCGCCCCATCGCCTCGGTCAGATCATCCGCATTCGGCAGAAACACGATACGAATGTGATCGGGATGTATCCAGTTGAAGCCGCTGCCCTGCACGACCAGCACCTTTTCGGTTTCCAGCAGTTCCAGGATGAATTTCTGATCGTCCTTGATCGGATAGATTTTCGGGTCGAAGCGCGGGAACAGGTACAACGCAGCCTTGGGTTTAACGCAGGTCACGCCGGGAATTGCAGTGATCATCTGGTAGGCGAGATCGCGCTGTTTGCACAGGCGCCCGCCGGGTGCGACCAGATCGGCGATGCTCTGGTAACCGCCCAGCGCAGTCTGGATCGCAAACTGCCCGGGCACGTTGGAACACAGCCGCATCGATGCCAGTATCGTCAGGCCGTTGATGTAGTCCTGCGCATGCTTTTTTTCGCCGGATACCACCATCCAGCCGGCGCGGTATCCGCACGCGCGATAGTTCTTCGACAGCCCGTTCAGCGTGACGAACAATATATCGTCGGCAAGCGACGCGATCGCGGTGTGCTTCGCGCCGTCATAAACCATTTTGTCGTAGATCTCGTCGGAAAAGATGATCAGGTCGTGTTCGCGCGCGACCTGGATGATCTCGCGCAGGATGTCGTCGGAATACAGCGCGCCGGTCGGATTGTTCGGATTGATGATCACGATCGCGCGCGTGTTCGGCGTGATCTTGCTGCGCATGTCGGCAATGTCCGGCATCCAGGCATTCTGTTCGTCGCATACATAATGGCGCGGCGTGCCGCCCGCCAGAGTGACCGCCGCGGTCCACAACGGATAGTCGGGCGTCGGGATCAGCACCTCGTCACCGGTATTGAGCAGCCCCTGCATCGCCATCACGATCAGCTCGGAAGCGCCGTTGCCGATATAGATGTCGTCCAGACCGACACCCATGATCTTCTTGGCCTGGCAGTTGTGCATGATTGCCTTGCGCGCGGCGAACATGCCCTTGGAATCGGAATAGCCCGACGAATTCGGCAGGTTCAGGATCACGTCCTGCTGGATCTCCTCCGGCGCCTCGAATCCGAATGGAGCCAGGTTTCCGATGTTCAGCTTGATGATGCGCTGCCCCTCCTCCTCCATCTGCTTGGCGCGTTCCATAACCGGACCGCGGATGTCGTAGCATACGTTGGACAGCTTGCTGGATTTTAAGATTGGTTTCACTTGTTGTTTGCCCGATTTCGTGGTGCGCAACATATGCCGCTACGCTGGCGGCCTTGCGCGAAAGCACGGGATTTTACCTGTCCGGCACCACTACAGCAAATCGGAGCCTGGCGGCGATCGCACTGCCGGTTGGCCATTCAGGCTTGAGGAATATACCCGGGCATTGCGCAAGCAATCACTGCGATGCGCCGACTTGCACGATCCTGATCGCCTCAAGCGGCTCCCGGCCTTTGGCCAGACGCAACAATCTGGGGAAGGTTCCGGTCTTGTGCACCGCCCAGCGTCCTTCGCCGATCGCGTCGAACTGCCCCAGCCGGGCGTCCAGCTGCGCAAGCTGTTCAGCCCTGGCCACCAGGAAATAGCGTTCCCCCGGCGGCGGCAGCTGCGCGGCTTGATCCGCATCATGGATCGCGGCACGACTGTACAGCGACAGTTCCCTTGCCACCATCGGCATGCGGTACACATAGACCGGCACCCCGGGCCGGTCCGCCAGCAGCACGTCGACATTGTGCGCAACGCCATAGGAGGTGAACGTCAGCGCGGTCATCGCGACCAGAAACCCGTACAGCATATTGATGCCGACCACGGGGTAGACCAGCACCGGAAAGACGCGGCCCCGCTTCCTGCCGGACAGCGCATGGACCAGCAAACCTGCCGCGACCGCCAGCACCGGGATGAACAGCAATGCTTTCCCGACATAGACGCTCAGACCAGCCGCCAGCACGATCAGCAGCAGCGTGATGACCCATTGCGCAAAAGGAAGCTTCTGAGTGCCGGAGGGCCGAGCCAGATACTCTGCCAGGTAATGCCCGCACAGGATGGACGCGAACGGGAAGATGATCACCGTGTAGTACTCGAACTGGAACGCGGTCGCGCTGAAAATCAGGAACGGGATGAAAAACGCAGCGCACAGATAGACGAAGCTAGCGCGCCCGGCGGTGTCGCGCAAAGCAAAGTGGCGGATACCGGAATAAATCGCCGCCGCAAATACCGCGACCCATGGCAGGAAAGTCCACAGGAATGCGTCCACGAAATACAGCGGATTCCCGTTGTGGTTCTGGATCGGGCCGGTATTGAAGAAACGCCCGAACTGGCTGTCCCACAGGAAGAAGCGGATGCCGGAAACGTGGCTATGCCCGAACACCACCTTTTCCGGATGCGCATCGAATTGCAGGTACAACGCGACGAGTTCGGGTGCAGTAAACAGCAGCGTCAAAGCCAGAGCAAGCAGCCACTTCGCACTCCACAGCTTGCGCCACTGGCCAAGGTACAGCCACATGGACACCAAGCCGCCTGTGATCACGATCAGCGTGAACACGCCCTTGGTCATCACCGCCATTGCGCTGAACAGCGCGCCGAGCAGCAGGTACTTGATTTTCGGCGCGGCATCGAAGCGCAGCCAGTAATAACAGGCCGCCATGATGAATCCGGTCAAATAGGTTTCCGCCTTGACCTCGATGCTCGAATCCATCATTTCGTAGGCCGAAACGTACACCAGCACCGCCAGCAATGCGGTGTCGCGGTTATGGAACAGGCGCGCGATGCGGTAGGTGAAATAACCGCCGACCAGATGAAACAGGAAGCCCGGCAGTATGTAGGTGAACGCGCCAACCCCGCCAATTTTGAAGAACAGCGCGGTGATCCAGAATGGCAGGTGCGGCTTGTCCAGCCAGTCCCGGCCATCCAGCACCAGGTTCATCCAGTCGTTGCTCAGTGCGATGTGCCGGGCAAGCGCGGCATAGGTCACGGAATCGCCGCTGTTGATCACCGGGGACAGCATCGCCGCTGCATTGACCACCAGTGTGGCCAGGATCAGCCATCCGGCCTGACGAGAAACATTCATCTGATATCCGCTCTTGATTGATGCGCAGTGGACCGGCCACATTCGCGTCCCGGCGCCAGCCCGATTTGACGCACGCGCCGGCCACCCCCTAAACTCTCCCAATCATACTGCACTATTCGCGAGGTCATTTTGAAATTGCACCTGGACAATCCCGGCGAGACCAGGCTGTTCACCGCGCACGGCCCGGATCACGTGATGGTCAATGGCGAACGCTACGACAGCAGCATCGTGGTAATGGCGGAAGAAGTGCGCGAAGACTGGGCTGTCGCAAATTTTGACGATCTGGACACCGCGCATTTCGGCTACTTCCTCGCGCTGAAGCCCGATGTGCTGCTGCTGGGCACCGGCGCGCGGCAGCGTTTTCCCCATCCGCGCCTGTACAGCGCGCTGACCAATGCGGGCATCGGCGTGGAATGCATGGATACGCCCGCAGCCTGCCGCACTTACAATATACTGGTCGCAGAAGACCGCAGGGTAGTTGCGGCGATCCTGTTCTGACTGCCGCCCCGGCGTGCAAAATCCAACTTTCGGAAAAACCCATGAGTCAATCACTGCAGAACGTCATACGGCAGGCCGAGCAGATCATCCTCGGCAAGCCGCAGCAAATCCGCCTTGCGCTGGCCTGCCTGCTGGCACGCGGCCATTTGCTGATCGAGGACCTGCCCGGAGTCGGAAAGACCACGCTGGCACATGGACTGGCGCGCACGCTGGGCCTGCAGTTTCAGCGCATCCAGTTCACCAGCGACCTGTTGCCGGCCGATATTCTGGGCGTATCGGTATATCAGCGCGACACCGGAAAATTCGAGTTCCACCCCGGTCCGATCTTCGCGCAGATGGTGCTCGCGGACGAGATCAACCGCGCCACGCCCAAAGCCCAGAGCGCGCTGCTGGAAGCGATGGAGGAACAGCAGGTAACCATAGAGGGGACGACGCGCGCGCTGCCCGCGCCGTTTTTCGTAATCGCGACGCAGAATCCGGCCTACCAGATCGGCACCTACGCGCTGCCGGAATCGCAACTCGACCGGTTCATGCTGCGCATCCAGATGGGTTATCCGGACGCGCACGCGGAACGCGGCCTGTTGTCCGGGGTGGACAGGCGCGAAATCGTCGCGCAACTGGAACCGCAGCTGGATCACAGCGAATTGCTGATGCTGCAGAAGCGCGCCAGGGAGGTTTTCGTTTCGCCCGCGCTGCTCGACTATGTGCAGGCGATCCTGCGCTACACACGCGAGGAGTCGCGCTACACGCACGGCCTGTCTCCGCGAGCCGGACTTGCGATGCTGGCAGCCGCACGCGCATGGGCTTTGCTGGAAGAGCGCGATGCGGTGAACCCAGAGGATGTGCAGGCAGTGTTGCCCGGCGTGGTCAGCCACCGCCTGCAGGCGGTCGGCGAATATGCCCGGTTGAACAGCGCGGCGCTGGCGCGCGAACTGATCGAGGCGGTCGCAATCCCGTAAGGAGCCTCTGATTAAGTCCGCCATGAGCCGTGTCGCTAACAAAAACGGGATGATCGCAAGGCGCGCGATGCCGGTCGTAGTGATTCTACGATGCCAAGGAGCGCAACATAGCGAGCGACCGTTTTTGTTGCAACCCTAAGGGCACTGGCTTTGCGAGCGGTCTGCAGCGTCAGGCTCCTAGCGAAGGGAATGACCATTTGCGTCGTCGCTTTTCTTGCACCCCGTCTCGCAAGGCCGAGTGCACGGCCATGTGGGTCTTAACCAGAGGTTCCATACCGTGCTGAACGCACTCCCGAATAAATTCCGCGCCTGGCTGTTCCGTCCCCGCATCGAGCACGGCGCGATCATGCTGACCCAGCGCCGCATCTTCATCATCCCGACCCGGCAGGGATTCACTCTGGTGTTCGTGCTGGTGGTGATGCTGCTTGGCGACATCAACTACAACCTGAGCCTCGGCTATGTGCTGACTTTCCTGCTGACGATGATGGCGGTGATGTCCATGCTGCACGCATTCCGCAATCTTGCCCACCTGGAAATACGCGCGGGCCGCACGGAACCGGTATTCTGCGGAGAGACCGCGCAGTTCATGCTGCATTTCAATAATCCCGGCAGGTTGTCGCGCTACCAGCTCTGTCTGGTGCAGGCCGGCGAATCGTTCTGGAAAAACACCCATGCGCCGCTGCAGTTCGATGCGCCCGCCGGGCAGGATACCGAAGTCGCCTTTCCGCTGCGCGCCACCCGGCGCGGCTGGCTGCAGACGGGCCGGCTGAGACTCTATACCGAGTTCCCGCTCGGCCTGTTCTACTGCTGGTCGTACCTGCATTTCGATACGCGTTGCCTGGTTTATCCGAAACCGCTCGGCGACGCGGTGCTGCCTGCCGGCACGGCACCCGACGGCACCGGCATGCGCAACATGGCCGGTGATGAGGATTTTTCCGGGCTGCGCAAATATACCGCCGGCGATGCGCTGCCGCGCATCGACTGGAAGGCCTATGCGCGCGAGCGCGGCCTGCAGGTCAAGCAATTTTCCACGCCGCTCGGTGAAGAACTGCGGCTGGATTATGCCGACACTCCGGATCGCAATACCGAAGAAAAGCTGGCGCGCATGACCCGCTGGGTGCTGGATGCGGAAGCGCAGGGATTGCATTACGGCCTGTGCCTGCCGAACGGCGAATTGCCGTCGAACAGCGGCATCGCGCACCGCGACCAATGCCTGCGCAGGATCGCATTGTTCAATCTGGATTCGGAAACGCGATGAGCAAGCCGCTTATATACGGGCTGCTGCTCTCCATCCTGATGGTGATCGCGCCGCATGCCGAACACCTCCCGCTCTGGGTCAGCGCGCTTTGCGCCGGCCTGATGCTGTGGCGTGCATGGCTCACCTACAGCGGCAAGAAGCTGCCGAAGCGCTGGCTGCTGTTGCTGATCACGGTTGCAGGCACTGCCGGTATCGTGCTCACCTTCCATACCCTGTTCGGGCGCGAGGCCGGCGTAACCCTGCTGATGATGCTGGCCACGCTCAAACTGATGGAACTGCGCGACGCGCGCGATGCGATGGTGCTGGTCTACCTCGCCTGCTTCATCATCATCACCAACTTTTTCTACTCGCAGAGCATTCCCACCGCGCTCTATCTGCTCGCGACGATGATGGTGATCGTGACCACCTGGGTGCACCTGCAGGCACGCAACATCGCGCTGAAGCCGCGTGTGCGCATCGCCGCAGTGCTTCTGCTGCAAGCCCTGCCGCTGACACTGATCCTGTTCGTGCTGTTCCCGCGCGTACAGGGCCCGCTGTGGGGCCTGCCGCAGGACGCCTATGCCAGCACCGGACTGGACGACCATATGTCGCCGGGCAGCCTGAGCCGTTTGAGCCTGTCCGAAGCGGTCGCATTCCGCGTTTCGTACAACGGCCAGCCGCCGCGCCGCGACCAGATGTACTGGCGCGGCCCGGTGCTGTGGCAGTTCGACGGGCGCGCATGGACCCCGGGCAGATCGCCGTTTCCGGTCGTGCCGAAATTCACCGACCTCGGCCAGCCGGTCGATTACGTCGTCACGCTTGAACCGCACAACAAGCACTGGCTGTTTGCGCTCGATGTGCCGGACAAGCTGTCGATTACCGCAACCCTGACCGACGATTTCCAGTTGCTGAGAAAGAACAAGGTCAATGCGCGGCTGCGCTATGCGGCGCGTTCCTACCTGGTATATCACGCGAACCTGCAGGAATCCCCGCGGCAGCTCAAGCGCGCGCTGCAATTGCCCCCGGGGCAGCTTGATCCGCGTGCGCGGCAGCTTGCCGCCGAATGGCGCGCCGGCAGCAAGGACGATGCCGACATCGTGCGCACCGCGCTTGCCTATTTCAACAAGCAGGGTTTCGTCTACACGCTCGAAGCGCCTCCGCTCGGCATCAACAGCATCGACGATTTCCTGTTCAAGACCAAACAGGGATTTTGCGAACACTATGCTTCGGCCTTCGTGTTCCTGATGCGCGCCGCGAACATCCCCGCGCGCGTCGTGACCGGTTATCTGGGCGGCGAATACAACGACGTCGGCAAGTACTACATCGTGCGCCAGTCCGATGCGCACGCCTGGGCGGAAGTGTGGCTGGCCGGACAGGGCTGGGTGCGCGTCGATCCGACCGGGGCGATCGCCCCGGACCGCGTCGAGCGCGGCCTGTCCGCGGCGCTGTCCGACAAGGCTGCGCTGCCTTACATGGAGCGCAACCCGCCGCAATGGCTGCGCAATTTGCGCTTCAATCTGGATGCGCTCGCGAACCAGTGGAACCAGTGGGTGCTGGGCTACGATTCCGAACGCCAATACGCATTCCTGAGCCGTCTCGGCATGGAATCGATCACCTGGCAGAAAATGGCGCTGAACATGTCGGCAGGAATCGGACTGGTGATCGCGCTGTTTGCGCTTTACATGCTGCGCCACCTGTACACCCGACGACCCGACAGGGTGCAGGCCGCATGGCTGAGATTGTGCCGCAGGCTGGCCGGCAGCGGTTTGCCGCGCGCCGCCCACGAGGGCCCGCAGGATTATGCGGAGCGGGTTGCTGCCGCGCGGCCCGAGCTTGCCGCGACGATTGTTGACCTCGCCGCACGCTACAGCGCGTTGCGCTACGGCGTGCCGGGTGATGAAGAGGCGAAACGCGATTTTCTGCAGCGCGCCCGAAACCTGAAAGTCTGAAGAGCCCTGAAAATCTGACAGGGTATAATCCCGCCCCATTCAATCCCAACCGACCAACATGCTTATCACGCGCCGCCTGGAATTCGATGCCGGACATCGTATCCCCAACCACAACAGCCAGTGCAAACACCTGCACGGCCATCGCTATGCGATCGAGATCACGCTGTCGGGGGATATCATCACCAATGAGGGACTGTCCGAACAGGGCATGGTGATGGATTTCTCCGATGTCAAAAATATCGCCAAGTCGAAGCTGGTCGATGCCTGGGATCACGCCTTTCTAGTATACCGTGGCGACAAAGTGGTCTGCGATTTCCTGTCCGGCCTGCCGGATCACAAGACCGTGATCCTCGATGTCGTTCCGACCGCCGAAAATCTCGCCCAGACCGCGTTCGACATCCTCAGCACCGCTTACAAGGACACCTTCGGCAACCACCTGCGCCTCGAACGGGTGCGCCTCTACGAAACACCCAACAACTGGGCCGACTGCGTGCGGAGCTGATCGTTATTGCCAAGGCACAGGCGGTGTTATTCTGGACATCGGGATCGGCTTGGTTCAAAATGCGCGGCTCTTGAAGAGCCGGCAGCGCACGATCTGCCGGCAGACAATCGGGAAGCGTGGCCGAGTGGTTGAAGGCACTAGTCTTGAAAACTAGCGAGGATGAGAGTCCTCCGTGAGTTCGAATCTCACCGCTTCCGCCACCACTTTCAGATTTCCCCCACCCAGCCATGGTCATGCTGCCGGAACGCCGCGCGTAATTCTCCGAACCAGTCTGCGTCCAGGCCACCCTTTTCCAGCCATGCGATGTTCTGTTTCAGATGTTCCATGTTTCCGGTGCCTATGATCGCACTCGATACCTGTGGCAGCGAGAATGCAAAGCGAATCGCGGTCTCGCCCCACTCGTGACCGTGATTGGCAAGTCCCATTGCGCGCCAGCGCAGCCAATATTCCTCACAATAATCGCCGACAGGCCGTTCATCAAAGCGCCAAGGGTGATTGGCCGAAGGACGCTTGGCGATAAATCCCTGCGCTGCAATATCGGGCAGGATTTCCTCGATCACACGCTGATCGCATATATTCAGCGAAGCCATGAAGCCATCGAACCGCCCGGTGCGAACCGCGAATGCGAGATCGTCGTTATCGCCGGAGTAGGCGATCGCGCGCACCTTGCCGCCCTGCCTTGCCTTTTCGAGCGCTACGATGACATCGCCGCTCTCCAGGGTCTCGCGCGGGCATGAATGCAGATGCGCGATGTCGATCCGGTCGGTTCGCAGGATGCGCAGTGCCCGTTCGATTCCCGCGGTAATGCACGGTCCGGTCCAGTCCTGGTAGCCATCGACACCGTATCCGATCTTGGTCGAGATTACGATGTCGTCGCGCCGCGAGGCAAGGTGGCGTCCGATGCGCTCCTCCGAGCACCCATAGCTGCGCGCCGTATCGATCAGATTGATGCCGGCATCAACGGCATAATTCAACAAAGCCGCGACCTCGGCTTCTTCGATGGATGGATCGCCGATCTGTACGGCACCCAGGCCGAGCGCCGAAACCACCAGGCCGGATTTTCCATATGGGCGACGGGAAATCATCACGGCATATCGTTGATCCGAAACTTCAGCTGCTACAAATCGTTCAGAATGCGCAGCTTCTGCTGCTTGTACTCGGACTCGTCGATCAGTTTCTGGTCAAGCAGTTGCTGCAGCGCTTTCAGCCTTGCCGCGATATTCTGTTCGGAGGACGGTTGCGCTTGTTCCGGCTTGGCTGCCGCAGGCATGTCCGCTTCAGGTTTGTCCGCAAAATTGTTCGGATGCAACAGACTGCCGATCGGTACCACCGGCTTTGCGGCAGCTGGGATTACAGTTTTGTGTTCAGCCACCAAGGCGTGACCCGTCGTGGCAGGTACAACGATGTCATTGACCGCGTGCGGTCCCCATGAGACCCCGGTAAGATCATCTTTGGCCGCAAGCTGACGCATCTGTTGATCGGCGGAAGGACTCAGCATATCCACCACCGGACTCGGCATCACGCCGGCATAACCGAACGTGTCCCCGGGATGCCCTTCCTCGGGCTGCATCACACCCAGTTGGAGTCGCTCCAGCGGCGTTTTTGCTGACGGAAACAGCGTCAAGTCGGCTGGGATGGTGGTCAGCGCACCTGTAACCAGAGCGGTGACGGCCCAGTCGGTGCCGTTGCTGCCAGCAAAAAATCCGGCAGGCACGAAAAAGGAAACCGACTTGCCGCGTACTCGGATTCGCGTCGGGAAAAATATGGACTGGTCGACACTGGCCTCGGTTTCGGCTTTGGTACGTTCCGGATACTGTTCGGTCAGTGCAGCCAATAATTGTTGCCGCATTAATTCGGGGCGCGGCGTCAGGATCACGGCTTTTTCCCAGGCATATTCCGGATCGATTTTTACATGGCGACCCGGGAGAGTGAAGGAGTTTCCCGAACCCTTGATGCGATCGGTATCGACATAGACATCGAGATTGAATTGGTAAAATCCCTTTCGGGCGAAATTTGTCAAGGATTCAGAACTGACAGCGTCCATGACTCCGACAGGATCGCGTATCGGGTTCCTGAACATCGCTTCAAACCAGAAACCATTCTCGTCGCGGCTGATCTTCAGTTGCAGCAGGTCCAGGTCGCCCAGATTGAAATCGGACCGTTGTGGATAGACCAGCAAGCCGTCACCGCGATCGTCGCCGGTTGGATCGCTGATCGTGGCCAGAGGCTGCAGGCCGGCCCAGGCATTCAACGCGTAAAACATGAGGACAACAATCAGCAAGGCGGGCTTCATTTGACGATCCTTCCATTGTCTATGAATTGCGGCGATGTAACTGACAAGTAATACACGACCAGGCAAGCTAAACAAGTATACGCCGACACAACATCCCGGCAAAAAAAACCCTCCCGTTTTATGGGAGGGTTATGGTCTTCCGCGGGAGAGGCACCGGTTCAGAAATTGACCTGGGCATAGGTCTTCATCCGGTATTGCTGGATCTTCGTGTCGGCTCCGAGCGTTTCGGTCGGATTGCCATAGCCCTGTATCCATTGCGTCAACATGCCCACTTCGAAACCGGGCAGGTTGTATGCGAACTTCAGGCTGTAGATGCTCTTGGAATTGTTGTATGCATTGCCGATGTAGGTAATGTCGCGGAGATAGCGGCCATATGAAATTGTGCCGTACAGATCACTGGTCAACTGATTGCCCGCGCTGAGAGTGATACCGTTATCGAGCACTTTCCGGTGGTCGCCGATAACCAGATAGGCATTATCCTTGTCGTCGACCCGCTTGATCTTCAAGTTGGTGTCCAGACCGCCCATCACCTGGAACGTTTTATTCAGTTTGAATGCGACAATATTCGTAGTGCGATCCTGGTTCACCGGGAAGACATTGTACAAAGGCCCGCTGGTGGAATAATTCAGCCAGTTGTTGTTGTAACTCACCCGGGTCGCTTCAAGCGACATGGGCATGTCGGCCACATCCAGTTTGCCGACCGCGGTCAGGCCCTTCCAGCCGATAACCGATTCCGTGGGCGACTCATTGAAGTCCATGAATGCATTGTCCGTCAGGCCATTCTGGGTTCCATTCGGCACCCCTGGGCCTCCGTTTGGTGATGCCGCCCCCTGCGTATAGTCCGCTGCAGCGCCGCCCGACCAGAGTGGATCCCCCCATTTGTACCAGGCGGATTCCGAGCCTTCGGTGAGCAGCACGTCGGATTCGCGCCGTGCCGCCGTCGTGCTGTAATAGCCAGCGCCGATATTGAAGTACTGGAAATTGAAACCCAGGCCCTCAAACGGCGTCGTCCAGTCAGCGTCCAGCTTGACAGCATTGTCGCTGATCGCACCCATGGGTGTATTGCCCCATACTTCGCCAACTGAGCCGCTTGAGGGCGTGGAAGCCGATCTGTAGTAGGCGCCGCGCAAATTCAGGCTGTCGGTCGGGCTGCCATCGGCTTTGAGTGCGAAGACACTATTATTGTAAATACCTGCTGTCGTGACTCCGGCGTAAGTATTGCTGGTGGACAAGGTATGATCGATGAAGGATTGGTAACTGGTCGTGATTCTTGTTCCTCCAACCGGCAACTTGAATTGCACAATGTTTACCGCTTCATTGTATTGCGTCGCATCGGTGGAGCAACACACCGGACCTTGGCCAAAATTGAACTGCAGGTAGTTCGGCAGGTAAACACGGGCAAATTCCCAGCTGCTGCGCCCGGGCATGGGTCCCTGGAAATAAAGGCCATTGTAATTATCGCGGTCGATATAGCGTACCTTGCCCACGGTAAACGGATCGAACATGCCCCAGTCGCTGGAACCGACACGGGCCAGATTCAGCCAGCTGTAACCGGGGGTCAGCTCGGCATAAGCCCCGCGCAATTTCATGAACTTCATGTCATTGACGTTGCCGTTAACATTGCCCTCATTTCCAAAGCCACCATAGTCGGTCCAGTAGGATGCGCTGCTGCGGCTTTGGATGCGCCCGCCCGCTTCGACCTTGGACGAGATCCTCGCCTTGAAGATCAGGTTCATTTCGGTGAATTGGCCCTGATCGCTTCCGCTGGCCGTATCGATGCTGCTGGTGGATGCCTTGCGCTGATTGCCGTCAAGGAACTTCATGTAAAAATTCGTTCCGCTGAAGTCCCACGTCGTGGCCGATGCCGGTCCCGCAATTACGAAACCGATGGCAATGCATAACAGTTTTATATCGTTGCTTTTCATTTTAAACTCCCCTATGAGTGTTTAAATACGAATCACTTCTTGATCATGATCAAGGTGGCCTTCTTGACCGATTCGCCGTTCGGGCCGCAGGTGTATGCCAGCATGTCCGCTTGCTTTGCACCGGGGCCGTCCAGCACATCCATTACGTGCGGATCGCAATCGCCATCATTGCCGCCGCCAAAGCGGTGCTGGCCTTCGTACTCGTTGACCTTGCGCGTCAGCAGGTCGCCTGCCGCCGGAAAGCCTTCATTGGATTGCATGACCACCTGGTAAGCCCAGCCATCGACGTTGCCGTCGCCGCCCAATTCGCTCAGCGGCACCGTGCCCTTGATGGTGCGATTGCTGCCGCGGGTGATGTTGGGTACAACGATGTCGGCAACGAGCTTGGGCGCTTTTTGCTGGGCCTCGCCTTCGACACGTGCCTTCTTCTGCGGCGACAGGATCACCACCTTGTTCCATTCGCTGCCTGGAGCGAACTGGATGTTGAGGCCGGGGAGACCTTCCGTATGACCGCCGGGCGCGTTCTTGATGAAGACGAACACCATCTGCACCGAGAAGCCGACGCCCATACCCCACGGGTCTGCCAGGGAACTGTTCTGCTCAACGGCGAATTCGACCTGATCGCCCTTCTTCGTTACAGTCAGCTTGGTGAGATCGAACGATCCTGGCTTGTAGACGCTGTCAGTGGGATAAACATAATTGCCAGGGCCATTGTCGTCCCCTTTCGGGTCGTCGAACGTGACGGCCAGGGCAGAAATGCTAAACGTCAGCAGGGATGCCAGAAATATGGCAAGTGCACTCTTGTTCCTTTTCATAATTCTTTCTCCTTCTCTCTGATTAACGTTACAGTTAGCAAGCTTCACTTCCTGCGGCAAACTCGAGATTCAGAAACTGGTACAAGAACTACAAATCGAACAACAACTTCAAATGGTGCAGTAAAGTCAGCAGCTGAAGTGAAAGAATCACCTATCCTGCTCAAAGTACCCTTTACAACAAAATTCCGCATTCCACTAAAGACTTGCGGCCTGCGGCAATAAACAAAATGTTACACCTCCGAATTACATTTTGTAACAGTTATTTTTGCTTCTATTTCACGCTCCCCGCGGTCAGGCCTGATATCAGGTATTTTTGCAGCTGCAAAAACAGCGCCACAACCGGAAGCGAGACCATCACCGAGCCAGCCGCAAAATATCCCCACTGCGATGAAAATCCCCCGACGAAGAACCGCAGCCCTACCGGTGCCGTGTAGTTCGCTTCCGACTCCATGAATATCGAAGCAAGGATGAATTCGTTCCACGCCGTCATGAACGAAAAAAGCGCGGTGATCGCGATAGCCGGCTTGGCCAGCGGCAAAATGATGCGCCAGAAAATAGTCAGCCTGGAAGCGCCGTCAATCAGGGCCGATTCCTCGATATCGTAGGGAATGGTGTCGAAATATCCCTTGAGCATCCAGACGCAGAATGGAATTGCCGTGGTCGCATACACGATGACCAGACCGATATAGGTGTTGCCGAGCCCCAGCCATTTGACGATGATGATGAACAGCGGGATCAGCATCAGCGTGCCGGGGAACATCTGCGATATCAGGAACATCAGCATGCCGATGTTGCGTCCGGGGAAACGGAAACGCGAGAACGCGTAAGCCGCGGTGCACGCGAGGAATACGCCCAGCGCGGTAGTCATCAGGGAAACCACCAGGCTGTTCCACATCCAGCGGCCAAAATCCTGCTCGGTCCAGACCTCGACGAAGTTCTTCACCGACCAGTGCGCAGGCACCGGCAATATGCCCCTGAACCGTTCAAGGAAGCTCGGATCCTTGGGAAGGTCGATCAAGCTGACGCTCTGCTGGCCGGAAAGCGATAGTGCCAGCACCCACAGCACCGGATAGATCGCCAGCACCGTGAAACTGATCAGCGCCGCGTGCAATATCAGATGATTTCTGGATTTGATATCGGCCATGTCAGAATGACTCCGTCGCTCTGGTTATCCGGGTCTGGAAGATTCCGTATATCAGCAGGATCATGAAAATCACTGTCGAGTAGGCGGCCGCGTATGCGTACTGGTAATTTTCGAAGGCGATCTTGTATGCCTTGGTGATCAGGATCTCGTTTGCCCCGCCCGGCTCGCCGTTGGAAACCAGGAAGATGATGTTGAACATGTTGAATGTCCACACCACCGACAGCACGATGGCCGGGATCAAGGTGGGCCG
>JAJDNO010000010.1 GCA_022340615.1 Gallionella sp. | reverse complement strand
GGAATGCAGGGATACCGATACCGAAGAAAGACAGCAGACCATCACCCGCCCATACCGAAAGCATGAGTATCACCGCCACTGCCACTGCGGTTTTGAAAGCGGTATGGTGCATCTCCCTGCTGCGGCGACCCGCCGTCAGGCTCAGGTAAATGGGGATGACCCCGAGCGGATTCAAAATGGCAAAAATACCCACCACATATTTAATTTGTTCGGTCCAAACGGGGATCAGCGTCATGAGATTTTCAGGAAACCTATCTGGCTTCTTCGATCATTTCCATGGTCTTGGCCTCGACTTCCTGGGCGACCTTGACCAGCGATTCATCTTCTGACAATGCTGCAAGCATGGGCACCGGCTTGATCATCCCGATCATGGTTTTGCCTTTTTCCGTGTAAACGGAGATCCGGCATGGCAGGGCCATGTTCAAACGCATGTCGGTGCCGAGCACCTTGGCAGCCTGTTTCGGATTGCACACTTCGAACACCTTGCAGTTTTCGGCAAAGTCCACGCCTTTGCTGCGCAGCGTGTTGCCCAGGTCATGGATGTGCAGCACGCCGAATTCGTGTCGCTTGACTGCCGCTTCCAGATCGGTTGCGGCCTGATCAAATGACTTGCTGCTGTCTACGACGTAATACATTGGCACCTCCTTTATTTTGTTGGTAACGACTGTCAGGGTAGGACAGTGACGTTATTAAGTCCAGCAAGTTCCTTTTCGGACTTGCCTTGGGCCGATGCTGTGCTACCCTAGCCTCATGAAAAACCTTTCGAACATTCTTGCTTCGCTTCTGAGCACCGCCTGGGTCGGCGGCCTGTGGGCTGTCGGCTATCTCGCCGTGCCTGTGTTGTTCTACACACAGCCGGACAGGCAACTGGCGGGAATGCTGGCCGGACAGATGTTCACGCTGGTGGGCTATCTCGGCATGGTCTGCGGATTGTACCTGCTGTTCCAGCGCGTCTACATGTCCGGGCGCGCATCGTTCCGGCAGGCCCTGTTCCGGATAGTGGCGGTGATGTTGCTGATCACTTTGGTATTGCAGTTCGGCATTCAGCCGGTCATGGCCAACCTCAAACTGGAGGCGCTGCCCCTCGATGTGATGCACAGCAAATTCGCGGGCCAGTTCAGGATATTGCACGGAGTGTCCAGCATTTCCTACCTGATACAAAGCCTGCTGGGAGTGTTCCTCGTCATCAAGTCACAACGCCTGACTGCCAAATAAAAAGAGCCGCATCAGCGGCTCTTCACTATTTCCTTATCCCCGCCGGTTATGTTCTAAGGGCAACCAGAACTTCTTCGAGCATTTTCTTGGCATCGCCGAACAACATGCGGTTGTTCTCCTTGTAGAACAGCGGATTCTCCACGCCCGCATAGCCGGTAGCCATGCTGCGCTTCATCATGATGGAGGTCCTGGCCTTCCAGACTTCCAGTACCGGCATGCCGGCGATGGGGCTGCCGGGTTCTTCCTGCGCAGCCGGATTTACGATGTCGTTGGCACCGATCACAATGGCCACATCGGTATCCGGGAAGTCCTCATTGATTTCATCCATCTCCATCACGATGTCGTAAGGCACCTTGGCTTCGGCCAGCAACACGTTCATGTGACCGGGCATGCGGCCGGCAACCGGATGGATGGCGAAGCGCACGTTGACGCCCTTCTCGCGCAGGAACTGGGCGATCTCGTAGACCGCGTGCTGGGCCTGAGCTACAGCCATGCCATATCCCGGCACGATGATCACGCTTTTTGCTTCACGCAAAAGTTCTGCCGCCTCTGCGGCGTTTATGGAGACCACCTCGCCTGCCGGCTGCGCATCCCCGCCGGCCTTGGCCGGCTTGCCGCCTCCGGTACCGAATCCACCCGCGATGACGCTGAAGAAGTTGCGGTTCATCGCGCGACACATGATGTAGGAAAGGATGGCACCGCTGGAACCCACCAGCGCGCCGGTGACGATGAGCAGGTCGTTGCTCAGCATGAAGCCGGTTGCCGCTGCCGCCCAGCCGGAATAGCTGTTCAGCATGGATATCACCACCGGCATGTCGGCGCCGCCGATGGCCATCACCATGTGGATGCCGAACAGCAACGCGATCACCGTCATCACGGTCAGCCCCAGCATGCCAGCGCTGATCGTTTGGGCATGCAGGAATTGCCAGCCGAACGCGATGACGACCAGCAGGCCCAGCAGGTTCATGAAGTGACGCCCCGGCAGCAGCATCGGCTTGCCGCCGATCTTGCCCGACAGCTTGCCGAAAGCAATGAGGGAGCCTGAGAAGGTCACCGCGCCGATCAGGATGCCAAGATAGACCTCGATTTCGTGGATCGCCTTTTCAGCACCGGACAAATGCAGTGACGCCGTCGGGTCGATGTAATTGGCGAAGCCGATCAGACAGGCAGAGATACCAACCAGGCTATGCATCAGCGCGACCAGTTCCGGCATCTGCGTCATTTGCACCTTGCGCGCGGCATAGAGTCCGACGCTGCCTCCCACCACCATTGCGGCAATGATCCACGAAATGCCGGCCGCTGAGACACGGGGACCGAACACCGTCGCCAGCACCGCAATCGTCATGCCGATGATGCCGTAGAGGTTGCCGCGCCGCGAAGTTTCCGGATTGGACAGGCCGCCCAGACTCAGGATAAACAGAATGATCGCGCCTATATATGAAACCGTTGCCAAACTTGCAGACATATTTATTTACCCTTATTTGCGAAACATCGACAGCATGCGCCGAGTCACGGCAAAGCCACCGAACATATTGACTGCAGTGAGTGCGATGGCCACCACCGCCAGCAAGCGTATCCAGCCGTCCGGACGGTCAGTAAAACTGCTCAGCAATCCATGTGGCGGCGCGATCTGTACCAGTGCACCGATGGTGATGATGCTGCTTATCGCATTGGTGACGCTCATCAAAGGGGTGTGCAGTGCCGGGGTTACATTCCACACAACCATGTAACCGACGAAACACGCGAGCACGAACACGGTGAAATGTCCAAGGAACGCTGCCGGCGCATAGGCGCCGATTAGCAGGAACAACAGAGCAACGGCGCCAAAGAGGACTGCCGTCTTTCCGGGCGATGACGGAGCGCCCCGATTGCCATGCGCTGGAGGTGGAGCAACTTTGGCGGCGGCAGCCGGCTTGGGTGCTGCCACAGGCAACTTCGGTGCAGGCGCCGGCCAGGTGATTTCTCCGTCCTTGATCACTGTCAGGCCGCGGATCGCATCGTCTTCCATGTTGACGCTGATCGTGCCGTCCTTGGTCTTGCACAACTCCTCGGTCAGACGGTACAGGTTGTTTGCATAAAGCGTCGAAGATTGCTTGGCCAAACGACTATTCAAGTCGGTGTAACCAACGATGGTCACGCCGTGCTTCACCACCGCCTTTCCGGGCTCGGTCAGTTCGCAATTGCCGCCCCGCTCTGCCGCCATGTCGACGATGACACTGCCCGGCTTCATGCTCTGCACCATCTCGGCGGTAATCAGCCTTGGCGCTGGCTTGCCGGGAATCAGCGCAGTAGTGATGATGATGTCCACCTCCCTGGCCTGTTTGGCATACATCTCGCGCTGCGCCTGCTGGAAGCCCTCGCTCATTACCTTGGCGTAGCCGCCTCCACCAGAGCCTTCTTCTTCATATTCAACTTTCACGAATTCGCCGCCCAGCGACTTTACCTGGTCGGCCACTTCGGCACGGGTATCGTTGGCGCGCACAATGGCGCCCAGACCGGCGGCCGTACCGATCGCCGCCAGGCCAGCCACGCCGGCACCCGCGATGAATACCTTGGCCGGCGGAACCTTCCCCGCAGCCGTAATCTGGCCGTTGAAGAAGCGACCAAAGACGTTGGCCGCCTCAATCACGGCCCGATAGCCGGCTACGCCAGCCTGCGAGGTCAGGGCGTCCATCTTCTGAGCGCGGGAAAGCTGGCGCGGCAGACAGTCGATTGCCAACACAGTCGCCTTCTTCGCAGCCAGCTGTTTCATCAACTCCGGATTTTGTGCGGGCCAGATGAAACCGATCAGGGTCCCGCCTTCGCGCATCAACTCAACCTCGGCACTCGTCGGGACGTTCACCTTGAGCACGATGTCGGAAGCCGCCCACAACTGGGGAGCGCCAACAATGATCTCTGCTCCCGCTGCGCGGTAGGTATCGTCGCTGCAATTAGCCCCATCTCCAGCTCCCGACTCAACCGCGACCTTGAAACCCAGCTTGATGAGCTTCTCCACGACGTCCGGCACCGTCGCAACCCGCTTTTCCCCCGCTGATGTCTCCGAAGGTATGCCTATGCGCATATTCCGCTCCTGTATTTTTATGGATGTTTTGTCGCCGGGCAGAAATTATTGCCGCGAACAATTCTTAACGGGTGAGATTATACCTGCACTACGTTGACAGTAACTATGGAAAGCAGGCGTCAAGCTGCAGCCAATGATGTCTTCAGGAAAACCAGCGCAGGAATGCGGCAGAACCCAGCGCGATAACGCCCAAAGTCAACAAGGCGCGCCATGCGAGAAGTTGCCTGCTCTCGGTCCACCCCGAATTCAGCCTTACATAGGCGGCAGCCAGAACAAATCCCGCAACAGCGCAGCATATTTTGACCAGCAGCGCATCCACCGCTATACCGTGTATGTCCGGCAGATGGTGTTCAAAATAGTAGGTCGTGATGCCGAAGAGCATGCCGCTCGCTATTTGGATTGCCCAGGCTATGGCCATGAACAGTGCTATCCGGTGCCGGACCGCCACACTGCCGCGCACCAGCCACAGGGCTGATGCGGCAGTGCCTACCACGGTTGCGGCACCGAAGTTATGTATTACCTGGATGAGGGCATAAATCAGATTCTGCACAACTGGAATTGCCGGCTACTTCACCGTTACCGTGGTCGTTCCCTGAACCCCGGTCAGAGCATGGCTGACTGTTGCCTCCTTGACCGCGATGGTATGTTTGCCGGGCGACAGCGTCGGCAAGTCGATGCTGCACGGGCAATTATGAATATCGCGATCGATGATCGGACTCTGGTCGTCGACATAGATATGCACATGGTTGCCGTTCGGGCCCAGATGAACATTGAATTCAAGCTTGTTTCCACTGCCGCTCGACAGAACCGCGCCGTTTGCCGGAGCGGTGATGCTGATGGAACCTGCTGAATCTGCAGCGAAAACGGGACTCGCCAAAGCGACCAGCGCCAAACCAACGGCCAAACTGTTAAGTGCTTTCATGACGTTCTCCTGGAATGGGTTAAACACGAGTAATATGGTCAACTACAGAAACGAATTCAGCACCCGATTCAGCCAAAAGTCAAGCGGCCAAACAGCCGGGTAGCTGCCCGCGAATTCAGTTCCGATTGCATCGGATGCCGTTCGCAGCTAACGCGTCGCGGAAAATCGAATGCGCTTCTCCGTTATAATTCGATGACATCATTACGCTTCATATCCATGCCCGGCATCAGCCTGTTACCCGAACTGCTCATCAATCAAATCGCGGCCGGCGAGGTCATCGAACGTCCTGCCGCCGCGCTGAAGGAACTGCTGGAGAACTGCCTCGATGCCGGCGCGACCGACATTTCAGTGCAGCTGGAGGGAGGCGGCATCAAGCTGCTGCGGGTGCGCGACAACGGCAGGGGCATCGCCAGAAACGAATTGCCGCTGGCATTGATGCGACATGCCACCAGCAAGATCACAACCCTGGACGATCTGCAGCAGGTCGCCAGCATGGGCTTTCGCGGCGAAGCGCTGGCGAGCATAGCGGCCGTTTCCCGGCTTGCCCTGACCAGCCGAACCTTGACGCCCGGCCAATCCGGTTCAGAGGCACACGGCTGGAAAATCGAAGCGGTCGACGGACTTCTCAGTGAAACCGTGCCGGCCAGCCATGACCCGGGCACCACGGTTGAAATACGCGAGATGTATTTCAATACGCCGGCTCGGCGCAAATTCCTTAAATCCGAGGCAACCGAGTTCGCATGGTGCGAGGAAGCTTTCAAGCGTATTGCATTGTCCCGCCCGGATATCGCGTTCTCGCTGCAGCACAATGGGCGCATCATCTGGCAGCTGCCGGCAGGCAAAAGCGAACAGGCTGCGCAGAGCCGCGTCTCTGCGGTGCTTGGCGCTGAATTCGGGCATGCCGCGGTGACCGTCTCGCGCAGCGCCGAGAGTCTTTCCTTGCAGGGGCTGGCGGCGCTGCCCGCCTATTCACGCGCAAACCGCGATGCACAGTATTTTTTTGTGAACGGCCGTTTCGTGCGCGACAAGGTTGCCAGCCATGCGCTGAGGCAGGCCTACCAGGACATCCTGCATCACCAGCGCCACCCGGCCTTTGTGCTGTTTCTGGAATTGCCCCCCGGGCTGGTGGACGTGAACGTGCATCCCGCCAAAAGCGAAGTGCGCTTCCGCGAGAGCCAGGGGATACACCAATTCATCTTCCATACACTGCAACAGGCGCTCGCAGTCCCGGCAAGCGGCAAGGACGACCGTGCAGCCATTACCCATAAACCGGCAGCTTATGTTCCGGCGCAACAGTCGATGCGACTCGATGCGGCCGAGCAGCAAGCCAGCTATCGCCTGTGGGAAACGCAAACCGGGACAACGGATCATGACCGCTCATCCAGCGCAACGCTTCCCCAGTCCCCCTTCCCCGTTGCCGACACCGAACACCCCCTCGGCTTCGCGCTGGCCCAGCTCTCGGGTGTATATATCCTCGCGCAGAACGTACGGGGCCTGATCGTGGTGGACATGCATGCCGCACATGAGCGCATCGTGTATGAAAAGCTCAAAACCGCGCTGGATGCCGAACGGATCGCTTCGCAGCCGCTGCTGATTCCGGCAAGCTTCCATGCCGATGCGCTGGAAGTCGCGACCGTGGAAGCCGAACAGGACGCGCTGGCAAAACTCGGCTTCGATATTGCAGTGCTTGCGCCGAATACGCTGGCGGTGCGGGCCATGCCTGTGATGCTCAGCCAGTCCGAAGCGGAAGCCGCAGCTCACGACGTGATCGGCGAACTGCGCGAGTACGGCGCGAGCCGCGCGCTGACCGAACGACGCGACGAACTGCTGGCCAGCCTCGCCTGCCACGGCGCGGTGCGTGCCAACCGCATCCTGAGCATCACCGAGATGAATGCGCTGCTGCGCGAAATGGAGCATACCGAACGCTCGGGCCAGTGCAACCATGGCCGCCCGACCTGGTTTCAGCTCGGTCTGAACGAGCTCGACAAGATGTTCATGCGCGGTCAATGATGCTTAGATGAACCGCGATCTGCCGCACGCCATTTTCCTGATGGGGCCGACCGCTAGCGGCAAGACCGGCGTTGCAGTGGAACTGGCACAACGTCTTCCGGTGGAGCTGATCAGCGTGGATTCCGCGCTGGTGTTCCGCGACATGGACATCGGCACCGCCAAACCGGACGCCGCCACCCTCGCCCGCGCACCGCATCACCTGATCGACATCATCGATCCGACCGAAGCCTATTCCGCCGCCGCTTTCCGCCACGACGCGCTGCGCCTGATGGCCGGCATCGCACAGCGCGGAAGGATTCCGCTGCTGGTCGGCGGCACCATGTTGTATTTCAAGGCGCTGCGCGAAGGTCTCAACGACCTTCCGCCATCAGAACCTGTCGTGCGCGCCGAACTTCATGCAGAGATCGCTGAGCACGGCATCGAGCATCTGCACAGCGAACTTGCCAAGGTTGACGCCGAAACCGCAGCGCGCCTGAAACCGGCCGACACGCAACGCATCCAGCGCGCTATGGAGATCTACCGCCTCACCGGACAACCGATGTCGTCGCTGATTGCAGAACAGCAAAACGTTGAACTACCCTACCGCATCACCCCGATTGCCCTGGTTCCCGGCGACAGAGCCCAACTCCATGCACGCATCGCAACGCGCTTCAAGGCAATGCTAGAACAGGGTCTGGTCGATGAACTGCGCGGCCTGCGCGAAAGATACCCGCTGCATCCGAACATGACCTCTATGCGCTGTGTCGGTTACCGCCAGGCCTGGCAATTCCTCGAAGGCGAGATCGACAATGTGCAACTCATGGAAACTGGCGTCGCCGCAACGCGGCAACTGGCCAAACGCCAGCTCACCTGGCTGAGGTCGATGCCGGACAATATCGAACTGGATTGCCTTGCGCCTGACCTGATAAAAAGTGTGTTCGACAAGCTCACCGAAAATCTTGGCTGCACTCCATGACCATCCTCCGCGCGATCCAGGCTGATATCACCCTGCTAGACGTGGATGCCATCGTCAACGCGGCAAACTCATCGCTGCTGGGCGGGAGCGGCGTGAACGGCGCGATTCACCGCGCGGCAGGGCCGGAACTGCTGCAGGAATGCCGCACGCTGGGCGGCTGTCCGACCGGGCAGGCGCGGCTCACACGCGGTTACCGTTTGCCCGCGAAGTTCGTGATCCATACTGTGGGGCCAGTGTGGCATGGCGGGACGCAGAACGAGGCGGAGCAGCTGGCGTCGTGCTACCGCGAAAGCCTGTCTCTAGCGGCCTCGCAACAGCTGGCCAGCATCGCCTTCCCCTGCATCAGCACCGGTATCTTTGGCTATCCGCCTGAACAGGCGGCGGAGGTGGCGATTGCTGCGGTACGCCAATTCACAGGATCGCCATCTTCGCTGCGCGAGGTGGTCTTCTGCTGCTACTCGGCGAACGACCTGGCGCTTTATCAGGCGCAACTGGCACGTATGGAAGGCTGACCGCATGAGCTTTCTGCGGCATAATGCACGCCTGTTTTTTGAAGGCCAGTTCCCATGAAAATTGCCATTGCCGGTACCGGTTACGTCGGTTTGTCCAACGCAGTCCTGCTTGCCCAGAACAATGAGGTGGTCGCAATCGACATCGTTCCGGAGAAGGTCGAAATGCTCAACCGCAAGCAGTCGACCATTGAAGATGCAGAAATCGAAGATTATCTGAAACACAAAATGCTCAACCTGAAGGCTACCCTGGACAAACAGGAAGCCTACGGCGGGGCGGACTACGTGATCATCGCCACGCCGACGGACTACGACCCGGAGACCAACTACTTCAATACCCGATCAATAGAATCGGTGATCCAGGATGTGATGGGGATCAATCCGCAGGCCGTGATGGTGATCAAATCCACCATTCCCGTGGGTTATACCGTCAAGGCGCGTTCCAGATTCAATTGCGGCAATCTGATTTTTTCGCCGGAGTTTCTGCGCGAGGGCCGTGCGCTGTACGACAACCTGCATCCATCGCGTATTGTCGTCGGCGAACAATCGAAGCGCGCCGAAGTTTTCGCCGATCTGCTAAAGCAAGGCGCGATCAAGCAGGATATCCCCACGCTGTTTACCGATTCGACCGAGGCGGAGGCGATCAAGCTTTTTGCGAATACCTATCTCGCGATGCGGGTGGCCTACTTCAACGAGCTTGATACCTACGCGGCCACCCACGGGCTTGATACAAAACAGATCATCCAGGGGGTATGCCTGGACCCGCGTATCGGCGATCACTACAACAACCCCTCGTTCGGGTACGGCGGCTATTGCCTTCCCAAGGACACCAAACAAATGCTCGCCAACTACCAGGATGTTCCGCAGAACCTGATCCACGCCATTGTCGAGTCAAATACCACGCGCAAGGATTTCATTGCTGCAAGCATCGTCAAGCGCAACCCGAAGATCGTCGGGATTCATCGCCTGGTCATGAAGAGCGGATCCGACAATTTCCGGTCTTCCAGCATCCAGGGCATCATGAAGCGCATCAAGGCCAAGGGTATCGAGGTGATCGTATATGAACCTGCGCTGAAGGAGACGGAATTCTTCCACTCGCGTGTGGTGAATGACCTGGCTCAATTCAAGAAGGAGTCGGACGTCATCGTGGCCAACCGCATCACCGACGATATCCGGGACGTGTCAGACAAGATTTACAGCCGCGATTTGTTCGGCATGGACTAGCGCCTCAGGGGGCGGGGCGTTGAAATCCACGGCATTATTGGCAGCATGATTAATCGCCCTGCACGGCAAGCGTGCCGACGCGCCCTTCCACCTCGCGCATCACCACCTCATGATGCGGCAATGCAGCCACATCCAGTCCATCCAGATATTGCTGCATGGACACCAGTTCATAGCCCTGATCCTGCCAGCCCTGCAGCAACTGCTCGAAGATCGGCAGCCACTTGCCGCCCTCCAGTTCCGCATGCAGCGTATACACGTGGCCGGTTGACGACGGAGCTTCAGTCAGCTTCAGGATATGTTCCGCGATATTGTCCAGCGTGATTCCGTCGCGGTTCATCAGTTCGTCCAGCGTCGGCAAGGTGGTGGGCAGCTGCGGGCAGGCGATGATTTCCGCGCGCCAGGTCGGGATAAACGGATGCGTGCCGCGCGTATCCGAGCTGTACTTGAAGCCCATGTTCTGCATCATCCGCAATGCATGGCGATTCATCTGCCAGCCCGCGGCAGCATGGGCGTGCGGCGGCTCGCCGAAAATTGAGGTATAGCGATCCACCGCAAGCTGCAGTTCCTTCCTGGTCCATTCGGCATCCCTGTTCGCCACGTAGTCCTGCCAGCGTATATGGTCGTAGCAATGGATGCCGACTTCAAATCCGGCAACCTTGACCATGCGCATGATGTCCGCGCAGCTGTTGCCGATGTCCGGTGCAGGCAGCAGCGTGCCGTACAGCAGCGTCTTGATCCCGTAATGCTCCACCACAGAAGTGCGCGATACCTTGCCGATAAAACCGGGACGAAATACGCGTTTGATCGCGCGCCCGGTATGGTCCGGACCTAGCGAGAAAAAGAACGTGGCCTGGGCATTATGCCGTTGCAGCGCTTCGACCAGACGCGGTACACCTTCGCGGGTGCCGCGATAGGTGTCCACATCGATCTTGAGGGCGAGTTTCATAAGGATCAAGGTTCAAGATTCAGGGATCAAGGGGAAGTACCCCTTTCACCCTCAACCCTGCGACCTTTTTAATCGACCAGGCGGCGCGCTTCAGCCACCTGCCCGCGATACGCGTCAAAAATGCCGCGCAATGTGTCGGCCATGTTGACTGTCGGCTTCCAGGTCAGCTCTTCGCAGGTGTTGGTGATCTTGGGGACGCGGTTCTGCACGTCCTGGTAGCCCTTGCCGTAATACGCGGCAGAAGTCGTTTCGACGATTTTCACCTTTGCAGCGGAATCGCGGTACTCTGGATATTCCTTCGCCAGCTTCAGCATCATGTCGGCGAGGTCGCGGATCGCAAAATTATTGGTCGGGTTGCCGATGTTGTAGATCTTGCCGGTGGCGATTCCATCCTTGTTATCGATGATCTTCATCAGTGCGGCAATGCCGTCGTCGATGTATGTGAAAGCACGTTTCTGGTGGCCGCCATCGACCAGGCTGATGTTCTCGCCTCGCACGATGTGGCCAAGGAATTGCGTGACCACGCGCGAGCTGCCTTCCTTCGGGGTATGGATGGAATCCAGCCCGGAGCCGATCCAGTTGAACGGGCGAAACAGCGTGAAATTCAGGTTGTCCTGCATGCCGTAGCCCCAGATCACCCGGTCCATCAGCTGTTTGGAACAGGAATAGATCCAGCGCGGCATATTGATCGGACCGCAGATCAGTTCGGAGTTTTCAGGATCGAATTCCTCGTCGTGGCACATGCCATACACTTCCGAGGTGGACGGAAACACCAGATGCTTGCCGTATTTCACCGAAGCGCGAACGATGGGCATGTTGGCCTCGAAATCCAGCTCGAATACGCGCAATGGCTGCTTAACATAGGTGGCCGGGGTGGCAATCGCGACCAGCGGCAGGATCACATCACATTTCTTGACGTGGTACTCGACCCATTCCCGGTTGATCGTGATGTCGCCTTCGAAGAAATGGAAACGGTCACGCCCGATCAGGTCGCTGATCCGGTCGGTGCTCATGTCCATGCCGTAAACTTCCCAGTCTGTCGTGGCAAGTATGCGGTTGGAGAGGTGGTGACCGATGAAACCGTTCACGCCGAGTATCAATACTTTTTTCATTTCATTTCCTTAACAATTAAATTCGAATCGTTGTGTGCCGAATCTTGCCGAAAATTCAGCCGCGTTCATTGCGATGCCGCCCAGTTCGAAGCGCACCACGCGCAACACACCCTGGCCGCAAGTCGCGTAGGCCTTGCCGTCCCTGACATAGAAAGTCTTCTTGTCATCAGTGACGGTTTCGTTCGTCACCAGCGTCTGCAGAATACGCATCGGCCTGCCGATAAGCTGCGTGGTCGCGCCTGGATAGGGCGGCGCGACGGCGCGCACCAGGTTATGTATCTGCTGTGCCGACTGCGACCAGTCGATCACGCCGTCTTCCGCGCTCCTTCCGCCAAAATATCCGCCCTTGCTCAGGTCCTGCCTGACAGCCTGTGCACGACCAGCCAGCAGATTCGGCAGGCAGGCATTCAATGCCATCTCCGCGGCCACGGTCACTTTCTGGAAAACCTGCAGTGCGGTGTCGTTGGGCAATATCGGAACGGATTGCTGCGCGACGATATCGCCGTTGTCCGGCTTCTCGGTCATGTAATGCAATGTGCTGCCGGTCACGGTTTCGCCGTGGATTATCGCCCAATTCACCGGGACGCGGCCGCGGTATTTGGGCAGCAGCGAACCGTGCATGTTCAAGGCGCCCTGCCTGGGTATTTCCAGCAGCTCGCTCTTGAGCATCTCCCGGTAATAGAATGAAAATATGAAATCCGGCTGCAGCGCGCGTATCCTGGCGACGACTTCGGGCGTATTCGGACTGTCGGGGGTGATGGTCGGAATCTCGTGCAAAGCCGCCAATTCTGCGACGCTGTCAAACCAGATGGTTTCCTTGGGATTGTCCCGGTGCGTAACCAGCAGCGCGACATCCACGCCGTGTGCAAGCAGTACGTTCAGGCAACGGACGCCTACATTGTGATACGCAAACACGACAGCACGACTCATCGCGCACCGCCCGGAACAAGAGCATAGGCGTCCTGCTCGTCGTGTCCGCACCAAGGCTGCGCCCACCGCGACACGTCGGCCACGCCTGCATTGTGATACGTGAACGCGACTGCTCTGCTCATTGCCGGATACTCTCTGAAAATTCTGTGCGACTCATTCCTGCTTGTCCGAAAACAGGGAAGCGCTTTCTGCATCTTCCGCCAGCGCGGTTTTTCCTGATTTCTTGCCGGTCCCCGGCGATGCAAACGGGTCAGCTTCCCCGGCAACTTTTGCGGCAACTTTCGCGGCACGTGGTGCTCTGGTTTTTTTTGGCTTAACACCCTCTTCGGTTTCAAGAACTGCTTCGACCAGATAGCGCGGCCTGTGGCGAACCTGCTGATAGATGCGGCCGATGTATTCGCCGAGCAGTCCTATACCGAACAGCGTGATTCCAATCAGGAAGAACGCGATCGCAAACAGCGTGAAAACCCCCTGTACTTCCGGACCGATGATCAACCGGCGCAAGAACAGGAATATCACGAAGAATCCGGACAGCACGGAGATGCCTATGCCCAGCATCGAGAACAACTGCAGCGGCACCAGCGAAAAGCTGGTCATCAGGTCGAAATTCAGCCGAATCAGGCTGTACAGCGAATATTTTGATTCTCCGGCGGCGCGCTCTTCATGTCCGACCACCACCTCGGTGGGGTTGCGCGCAAAACTGTAAGCCAGCGCCGGGATGAATGTACTCACCTCCTTGCAGCTGTTGATCGCGTCGATGATGCCGCGGTCATAGGCGCGGAACATGCAGCCCTGGTCGGTCATCTTGATGCGGGTGATGCGCTCGCGCAGTCCGTTCATCGCTTTTGAGGCGACATGCCGCCACATGCTGTCACTGCGCTGGCGGCGGATCGAACCGACATAATCGTGGCCCTCGTCCATCTTCGCCAGCAACAGGCCGGTATCCTCCGGCGGATTCTGCAAATCGGCATCCAGTGTGACGATGCGCTGCCCGCGGCTATGCTCGAACGCCGCCATGATTGCCATGTGCTGGCCGAAATTGCCGTTGAACAGGATCACCCTGGTCACGTCGGGTCGTTTCTGGAACTGTTCGCGCAGGATCGCGGCTGAGCGGTCGCGGCTGCCGTCGTTGACGAACAGGATTTCATAACTGATATTCAGTCCATCCAGCGCCGGATACAAACGGTCGAACAGGGCCTGCAGGCCCTGCTCTTCGTTATAGACGGGGATGACGACGGATAGTTGAGGTGTATTCATAAGGGCGGCATTTTACCGCATGGCGGGGCAGTTAGCGAAATCCGCTGCAAGGTTCAATATCCGGTGTGACGCGATCGCAATTCTGGCGAATTATCATTTCAGTACTTCACGCATTGCTGCGCAGGTCCGCTCAACATCCGCCTCGTTCATCGCATAGAACATCGGCAATGACACGATTTGCCCGCCGACGCGCTCGGCAACCGGGAACATGCCCTCCCTGAAACCCCTATCCCGGTAAAGCTTGAACAGGTGTATCGGCGCATAGTGGAAACCGATTCCGATGTTGTGCGCCTTCATTTTTTCCATGAACTCGGGACGCGTGATGCGCTCCGGCAGCACGACCTGGAACAGGTGCCAGTTGGTCATTTCAAATTCGGCGGGTGGCAATTGCGCGCCGGTCTGCGACTCGAAATCCTTGCCCAGCGTCGCAAAATAATGCCGCGCCAGCTTGCGCCGCTGCGTGGTGATTTCATCCAGTCTGGAAAACTGGCCCAGCCCGATCGCGGCGGCGATGTCGGTCATGTTGAACTTGCCGCCCAGCACGTCGACCTCGATGCCGTCCCAGCCGCTGCGCGTGACACCTTGAAGGCGATACTTCTCCGCAAATGTCGCCTCGATATCGTCGTTCAGCACCAGGCAGCCGCCCTCGGAGGTAGTGATGTTCTTGTTGGCCTGGAAACTGAAAGACACGAAATCGCCGAACGAGCCGATCGGTTTGCCGTGCCACGTCGAGCCGATCGCCTGCGCGGCGTCCTCGATCACGCGCAGTTCGTTCTTCGCCGCAATTGCATAGAGACGGTCCATGTCCACCGGCTTGCCGGCGAGGTAAACCGGAATGATCGCTCGGGTCTTCGGCGTGATCGCCGCCTCCAGTTTGTCCAGGTCGATGTTGCGCGTGACCGGGTCGATATCGGCGAACACAGGCGTGGCGCCGACTTCGATGATCACGTTCGCGGTCGCGACCCATGAAATCGGTGTGGTGATCACTTCGTCGCCCGGGCCGATTCCGGCAATGCGCAGCGCGATCTCCATCGTGCAGGTGCCAGAATTGAAGGTACGCACCGGGCGGCCGCCGAAATAGGCCGACAGCTGCTTTTCGAATTCCAGCACCTTGGGGCCGCTGGTAATCCAGCCGGAGCGCAGCACCTCGCCGACTGCGGTGATCGTGGATTCGTCTATCGTCGGCCTGGAAAAGGGAAGGAAAGTATTGTTCATATAAACAATGAAAGTTGAATTTTTTATGCTCGGGAAATGACGATCACGCCCAGGATGATGATGCCCATGCCGACCAGCTTGGTCGGGTTGAACGCTTCGCCCAGCAGATACCAGGCTGCGATCGCATTCACCACATAAGCCATCGACAGCATCGGGAATGCGATGCTGACCGGCACGCGCGACAGCGCGAGTATCCACACGACGACGCTGATTCCGTAGCAAAACAACGCGGTGATGATGTGCCACTCGGTGGCCAGTTTAAGTCCGATCGGCACAATATTCGCCGCACTGAATTCGAAATGGCCGATCGCGTTGGTACCCGACTTCATCAGTATCTGGGCGGCGGCATTCAGCATCACGCCGGTGAAGATCAGAGCGAAACTGACCAGGTTCATTTAGGCCCCCAAAAAATCCTCATGGTTTGCTCACCACTATATATTGCGGATCTTTGTAGATAATTTTCATCGCAAATTCCAGTTGTTTGAGCCGCGCATAAGTTGCCACCGGCATGATCGCGAGCGCGTCCTTTCCAGCCTTCCAGACTTTCGCGAAACTTGCATAGTCGGGTATGTAGCGCCAGGGTTCCCGCATGATACCGAATGCCATCTCATCCTGATACTGCACCAGCGTGAACGTGTGCTTCAGGTAGAACGGCAGGGTCTGTTCATACATATCAACCGAATAGAACGGTTCGTCCGCCTTTATGTAGGGGCGTACCGCTTCGGCTATGTAGTAGCCGGAGCGCTCCTTCGCGATGGTGTTGTAGCCCGACGTGCCGATCAGCGCAGCCAGCAGCGTGCTCAGCGACAGCATCAGCACCGCGGCAAACTTGTGACTTTCCGCAGCATTCCGGCGGCGCAGCATAACCAGTGCGCCGATCACCCCCAGTGACCAGACCAGCGAAGCTGCCACCAGCCACGCCGAATATGCGCTGTATCCCTGATGCTGCAGCGGCGTGTCGGCCAGTCGCGCGGCAAATGGTGCAAATCCCAGCGCCAGCAGGGTAAGCGGCAACACCGGCGCGACCTGCCAGAACAAGCGGCGCATTTTCATTGCCGCCAGTTGCCTGCCCATCAGCAGCGCCAGCGCCGGAAATATCGGCAGCAGGTATGACGGCAGCTTGGAATCCGAAACGGAAAAGAACAGGTAGATGAACACCGCCCACACCATCAGGAAGCGCGCGGCGTTGAAAGTCCTGGCCGGCAGCCTGCTGTCGCGCCATGTCCTGACCAGGGTATCGAACATCAGCACTGTCCACGGCAATGCGCCGAGCAGCAGGATCGGAACGAAGTAGTACCATGGCTGGTAGCGCCCAAGTTCCTTGGTCATGAAGCGTGTGTAATGCTCATAGATGAAAAACTTCTGGAAGAACTCCGGGTTTGCTTTCATCACCAGATAGAACCACGGTGCGGTAACCAGCAGGAACACCGCCAGGCCGGACAGCCAGTGCATGCGCTTGAACACCGTGAAATCGCGCTGAACCAATGCATAGAGAAACAGCGCCGCACCGGGCAGCACTATCCCCATCAGGCCCTTGCTGAGCACCGCCAGGCCGAGCGCAGCCCAGGCCAGCATCATCCAGCGTCCGCGATGTATTTCACCTTCCTGCTGGGCGATCAGCAACCCGACAATTCCGAGCGTGATAAAGAACGTGACGCCCATGTCCAGCGTGTTGATGTGGCCCATCAGCACATAGAGCAGACTGCCGCTCAGCAGCACCGCGGCATACCCTGCCGCCTCGCGCCCGAACAGGCGCATGCCGGCAAACCACACCAGCAATATGCCGGCAAAGCCGGTCAGCCCGGTCCACAGCCTCGAGGTCCATTGATGCTGCCCGAATACTTCGTAGGCGATGGCGGTCGTCCAGTATTGCAGCGGCGGCTTTTCGAAATACTTGAGATCATTCAGGCGCGGCGTGACCCAGTTGCCGCTGGCCACCATTTCACGCGGAATCTCCGCATATCGCCCTTCGTCGGGCTTGATCAGCTTGCGGTATTCGAGATTGGAGAACCAGACCAGCGCGAACGCTAAAATCAGCCACCAGATACGCCTGTCAGAAATCTTCTTCATCGATATTTTTTATTTAAGTGTCCATCCGGCACGCAAAGTGCGCGCGGATAGGAAAGTTTGCTCAAGCTGTTCCGCATCGCCTGCTTCCAGCGCGGCACTCATCCGGTTCAATTCCGCGATGTAGATTTTCAATTCTGCCAGCAGCGCATCGCGATTCCCCATGCAGATGTCGCGCCACATTTCCGGGCTGCTGGCCGCGATCCGGGTGAAATCGCGAAATCCGCTTGCCGCAAAGGAAAGCAGCAGATCGCGGTTGTCGCGCTGCGCGATATCGTGCACCAGCGCGTACGACAGCAGATGCGGCAAATGGCTCACGACCGCGAATACTTCATCATGCTGCGTCGGCGTCATCGTGCTGACCATTGCGCCGCACTGTTCCCATGCACGGCGCACGCGATCAACCGACACCGCGCTGTTTTCCGGCAACGGGGTCAGCACCACTTTCTTCCACTGAAACAGGTCGGAGCGCGCCGCCATCGCGCCGCTCTGCTCCGCCCCGGCAATCGGATGTGCCGGGACAAACTGCGCGAATTTGCTGCCGAGTTGCGCGTAAGCCTCGCGCACCACCTCCACTTTGGTGCTTCCAGCATCGGTGATGATGGTTTGCGGTCCGAGATGCGGTGCAATACCCGCCATCAGTTCACCCATCTGTCCGACCGGTGTCGCCAGCATGACCAGGTCTGCATCCGCGACTTCCGCAGAAACATCCTCACCGATGCTGTCGATGATGCCGAGCTGCTTCGCATGGACCAGAGTCTGTTTGCTGCGGCCGAAGCCGACCACCGATTCCACAGCATGGGCTTTGCGCAATGCCAGCGCGAACGATCCGCCGATCAGTCCGACGCCGAATACAACGACTTTATTGAAAAGCTTTGCTGTCATGATTCACTCTGGTGTATCAGTTGTCCATCGGCATCCCGCACCTGCACGCTGACCGGAATTCCGTTGCGGACGCTGTCGGTCACCACGCAGAAATCCTCGAACTGGTCGACACAATGCGACAGGCGCTCCACCGTCTGCTCCAGACGGATATCAACCGCGATACCGCCCACGCGCAGGCGTCCCTTGTCGTTGCGCACCATCTTGCCGGTCACATGCGCGGTCAGCCCTTCCGGGTCCTGCTTGAACTTGCCCAGGCAGAACAGCAGGCTCGCGGAAAGGCAGTTCGCCACCGCGGCTGCCAGCAGCCTGGAGGCATTCGGCCCGGCGCCCGCCCCCAGCGGGGACGGCTCGTCCAGTTGCAGATCGGGCACGCCTGCAAGATCGAATTGCACATTGAACAGGTAGTCCTGTTGCCGGTTCAGCGTCAGCGTGAATTCCATGTCTGCCATTGGCTGCCTCTAGATTGTACGGCCGATCGCATTGGCGATGCTGCCCAGTGTCACCATCATGTCCTTCAGTTCCTGCGGAGTCAGCGCCTGGTCGGCGTCACACCAGGCCTCGCACGGATTCGGGTGCATCTCGACCAGCAGGCCGTCTGCGCCCGCCGCGACCGCGGCCTGTGACAGCGATGCAACCATCCAGGCCTTGCCGCCGGCGTGAGACGGATCGACGATCACCGGCAGGTGGGTTTCCTTTTTCAGCACCGGAATCGCGGTCACGTCCAGCACGTTGCGGTAATAGGTCTCGAAGGTGCGGATGCCGCGTTCGCAGAAGATGATGTTGTGGTTGCCGCCTGCCGCGATATATTCGGCCGCCATCAGCCATTCGGAAATGGTTGCCGACATCCCGCGCTTCAGGATCACCGGCTTGTTGATGCGCCCGACTTCCTTGAGCAGGTCGAAGTTCTGCATGTTGCGCGTGCCGATCTGGATCACGTCGACGTCGTTTTCCATGAAGGTATCCAGCATGCGGATATCCATCAGTTCGGTCACGATGGGCAGCTTGTATTTGCCTGCCGCCTTGCGGAATATGTCCAGACCTTCCTTGCCCTTGCCCTGGAAGGTGTAGGGGCTGGTGCGCGGCTTGAACGCACCGCCGCGCATCAGGCGACAACCCGCCTCGCTGACGAATTTTGCGGACAGGTCCATCTGATCCTGCGTCTCCACCGAGCACGGGCCCGCAATGACCTGTATCTGGTTGCCGCCCAGTTTTATCCCTCCGATATCAATGACGGTATTATCCCGGTGAGATTCGCGCGACACGATCTTGTACTGCTTGGCGATGTGCATCGCCGACTCAACGCCGGGCAGCGGAGTGAACATTTCGACGGTCAGCGGCCGCTCATCGCCGATCGCGCCGATCACGGTGCGCTCGATGCCGCGCGAGATATTTGCCTTCAATCCGGCCGTTTCCAGCCGCTTCACCACTGCGCCGATTTGTTCGTCGGTTACATCCTTGCCCATTACGATAATCATTACTTCTCTCCAAGAATCTGCTTTAACGCAGACAAAAATTTTTCATTCTCCGATTCCAGGCCAATGCTGACCCGCAAATATTCGGGCATCGCATAATTTGCGACGGGCCGCACGATCACGCCGGACTCAAGCAGTCGCTGGTATACATGCTGCGCATTCCCGACCCTGAAGCTGACGAAATTGCCGAAGGACCGTATGTACTCCAGCCCCATCCCGGTCAGCCCGCCGGTGATCTGTTTCATGCCACGCAGGTTAAGCGCATGGGTCTGCTGCACGAATTCAGTATCCTGCAATGCGGCCACCGCGGCGGCCTGCGCGATGCTGTTCACGTTGAACGGCTGGCGCACCCGGTTCATCATGTCGGCCACCTGCGCATCGGCCAATGCATAACCGACTCGCAACCCGGCCAGGCCGTATGCCTTGGAGAACGTGCGCGAGATGATCAGGTTGGGAAACTCGGCCAGCCACGCCACCGAATCGTAGCGATTTTCGTGCGGGAGGTATTCGTTGTAGGCCTCGTCCAGCACCACCAGTATGCTGCCAGGCAGCGCGCGCATGAATTCAAGCAACGCGTCGCCGGACAGGAAGGTTCCGGTCGGATTGTTCGGATTGGCGATGAATATCAGCTTGGCCTGCTGGTCCACGGCGGCCTTCATTATCGCTTTGAGGTCGTGGCCGAATTCGATAGCCGGCACGCTGATCCCGGTCGCGCCGACCGACTGCGTCGCCAGCGGATACACCGCAAACGCATGGTCAGAATATACCGCCTTGTCGCCGACCGTCATGAAGGCCCGCGCAGCGAGTTCCAGCATGTCGTTGGACCCGTTGCCCAGCACGATACCGGCCTGCTCGACGCCATAGCGCCGGGAAAGCGCGTCCTTCAGCTCGAAACAGTTGCCGTCCGGATACAGCGCGATCGTGCTGATCGCTTCGTGCATCGCGGCGGTAGCGCGCGGGCTGCAGCCGAGCGGGTTTTCGTTCGAGGCCAGCTTGACGATGCCGGTGATGCCGAGCTCGCGCTCCAGTTCGGCAATCGGCTTGCCGGGCTGGTATGGCGCGATCGCGCGGACGTAGGGTGGTGCCAGTTCGGAATAATTCATCTTTTAATCAACACACATTTACATATTCAAACATAGCGACAGAAATCGCAGCGAGCGGATTGTCATTGGGGGAGCCGGAGACAGGCACCGGAGTGTACACGTGAGTCTGCCGCTGTGCGGCCACGAATGCCGAGCACCGCGCGATCCCAATTTCGGTTTGCGCATCAGATTTTTGCGCTATATCGCGACCGGATACGAACCCAGCACTTTGACAAAAGCGGCGACCTTCCTGAGTTCGGCCAGTGCGGCGGCTACTTTCGCGTCGTCCTGGTGGCCCTCGACATCCATGAAAAACACATATTCCCAGAGGCTGGAGCGAGCCGGACGCGATTCAAGCTTGGTCATGCTGACACCGTGCTTGGCCAGCGGCACCAGCAGGTCATGCACTGCTCCCGGACGGTTCGCGGTAGACATCACCAGCGAAGTCTTGTCATTGCCCGAGGGCGTCACCTGCTGGTTGCCCAGCACCAGGAACCGTGTGGTGTTGTTGGCATCATCCTCGATGTTCTCGACCAGCACCTGCAAACCGAACAGCGCAGCCGCCTGGATGCCGGCGATCGCCGCACTGTGCGGATTTTCCGATGCAAGCCGCGCCGCTTCGGCGTTGCTGGCGACCGGTATGCGCGCTGCATGCGGCAGATGGGTATTCAGCCAGCCCTGGCACTGTCCGAACGATTGCGGATGCGAATACACTGAATTGATCGCGCTCAGTTCGCTTTGCTGGCCGAGCAAACATTGATGGATCGGCAAAATCACTTCGCCGCAGATCTGCAGTGTGGTGTTCACCAGCAAATCCAGCGTGCGCCCGACAGCGCCTTCGGATGAATTTTCCACCGGCACCACGCCGTAATGGACCGTTCCGCTTGTCACCGCGCGAAACACTTCGTCTATCGTCGAACAGGGCTGCTCCTGTATCGCTCCGCCGAACCGCTTCAGTGCGGCGGCCTCGGTAAAGGTACCTTCGGGTCCGAGAAACGCGATCGTCAGCGGGGCTTCCATCGCCCGGCATTGCGAGATGATTTCGGTGAACAGCCGCACGACAGCGGCATTGCTCAGCGGACCCGTGTTCTGCTGCTGCAGGCGCAGCAGGACCTGCGCCTCGCGCTCGGGGCGCAATATCACGCCGTCTTCCTTGAGATTGCCGATCTGCTGTGCGAGTGACGCACGGCGGTTGGCCAGCTTCAGCAGCTCGTCGTCCAGCTGATCGATCTGCTCGCGGAGTTGTTTGAATTTTTCGCTCATGATTGCCTGGTGGTTCGTGTTCCTGGTTACATTTCTTTCAGCAAAGGCAGATCGCGCACCATCAGCACACCCGGAATCGCGGCGATCTGCGCGATCAGTTTAGCCGGAATCGCGCTGTCTGTATCCACCAGCGTGTAAGCCATCTCTCCGCGCGACTTGTTCATCATGTTATGAATGTTGATCCCCGCGTCCGCCAGCGTGGTCGAAATCTGGCCGAGCATGTTCGGCACATTGCTGTTCGCGATCGCGAGACGGAACGCCGATTCGCGCGGCATGCTGACGTTGGGAAAATTCACCGTATTGACCACGTTGCCGTGTTCCAGGTAATCGCGCAGCTGGTCCGCAACCATTACCGCGCAATTTTCCTCGGCTTCGTGGGTCGAAGCCCCAAGATGCGGCAACGCAATCACGCCGGGATTGTTCCGGTTTTTGCTGGTCGGGAAATCGCACACGTAGCAGCGCATATGCTTGCTCGCCAGTCCGGCCAGAACTGCATCTTCATCGACGATCGCATCGCGCGAAAAATTAAGCAGCACGCTGCCGGCCTTCATCGCCGCGACGCGCTTGTCGTTGATCAATCCGCGCGTGGCATCCAGCAGCGGCACATGCAGCGAAACGAAATCGCTGTGCCTGAGCAGGTCTTCCACGCTGCTTGCCTTCTTGACCTGCGCAGGCAAACTCCAGGCGGCATCAACGGTGATTTCAGGATCGAAGCCGATCACGTTCATGCCCAAGCCGATCGCGGCATCCGCGACCAAGCGGCCTATCGCGCCCAGACCGACTATGCCCAGCGTGCGTCCGCGAAGCTCGGTACCCGCATAATGTTTTTTGCCTTCCTCGACCAGCTTGTGCAGCGTCGCATCATCGCCGTGCAGGCTGAAAGCGAAATGCAGCGCCGGAACGATATTGCGCGACGCCATCAGCATGCCGGTGATGACCAGCTCTTTCACCGCATTCGCATTCGCGCCGGGCGCATTGAACACCGGCACGCCGCGCTCGCTCATCTTGTCGACCGGCACGTTGTTGGTTCCCGCCCCGGCGCGCGCAATGGCCAGCACCGTATCCGGGATGTGCATCTCGTGCATGTTGTGCGAGCGCACCAGGATCGCATCGGGTTCGGCGACCTCGGTGCCGGTGACGTAGCGTGCGGCAGGAAAACGGCCCAGCCCTGCCGGTGAAATCCGGTTCAGCGTCAGAATTTGAAAGGTTCTAGGCATGCAGTCCGGCGAATTCGTTCATGAAAGCAACCAGCGCCTGCACACCTTCCAGCGGCATCGCGTTGTATATCGATGCGCGCATGCCGCCGACCGAACGATGCCCTTTCAGCTGCAGCAATCCGCGCGCGTCGGCCTGTTTCAGGAATTCGCCATCCAGGTTCGAATCCTTCATAGTGAATGGCACGTTCATGCGAGAACGGTCAGCTTTTTCCACCGGACAATGATAAAAACCGTTGCTGGCATCGATCGCGTCGTACAGCAGAACGGCCTTCGCGATGTTGGTTTTTTCCATCGCGCCAATCCCGCCGTTTTTCTTCAGCCACTTGAATACGAGGCCTGCCATGTAGATGCCATAGGTCGGCGGCGTGTTGTACATCGAGTCGTTCTCGGCGTATATCCTGTAATTCAGCATGGCCGGCAGCCGATTATCCGCATATCCAACCAGATCATCGCGCACGATCACGATGGTCAGTCCTGCCGGGCCAATGTTCTTCTGAGCGCCTGCGTAAATCAATCCGAATCTGGAAACATCGATTGGGCGCGATAGAATGCAGGAGGACATGTCCGCGACCAAAGGGACCTTTCCGACATCCGGTACCCAGTTGAATTCGACGCCGCCTATGGTCTCGTTCGGGGTGTAATGTACATAGGCCGCATCCTGGTCCAGTTTCCAGCTATCGAAGGAGGGCACATAAGTGCCATTCTTGTCGGCATTGTTCGCCGCCACGTTGACATAGCTGAACTTCTTCGCTTCGGCAATCGCCTTCTTTGACCACTCTCCTGTGTTCACGTAGTCCGCAGAGAGCTTGCCGCGCAGCAGGTTCAAAGGGACCATGGCGAACTGCATGCTGGCTCCGCCCTGCATGAACAGCACCTTGTAGTTGACCGGAATGCCCATCAGTTCGCGCAGATCGGCCTCGGCCTGCGCCTGGATGCTCATGAACTCCTTGCCGCGATGCGACATCTCCATCACCGACATGCCGCTGCCGTGCCAGTCTGTCATTTCAGCCTGTGCCTGTTGCAGCACCTCTTTGGGCAAAACTGCCGGACCCGCGCTGAAGTTGTATATCGTCATGTCGTTTTACTCCAGAGTTTTAAAATACAGGTTCAGGATTCAAGAAAACCTGCCGAGCAGCTTGCACCTAGTTTTCTTCCTCGTCTTCCGGCTCCGCGATGCGGCTCAGGCCGGCCAGCTTCTCGCCCTCTTCCACATTCATCAGCGTGACGCCCTGTGCGGTACGGCCCATCTCGCGAATTTCATTCACCCTGGTGCGGATCAGCACGCCGCCGGTGCCGATCAGCATGATCTCGTCATCGGGATCCACCAGCGTAGCGGCGACCACCTTGCCGTTGCGCTCCGAAGCCTTGATCGCGATCATGCCCTGCGTGCCGCGGCCATGGCGGGTGTATTCGGTGATCGGGCTGCGCTTGCCATAGCCGTTTTCGGTTGCGGTCAGCACGCTCTGCTGCTCATTCTCGGCGACCAGCAGCGAGATCACCTGCTGCCCCGCGGCCAGCTTCATGCCTCGCACGCCGCGCGATGCTCGCCCGGTCGGGCGGACATCTTCCTCGTCGAAGCGCACCGCCTTGCCGCTGTTCGAGAACAGCATCACGTCGTGCTTGCCGTCGGTAAGCGCAACCCCGATCAGGTGATCGTCATCGTCCAGATTGATTGCGATGATGCCGCGCTTCATCGGGCGCGAGAATTCGGTCAGGGAAGTCTTCTTCACCGTGCCATTCGTGGTTGCGAAGAACACATATTTGTCCTCGACGAATTCGCTTACCGGAAGCACCGCGTTGATCTTCTCGCCGCTTTCCAGGGGCAGCAGGTTCACGATCGGCTTGCCGCGCGAGATGCGGCTGCCCAGCGGAACTTCATAGACCTTGAGCCAGTACACACGGCCGCGATTGGAGAAACACAATATGTAGTTGTGGGTGTTCGCGATGAACAGGCTGTCGATGAAGTCGTCTTCCTTGGTAGCGGTTGCCTGCTTGCCGCGTCCGCCGCGTTTCTGGGCCTTGTATTCGTCCAGCGGCTGCGACTTCATGTATCCGCCATGCGACAGAGTGACCACCACGTCCTGCGGCGCAATCAGGTCCTCCATGCTCATGTCCTGGGTATGGGTGACGATCTCGCTGCGGCGCTTGTCGCCAAACTGGGATTTCACCGCGACCAGCTCGTCGTGGATGATCTGCGTGACGCGCCCGGGTTTAGCCAGGATGTCGAGCAGGTCGGTGATCTTGTCCATGACATCGCGGTATTCTCCGACAATCTTGTCCTGCTCCAGGCCGGTCAGGCGCTGCAGGCGCAGCTCCAGAATCGCCTGAGCCTGAGCCTCAGACAAGTGGTAGCTGACCGCATCGCCCGTGCCGACCAGGCCGTACTCGGGCAGCAGTCCGTCCGGGCGAGACGCTTCGCTGACGCGGCTGAGCATGTCTTCCACCAGCGATGAGCGCCAGCCCCGCGCAATCAGTTCGCGCTTGGCGTCGGCCGGGGTCGCTGCAGCCTTGATCAGCGCGATGATCTCGTCAACATTGGACAGCGCGACCGCCAGGCCTTCCAGGATATGGCCTCGTTCGCGCGCCTTGCGCAATTCGAAGACGGTGCGGCGCGTGACGACTTCGCGGCGGTGGCGCAGGAAAGCATCGATCACTTCCTTCAGGTTGAGCAGCCTGGGCTGGCCGTCGATGATCGCGACCATGTTGATGCCGAAGCTGTCCTGCAACTGTGTGTCCTTGTACAGCTTGTTCAGGATCACCTCGGCATTCTCGCCGCGCTTCAGTTCGATGACCGCGCGCATGCCGGACTTGTCCGATTCGTCGCGGATCTCGGAGATGCCTTCAAGCCGCTTCTCGCGAACCAGTTCGCCGACCTTGATCAGCAGGTTGGCCTTGTTCACCTGATAGGGCAGTTCGTCGATGATGATGGCCTGGCGTTCGCCCTTGCCGATATCCTCGAAATGGGTGCGCGCGCGCATAATCACGCGGCCGCGTCCGGTTCGGTAGCCTTCCTTGACTCCGGCCAGTCCGTAGATGATGCCAGCCGTCGGAAAATCCGGTGCCGGCACATATTCGATCAACTGCTCGATGTCCAGATCGGGATTGTTCAGCAGCGCAAGACAGGCATCCACCACTTCGCCCAGGTTATGCGGCGGGATGTTGGTTGCCATGCCCACCGCGATACCGGACGATCCGTTCACCAGCAGGTTCGGGAAGCGCGACGGGAATACCAGCGGTTCGTGCTCGGAACCGTCGTAGTTCGGCCCGAAATCGACGGTTTCCTTGTCCAGGTCGGCGAGCAGCTCGTGCGCGATCCTCGCCATGCGGATTTCGGTGTAACGCATTGCCGCCGCGTTGTCGCCGTCCACCGAACCGAAGTTGCCCTGCCCGTCCACCAGCGGGTAACGCAGCGAAAAATCCTGCGCCATGCGAACGATGGTGTCGTATACCGCGGTATCACCGTGCGGATGGTATTTACCGATCACATCGCCGACGATACGCGCCGACTTCTTGTAAGCGCGATTCCAGTCATTGGACAGCTCGTGCATCGCGAACAGTACGCGGCGGTGGACCGGTTTCAGGCCGTCGCGCACATCCGGCAAAGCGCGCCCGACTATGACGCTCATTGCATAGTCCAGATAGGACTTGCGCATCTCCTCTTCAAGGCTGACGGGGTGAGTTTCTTTGGCGAATTGTTGTTCCATGGGTGACCCGATTATTGTTGCAAGAACGATCAGTCCGGCTACTTTCCGGCCCGATAATCAAAGCGAACATTTTAGCACAATGGAGCCTCACTGAGCCATCCGCATGACAGGTACCGCCATTTGGCGAATGCCCCGAGTTTTGTTAGAGTCGCAGCCTCATAAATCAATATCAGGCACCCGCAGGCCATGACCAACGCCGACCCCATCGAACTGGAAAAATTCTCGCAACTGGCCCACAAATGGTGGGATCCGAACAGCGAATTCAAGCCGCTGCACGACATCAACCCGCTGCGTCTGGATTACATCGACCGCCACGCCGGCCTGGCTGGAAAGACCGTGCTGGATGTCGGCTGCGGCGGCGGCATCCTGTCGGAGAGCATGGCGGGATCGGGAGCGGATGTGACCGGCATCGACCTTTCCGACAAGGCCCTGCAGGTCGCAAAGCTGCACCTGCTGGAAAGCGGCAAGCAGGTCAATTACCGCAGCATCGCGGTCGAGGATCTGGCCGCTGAACAGCCCGGCCACTACGATGTGGTCACCTGCCTGGAAATGCTCGAACATGTGCCCGACCCGGGCAGCGTGATCGCAGCCTGCGCGAAGCTGGCCAAACCGGGCGGCTGGATATTCTTCTCCACGCTGAACCGCAACCCGAAGTCCTATCTGTTCGCCGTCGTCGGCGCGGAATACGTATTGAACCTGCTGCCTCGCGGCACGCACGATTACGCCAAGTTCATCAAGCCATCCGAGCTGGCCCAGTCCTGCCGCAATGCCGGCCTGGACCTGGTCGACCTGATTGGCATGAGCTACAACCCGCTGACCAAGATCTATTCTTTGGGCAAGAATACGGATGTCAACTACATGATCGCCTGCCGCAAGGATTGATCGTGATCAAAGCAGTCCTGTTCGACCTGGACGGCACTTTTGCCGACACCGCGCCCGACCTCGCCGCAGCGCTCAACCATACCCGCGCGATGCGCGATCTGCCGCCGCTGCCCTTGGCGGCATTGCGTCCGCAAGCCTCACATGGTTCGCGCGGCCTGCTCAAGACCGGCTTCGGCATCGATCCGGATCACCCGGATTACAACGAGTTGCGCGACATCTTCCTGGACTACTACGCCAACAACATCTGCGTGCACAGCCAGTTGTTCGACGACACCGCAAAACTGATCGACACGCTGGAACAGCACGGCATCAAGTGGGGCATCGTCACCAACAAGCCGCACCGCTACACCGTCCCGCTCATGCAGGCGCTGGGTTATGCCGAGCGCGCCGCTTGCCTGGTAAGCGGCGACAGCTATGCCCATGCCAAACCGCATCCCGAGCCGCTGCTCAAAGCCTGCCAGCTTATCGGCGTGACCGCTGCCGAATGCCTGTATGTCGGAGACGACCTGCGCGACATGCAGGCCGCAAACTCTGCCGGAATACGCGGCATCATTGCAAGCTACGGCTACGTCAGCCACGACGCTTCCGTCGAAAACTGGCATGCGCACGGCAGCTTAAACAAGCCAATGGAACTTCTCGGCCTGATTCCAGTCTGAACCTGCTACAATCTGCACCGCTTGTATCGAATCGAACCGGGGACGACTTGGCTTCGACGTGGGTTACAAAGCAGCGTAGGGCATACCGAGGACCCGCCACCTCGTAAATCAGCTGGAAAAAACTAGTCGCAAACGACGAAAAGTACGCTTTAGCAGCTTAGTCTGCTAGACCTCACACCC